>CATZDY010000040.1 GCA_958417755.1 uncultured Peptococcaceae bacterium
TTTGATGTATGGTAGCATGTATCAAATTTTTTTGATACGGCAAAAGCGAAAGAGTAAAACAAATGCTTCTCATCATGCTTGTCAAGACAACGATCAATAATCTGCGGGATATACAAAGAACAAAGCTTCTCTCCCCATATGCATTTCAAATGATTTTTTATTCCATGTAAATATCAATTTTCCCAATGGTTTCTTAATATATTTGGAAAGGAAGGCTTTTTGATTTGACGCATCAAGATTTAGAAAGTAAAACTCTACAGGAATTGTATAAAATTGCCAGAGAAATGGAGTTAAGCGGTTATTCAAGGTTGCGTAAAAAAGAATTGATCTTTGAAATTAACAAAGCCATGACTGAAAAAAATGGTTCCTTGGTAGCCAGCGGCATTTTGGAAATGTTACCGGATGGATATGGCTTTTTAAGGCCTTTTAGTTATCTGCCCAGCAATGATGATATTTATGTTTCTGCTTCCCAAAGAAGGCGTTTTGATTTACGTACCGGGGATCGGGTGACCGGACAAGTACGAAGCCCTAAAGACAATGAGAAGTACTTTGCTTTATTACGGGTAGAACAAGTGAATGGTTACGCCCCGGAGCTCTCCAGTGAGCGATTGCATTTTGATGGTTTAACGCCCTTGTACCCCCAAGAAAGATTGCGTTTAGAACGTTCCCCCAGTGATTATTCCACCCGCTTAATTGATTTGATTGCTCCCATTGGCAAAGGCCAACGGGGATTGATTGTATCTCCCCCTAAAGCTGGCAAAACAATATTAATCAAAGAAATTGCCCATAGTGTTACCCAAAATTATCCGGATATTCACCTGATGGTTTTGCTCATTGATGAACGTCCAGAGGAAGTGACAGATATCGAACGTTCGGTGGATGGAGAAGTGGTAAGTTCAACCTTTGATGAGCCACCGGAAAATCATGTAAAGGCTGCGGATATGGTATTGGAAAGAGCTAAACGTTTGGTGGAGCATAAAAAAGATGTGGTGATTTTAATGGACAGTATCACCCGTTTGGCCAGAGCACATAATTTGGTGGTATCCCCCAGTGGTAGAACCTTAAGCGGAGGAGTTGATCCCGCTTCTTTGCATCGTCCCAAACGATTTTTTGGGGCAGCTCGCAATGTGGAAGAAGGGGGCAGTTTAACCATATTAGCCACAGCCTTAGTAGATACTGGCAGTCGTATGGATGATGTCATCTTTGAGGAGTTCAAAGGAACAGGCAATATGGAGCTGATTTTAGACCGAAAATTAGCTGAAAGGCGGATTTTCCCAGCCATTGATGTGGTGCGTTCCGGGACTCGTAAGGAAGAATTATTACTCACTAAGGATGAATTGGAATGGACTTGGCATTATCGCCGGGGGGTGGCTGGAATGGCTCCAGTGGAAGCTTTGGAAATGATGTTAGAGCGAATGAAAAAAACCAAAACCAATGCAGAATTTATGCAAAGCTTTAAAGCACCCAAAAGGACCATTATCAACCGTTCTGCAAAATTACCGGATCAAATTACCAAACGGCAAGAACCAAATGCAGGCAAGGGGCAAGATAGTCAGCAATAGAAATCCAAATACCCGGCATGTTGATGCATGGCAATCAATATAGGAATAAAGTCATGTTACGAGCAAGTGGTGTATAAAAAATAAAAAATAAGGAAATCCTGTTAAAGGCATGCAGTAAGCATTGCCTTTTTATTTTGTCTATTTGAGGTATGAAAAACATGCAAAACATGAGGAGAGAAAAAATGTTTGCATCCAAAAAAGTACGTTCAATCTTGGCCATTGGTTTCCTGATGCTCCTATTGCTATTGGCTATGTGGATGGATACAGGAGCCCAATATCCTGCTTATGCCAATGGCAATGATGAAAAACAGCAAGTAGCCCCTTCTAAGGGATTTTATGTGGTAGCGCCAGGGGATACATTATATGCCATTGCCCAAAGCTTTGGAATGGGTCCGGATGAGTTGTCAAAATACAATCAATTGTCCAGTGGTGATTTCATTGTGGTAGGGCAGGTGTTGCAAATACCAGATGCCCAAATCCATCAAGTTGTTTCAGGAGAGACCCTTTGGTCCATAGGGAAAGATTACGGGGTTTCTGTGGAGCAGTTGATCCAGTGCAATCGCATTGCTGATGGACGTTTTCTCAAGGCAGGAGAAAATTTGTTGATACCAGTTGCCACTGAAAAAATCCCCACCCCTGGGGCAGAGCCAGTAGTGCCAGAGGAAAAAATGATTTGGCCTGTGATGGGCTGGATTAGCTCTCCCTTTGGAGAAAGGGAGGGGAGATTGCACAAGGGCTTGGATTTAGCAGCCAATATGGGATATCCTATTTTAGCTGTTCAAAAGGGCGTGGTAACCTATGCAGATGAAATGGGAACCTATGGATTGATGGTCACAGTGGACCATGGCAATGGCTTGGAAACAGTCTATGCCCATGCAGCAAGTTTATTGGTGCAAAAAGGTGAATCTGTGGAGCAAGGGCAAGTGATTGCCTTGGTTGGTAGTACAGGACGTTCCACAGGACCGCATTTGCATTTGGAAGTACGGGTCAATGGAAAACAAGTGAATCCCCTGTTATTTTTAGCAAATACCAAAGTATAATTGATTTTTATAAAAAATTTATATAGCTTTTTAAGAATAACTACTGTGGAAAAGAATAGGCTGTTGACAAGTTTTTGTCAACAGCCTATTATATGTGGTGATGTTGTCAATGCCTTAAATTTGTTGCTTTTCATCAAGCTGCTGGGGGTAAAGTATGTATACAATGGTTTATGCTGATGAGCAGGGACGTTTCTACGATCAGCCAAGCCTTCTGGCTTTAGGTCGAAGTGGTGATGTTTTTACAGCGCTAGAGGAAGAGGATATGATGGAATTGCCGGCAGGCGCTTCTTTGGTGTCCATTCCCCAGGGGCACCCAGCTGGGCTGAGCAAAACAGGAAAATTTAGGTTATGGGAACAAGACGCTTGGGGCAAACCTGCTTATGCTTTGGGGGCATTGTTACCTCAAGGATATACCCGTACCTTATTACCAGCTTACCGACGTAAAAAGAAAGATAAAAGTTTGCCTTTATTCGGATATGCGGCAGTGGCATGGCACAAGGGGAAGCTGTATGTGGCTGCCCGTAAAACAGATGAGCCTAAATACTGGGATCCCCAGTATTACAATACACCGGAATTACCCCAAATGGTTGCGAAGGCACAACTGCAAATGCCTCATAATCGTATTGTCAAACAACTGGCCCATTGTGCTTTGCAATATCAATGTTTTACAGCGCAAAATATTTTTTACCGTCATTGGGAGGGCGGAATCCCCGTATCTCCCCGTTGCAATGCCCGTTGTATGGGGTGCATTTCTTTACAGCCAGCAGAATGTTGTCCTGCTCCCCAGTCCAGGATTCAGTTTACCCCCTTACAAGAAGAAGTGGCGGAAATTGCTGTACCCCACCTCAATGGCAGCCCTGAAGCTATTATTAGTTTTGGCCAAGGTTGTGAAGGAGAGCCTGCCTTGTCTCCCATAGTTCCTTCTGCTGTACGCATGATCCGGCAGGCTACCAAAGAAGGTACCTTGAATATGAATACCAATGCTGGTTTTACCAAGGGCATTGTGGCTGCCTGTGATGCTGGGCTGGATTCGCTGCGGGTTAGCCTTATCAGTGCCCGGGAGGAGGCTTACAATGCCTATTACCGGCCTAAAGACTATTCATTGCATCAAGTGAAGCAATCCATTGCCTATGCCCGGGCCCAAGGTATTTTCGTATCCATCAATCTATTGCTTTTTCCTGGTTTTACAGATCGGGAGGAAGAAATGGACGCTTTGTTGGCAATGCTTTTTCAGTACAATATCAATATGGTCCAAATGCGCAACTTAAATATTGATCCTGATACATTTTTAGCTTCCATGCCCAAAGCCCGGGGAGAATGTGTAGGGGTGGGGGGATTGCTTGAGGGGTTGCAACAAATACCAAAAATAAAGGTGGGGAATTTTTCCCATCCAGTCAAGTAATGTTTATTGACAAAGACCAGAAACCCAAGCAGGAGAAAAGACCTGGAAGGTAGAAATTATCAAATTTGTTGCGGCTATGCTTGGTCTGTGATATAATATGCGTTGTTACAAAGACAAGGGTAATAGTGTATCTAAGGCCAGCAGTGCTCGTTGCAATCATGATGAATACGCAATGAACCAGGAAAAATGGTTCATAGAGCAAATAGATTTCTGAATGAAAGAGGTGAGTGGTATGAAAGAGGGAATACATCCCACATTGAATATGGCAAAAGTAAGTTGTGTTTGTGGTGAAACATTTGAAGCTCTTTCCACTAAGAAAGAATTGCGGGTTGAAATTTGTTCCAAATGCCATCCATTTTACACGGGTTCCCAGCGAGCCGTGGAAGTGGGCGGACGGGCTGATCGGTTCCGCAAAAAGTATGGTTTAAAATAAAAGTATGGATAAAATGCAAGAGATATGTTAAACGTGATGGTCAGAAAAGAGGATTTTAGATAGCAGAGCAGTGCTCTGCTATTTCCGCATACAAAAGGAGGGATGATAATGGCAGGATTCCAATACGGTGGTCAGGCGGTCATAGAAGGGGTTATGATGCGGGGACCATCCAGCCGGGCAGTGGCAGTGCGTTCTCCTGAAGGTAATATTGTTTTGGATGAAAAAGACGTGGGCTCTATAACAAAACGATATCCTTTTCTAAAATGGCCTTTTGTACGGGGTGTAGTGGCCTTGGTGGAATCCCTATTGGTGGGAATAGAAGCTTTAAGTTATTCAGCCAACCAGGCCTTGGGTGAAGAAGAAGAATTAAGCAAAACAGAGATTGCCTTAACCATGTTGTTTGCCTTTGGGGTAGCGGCAATATTTTTTGTGGCCTTGCCCACAGGGGCAGCCCATTTTACAAAGGGTTTTATTCATAGCGTGTTTCTCCAAAATTTGATAGAGGGCGTTGTACGCTTGTTTTTATTTTTGGCTTATGTCATGATCATTGGACGAATGGCGGATATTCGCAGGGTTTTTCAATATCATGGAGCGGAACATAAAGTCATCAATGCCTATGAAGCCGGGGAAAATTTGCAGGCATCCACAGTGCAGAAATATTCTACGTTTCATCCCCGTTGTGGAACCAGCTTTATTTTGATTGTATTGGTCATGAGTATTTTTGTATTTTCTTTGTTAGGGCATCAGGCGTTGCTTTTTAGCGTCATTTCTCGTTTGTTGTTATTACCTGTGTTGGCGGGGCTATCCTATGAGTTATTGAAATTATCAGCCCGGTATGCAGAAAATCCTTTGTGCCGGTTTTTCCTGGTCCCTGGACGTTGGATGCAGGGACTTACCACCAGAGAACCGGATGATACTCAAGTGGAAGTAGCCATAGCAGCTTTTGAAGCTGTGCGGAAAGATGGAAAGGAAGACTACCATGTTAGATAAGTTGGCGGGCCTTGAGCAGCACTATGAAGAGCTGGAGCAGAAAATTGCGGATCCGGCAGTGATAGCTGATAATAACCGATGGCAGCAATATGTAAAAAGCCATTCGGAATTGACAGAAGTGGTGGGGGCTTATCGGGAATTAAAAACAGTTCTGGAGGAAATCCAGGATGCCAAAGATATGTTGGAGGATAAACCGGATCCAGAATTTAAAGAAATGTTGGAATTGGAATTGGCTTCATTGGCTGAAAAACAACAGGCCTTAGAATCTCAGTTGAGGATTTTGCTGTTGCCAAAGGATCCCAATGATGATAAGAATGTGTTGGTAGAAATCCGGGCTGGCACAGGGGGAGAAGAAGCAGCTCTTTTTGCGGCAGATTTGTTTAAAATGTATACCCGCTATGCAGAACGCAAAGGTTGGAAAGTGGACATTATGAACACCAGTTATACAGATATTGGTGGTTTTAAAGAGGTTGTTTTTATGGTGGAAGGAAAGGGCGCCTATAGTATGCTAAAGTTTGAAAGCGGTACCCATCGGGTCCAACGGGTTCCTTCCACCGAGTCCCAGGGACGCATTCATACCTCAGCCGCCACAGTGGCTGTTTTGCCTGAAGCTGAAGAAGTGGAAGTGGATATCAATCCCAATGATATTCGGGTTGATTTGTTTTGTTCCACTGGTCCAGGGGGCCAATCAGTGAATACCACCCAATCAGCTGTCCGTTTGACCCACATTCCCACTGGTATTGTGGTTTCTTGTCAGGATGAAAAAAGCCAGCATAAAAATAAAGACAAGGCTTTACGAGTGTTGCGGGCTAGAATCATGGATAAATTACAGGAAGAGCAGCGGCAGGAAATTGCCAGCAACCGTAAATCCCAAGTGGGCAGCGGGGATCGCAGCGAACGCATTCGTACATACAATTTCCCCCAGGCCAGAGTGACGGATCATCGCATTGGGCTAACCACTCACCGGTTGCCGGAAATACTGATGGGCAATTTGGATGAAATCATTGATGCTTTGATTGGCTATTATCAAGCAGAAAATTTAAAAGCAGCGGAAGCATAGGTTTTTTATTGTAAGTCAAATGGGATAAAGGCGGAAATGGATTGCTGATATGATGACCCAAAAGGACAAAACCATAGGGCGGTTGCTGGCCAATGCAACCGCCTTTTTGCGACAAAAAAATATACCCAACCCCAGATTGGATGCAGAAGTCCTATTGGGACATTGTCTAGACTGTAGTCGGGTGCACCTGTATGCTTCTTCCCATATGGGCGTGGCAATGCCAAGGGTAAAACAATATCAAGCCCTTTTGGAGCGGCGAGGGAAAGGGGAACCAATTGCTTATTTGTTGGAGAGCAAGGAATTCATGGGGCTAAAGTTTTTTGTTTCTCCTGCTGTATTGATTCCCCGGCCGGAAACAGAGTCCTTGGTGGAAATTGCCTTGGATTTTGTCCAAAAAGAACCTAATCCTCCAGGGTGCCTTGTGGATGTGGGGACTGGCAGTGGGGCCATTGCCATTACATTAGCTTGTTCATGGCCCCAGGCTCAGGTATATGGCCTGGATATCTCCTCTAAGGCTTTGGCTGTAGCCCGAAAGAATGCTGCCATACATGGGGTTTTGCCCCAAGTATCTTTGTTGCCCAGCGATTTATTGGCAGCCTTGCCTTTAGAAATCCAAGGTAAGGTGGATGTTATCATTGCCAATCTCCCGTATATTCCTTCTCCAGAAATAGCTGGCTTAATGGCTGATGTGAAAAATTATGAGCCTTTGTTAGCCTTGGACGGGGGCAAGGATGGTTTGGCTTTGTATCGTCAATTGGTGCCCCAGGCTTGGCGATATTTGCGTCCAGGAGGCCTTTTGCTTATGGAAATCGCCTCCGGACAAGCCCAAACATTAGCCCAGCTTATGAAAACAGAGTGGAAGATTGACATCCTTTTGGATTTAGCTGGGCGGGAACGCATTGTTTGGGGTAAAAAACATTGTCATAAAAGGCAAGGGATAAAATGAAAGAACAATGGATGAAAACAAAATATCTGCGGGTAAATCCAGATGAGCCGGAAGGGCAAATCATTACAGAAGCTGCCCTTATATTGCGGAAAGGCGGTTTGGTTGCTTTTCCCACGGAAACGGTTTATGGTTTGGGAGCAAATGCCTTGCTGGATAAAGCAGTGAGCCGTATTTTTAAAGCCAAGGGAAGGCCCCAGGATAATCCTCTGATTGTTCATTTGGCCCAGAAAGAAGCAGCCTATGCTCTGGCTGCTGAAATAACAGAAACAGCCAAACAGCTGATGGATGCCTTTTGGCCTGGTCCTTTGACCATTATTGTCAAGCACCAGGGAGTGGTTAGTTCCCATGTTACAGCTGGTCTAAAGACAGTGGCCTTGCGCATGCCCAAGCATCCCGTGGCCTTGGCTTTGATAAAGGCTGCCGGTGTTCCAGTGGCAGCGCCCAGCGCCAATCAATCCGGATATCCTAGCCCTACTTCTGCAGTTCATGTGGCTGCTGATTTGGACGGCCGTATTGATGTTATTTTAGACGGAGGCACAGCAGATGTGGGGTTAGAATCCACGGTGGTGGATGCCACTGGAACAGTGCCGGTTATTTTGCGTCCTGGGGGCATTACGCCAGAAGAAGTCCAAGGAGTGGTGGGAACAGTATGTTTGGACCCTGCCTTGGGGCATGACGGGAGGTTTACTGGACGTCCTAAGTCCCCAGGTATGAAGTATCGTCATTACGCTCCAGTTGCTTCTTTGGTGCTGGTGGAAGGACAAGGGGAGCAAGTAATTCAAAGAATTAAATTATTGTTGCAAGAACAATTGGCCCAGGGGAAACTGGTGGGTATTGTTTGTGCAGAAGAGCATCGTGCTTTTTATCCTGGAGCAGTGCTTGAGGAGGTCGGAAAACAAGGGGATGTACAGAAGCTAGCGGCCCGTTTGTATGATGCTTTGCGTTCCTTGGATAGGGCAGGGGTTGATATTATTTTAGTAGAAGGGGTAAATCCAGTGGGTTTGGGGTTGGCAGTGGCCAATCGTTTGCACAAAGCTGCTGCAAAAATTGTTAATACCAACACAGATGGGGAATAAAATGTAAGAGACATGCTTTGCTATAAGTAGAAACTTGGAGGTAAAATATGAGTATACCTGTGTTGGTGTTATTGGCAGTGGCTTTGGGGGCAGACGCCTTTTCCATGTGCTTGGCCATTGGCATGACTGGTGTCATGTTGCGTCAAATTGTACTGATCAGTGTTACGGTTTTGTTTTTTCATATTGCCATGCCTTTGTTGGGTTGGTATGTGGGAGAATTGGCAGGAAAGTATATTGGTGATATTGCGGCTATGGTGGGGGCAGTAATTTTGGTTTATCTTGGTTTCAAGATGCTAAAAGATGTGATCAAGAAAAACCCTGAGCAATCTCCCCGGATTGCTTTGGTCAATACCTGGGGGCTGTTGGTATTGGCCCTGAGTGTTAGTATGGATGCCTTAAGTGTGGGTTTTACCTTAGGGACCCAACAGGTGAATATGATCTTAGCCCCAGCTATTTTTGGGATTGTGGCAGGAGGCATGACCTTTGGCGGTTTGATGTTAGGCCGCTTTCTAAGTCGAGTGGCTGGTGATAGGGCGCAACTGATAGGTGGGATAATCTTGGTGGGCATTGGAATTAAACTGTTCTTTACCTAATCCAAAAAAATTGTTAGAAAGAAAAGGGAGCGAAATTTTATATTAAGATAGAAAGAGGAAGAATCAGGATGAAAGTGTTATTTATTTGTACTGGAAATACCTGCCGCAGCAGTATGGCAGAAGCCATGATGCGTTATCATATAGCCAGACGTGGGCTTGCACATACCATAGAGGTCATGTCCGCTGGTACTTGCGCCATCCCTGGTGCCCCAGCTTCCCCTCTGGCCATAGAGGTGATGACAGAGCGGGGCTATGCCATACAAGGGCATCAAGCAACTGCATTGGAGCTTTTGCTTTTGGAACAAGTGGATGTGGTTTTAACCATGACCATGGGACACTATGCTCATGTATTGTCCATGTTTCCTGCTATGAAGGATAAGGTGCATACCTTGGCTGCTTTTATTGGTATGGGAGAGGATGTCATGGATCCCTTTGGGGGTGATAAAAGAACCTATGAAGCTTGTGCGGATATGTTGGAGGAAATGGTAATTTTTGCTTTGGACAAGCTTTGTACATCATAAAAACAGCAAGGGGTCAGGAAGCATTGATACAATCAGAACCATGGGATGTGAAGGATGAAAAATATCCAAGGTTTGCTTGTATTTTATGAGGCATTTTTTGTGTATCACAAAGGGAAAAGTTTGTTTTTGTAGAAAAATACAACGGATATATGCTAGAGGGTGTTTGCAAGCTTGGAAATAAATAAGATACAATAAAGGTGATTGCAGCAAATCAATTTTTTTAGAATCATGGGTTGTTAACAGAAGAAGGGGATGTATTTTCCTTAGCAAGCAATCCAGCAAGGAGAGCTAGGTTTTCAAACACACTTTGGATAAAAGATTGGTATGATGTGAAAGGGTGATGTTCTTGCGGATAGCCATAGCCAGTGATCATGGCGGATTTAAATTAAAAACAGAAATTGTAAAGCATTTACAGCAGAAGAACATTGCATATACGGATTTTGGAGTGGAATCAGAACAATCCGTAGATTATCCTGATTATGCATTATTGGTGGCTGAAGGAGTTCGCAGGGGAGAGTATGATCGAGGCATTATTTGCTGTGGTACAGGAATAGGAGTATCCATTGTGGCAAACAAAGTACCAGGGATACGAGCTGCTCTGTGCCATGATACCTTTTCCGCCAGAGCTTCCAGAGAGCATAATGATGCCAATGTGTTAACATTGGGTGAAAGAATACTGGGCCTAGGCTTGGCCATGGATATTGTGGATATCTGGTTAGAATCCGAATTTCAAGGGGGTAGGCATGCCCGTCGCGTGGATAAAATAAAAACAGTGGAAGCAAAGGACTGGACAAAAGCATAAGTTATGAAAATAAAGAAAAGGGGCAGGGGGATTTTAGAATGAGTTTAATGCGCACCTTGAATGAAATGGATCCAGAGGTAGCCAAGGCCATTGATTTGGAATTGGAAAGACAGCGGAATACCTTGGAACTCATTGCTGCTGAGAATATTGTCAATCAAGCGGTGATGGAAGCCCAAGGTTCTGTGTTGACCAATAAGTATGCAGAAGGATATGTGGGTAAGCGTTATTATGGAGGCTGTCAGTGTGTAGATATTGTGGAAGACTTGGCCATACAAAGAGCAAAGGAATTGTTTGGGGCAGAACATGTCAATGTACAACCCCATTCTGGTGCCCAGGCCAATCTTTCAGTATATTTTGCCTTGCTCAATCCTGGTGATACCATTTTAGGAATGAATCTGGCCCATGGTGGGCACTTAACCCATGGCAGTCCTTTGAATATATCTGGTAAATATTTTCATATTGTCTCCTATGGGGTGGAAGAAGATAGCGGTCGGTTGGATTATGATAAAGTGGCTAAAACTGCCATGGAGCATAAGCCTAAAATGATTGTGGCTGGAGCTAGCGCTTATCCTCGGGAAATTGATTTTGCCCGTTTGGGTGAAATAGCCCAACAAGTGGGTGCCTATCTCATGGTGGATATGGCCCATATTGCGGGGTTGGTGGCAGCAGGTTTACATATGAGTCCCATTCCCTATGCTGATATAGTGACCACCACAACCCATAAAACCCTGCGGGGTCCCAGGGGTGGAATGATTTTATGTCAGCAAAAATACGCTGCTGCCATCAACAAAGCAGTTTTTCCCGGTATCCAGGGGGGGCCTTTGATGCATGTGATTGCAGCAAAGGCAGTGGCTCTCAAGGATGCCTTGCAACCTAGTTTTAAAGAATACCAACAAAATATTGTTAAGAATGCTGCTGCTTTGGCCAAAGCATTGTTGGCCCATGGTTTTCATTTGGTCAGTGGGGGTACGGATAATCACATGATGTTGGTGGATTTGCGCAGCAAAAATATTTCCGGCCGGGACGCGGAGGAGCTGTTGGATCAAGTGGGCGTGACAGTAAATAAAAACGCCATACCCTTTGATCCCCAACCCCCTATGGTTGCCAGTGGTATTCGGGTGGGGACCCCAGCAGTGACAACCCGGGGGCTAAAGGAGGAAGATATGGCTGTGGTGGCAGATGTCATGCATCATACCTTAAGTTTCGGAGGAGAGGCAACACATTTGCAACAAGCCAAAGAAATGGCCATTTCCTTATGTAAAAAGTATCCATTGTATGCATAGCAAAGATTTGGCAGCTTATTGGCTAAAAACAAAAACAGCCCAATGGGTTTTGGCGTTAAGCAAAGACAGGGAAAAGGGAGCTTAAGAGATGAAACCGCAAAGACCTTCTTTTGACGAGCTATATATGGAAGTGGTGGAAATTATTGCTCGTCGTTCCACTTGTTTGCGCAAAAAGGTGGGCTCCGTGATTGTGATGGATAAGCGCATCATTTCCCATGGCTATAATGGAGTGGTGAGCGGGGAAGAACACTGCTGTGATACAGGTCACTGTCTTAAGGATTTAGTTGGGCGGGAAGATTATAAACCTTGTGTGCATGCAGAGCAAAATGCCATTTGCCTTTGTGCCAAAAGAGGGCTAGGGGTAAAGGGCGGTACCTTGTATGTGAATGCGGATGTCTGTGTTACTTGTGCCAAGTTAATCGTAAGTTGTGAAATTCATACTGTGGTGGTAAAGAGGGATTATAAAGGGACCAGCGAGGGAATTGAATTTCTGAAGCGGCACGGGGTACAAGTGAAACTTTGGCCTCCAGAGGACCAGGTCAGGCAATAGCAAAGAAAACAAATGTAAAGATATTGTTTGTTGACAAAGTTTTTGAGGAGTTATGCGGTTGACGAATCAAGGGGTATTGTTTGATATTGGATCGACTTTAATCTCAGGACCGAATGCTTCCCCTGCCAAACAGATCTGCCGTTTGCTGGGATTAAGCGATACCCATAAAGGTGAAGTGGCGGAGCATATTATGTGTCAAGAGCTTACCGGGCCACAACAGCTATATGAAGAGCTGGCCCGGAGCTTTTCCATGCCCTTAGGAATAAAGGAACATTTGGAAACCTTATGGCAGACCCAGATATCTTCTGCCAGAGAAATCAAAGGGGCAACCCAAGCAGTATGCCAAATCAAGCAGCAAGGGCTGAAAGTTGGTTTGGTATCAGATATCTGGTTTCCTTATTACCAATCCTTTCTCCAAGCTTGTCCTCAAATCGCAGCCCAAGTGGATCAGGTGGTTTTAAGTTTTCAAGAGGGAATTAAAAAGCCTTCTTTGGAGATGTTTCAAAGGGCTTTACAGCGTCTGCAATTGGCGCCTGAAGATACCTGGATGGTGGGAGATACCTATGAAAATGACTTGGCCCCAGCCATGGCCTTGGGCATCAAGACTGTTTGGGTATTATGCCGTCCAGACAAGGAATACTCGGCCATGGCCAAAGTGTTAACCAAACAGTGGAAAAAGCCGGATGTGATATTGGATTCCCTAGGGCAATTGGCTGCTGTTATGTTGGATGAGCAGGGTATCATTGCCAAATAAGGAGGTATGCTGTGAAAATCGTCAAAGTTGAAAAACATAGCCAAGAAGAATTAATGGCAAATTTGCGCCAAGTGACCATGTTTACAGATTCCCAACAACGGATTTATGCCAATACCTGTATTTCATTGGAACACATCCGTCCAGAATATCTTTCGCCCCCTCAATCCTATGTGCTTACTGGGGAATTGCAAAAAGTACGCCAATTGCGTTGGGCTTTGCAAGAACATGGGGTGGATTTATTCCACCTAGAAGGTTATGTGACCATATACCGGGAGGATTGGCCCCAGCCCATTGATGTGATGCCTCCTATTATTGAGGAATCTGTGGAGCAGGACGGATCAGTACATCAAATAGTTTGTGATGGCATGCATAGGGTTTACTTGGCCCGCTTGGAATGGGTCATTCCCCAGGTGGTTTTCATTCGGGGGATCCCTCGGGAAATGCCCTATTACGCCTTTCCTGTGCAGGGTGGCTGGGATACAGTGGTATTACGGGATGATTTGCCAGAAGGATTTATTAAAAAGTGGCATCGCATTGCGCAATATAAAACTTTGTATCGCGATTTTAATTCCGCATTTTGTAATGTAGGCGGGCCCAGAGGTCATTTTAAAGCATAATTGGAATCATGATGTATGGTTTTCCATTTTTAGGGGGATTGTAGTGATAAAGGTATTGGTTGTATTTGGAACAAGGCCTGAGGCTATTAAAATGGCCCCATTGGTCAAGGAATTAAAACAGTATCCCCAGCAGATACAGTGTGAGGTGGCAGTAACAGCCCAGCACCGGGAGATGTTGGACCAGGTGTTACATTTATTTGCAATTCAGCCGGATTATGATTTAAATATCATGCAACCAGGACAATCTTTATTTGATATTACCCAAAGGGCTTTGTCTGGTTTGGGTAATATCATGGAGCAGGCAAAACCGGATTTGGTTTTGGTACATGGTGATACCACCACCACCTTTGCCGCAGCATTGGCAGGGTATTATTTGCAAATTGCTGTGGGTCATGTGGAAGCCGGTTTGCGTACAGGGAACAAATATTCTCCTTTCCCTGAAGAACTAAATCGACATTTGACCGGGGTGTTGGCAGATATCCATTTTGCTCCTACCCAAGGGGCTAAAATGAATTTATTGCAAGAGGGTATCAAGGCGCAACATATTTTTGTAACAGGCAATACGGTGATTGATGCTTTGATGAATACTGTGAAGCAACCTTATCACTTTACCCAACCAGTGCTGCAAAAAGTAAGTGCCTTGGAAAATGCCCGCATCATATTGGTTACCACCCACCGCCGGGAAAATTTAGGGGAACCCATGCGCCATATTTACCAAGCCTTGGCAGAGGTAGTAAGAAATCATGGGGATGTGCAAGTGGTTTTTCCCATGCATAAAAACCCAGTGGTTCGTGCAATGGTGGAAGCTGAGTTGGGAGATTTAGAAAGGGTACATTTGATTGAGCCCTTGGAATATCAGCCTTTTGTTCACTTGATGCAAAAATGCACCTTGGTATTAACGGATTCCGGCGGTTTACAGGAGGAAGCTCCTTCCTTGGGTAAACCAGTGTTGGTATTGCGTGATACCACCGAAAGGCCTGAGGCAGTGGATGCGGGTACTGTGTTATTGGTGGGCACAGGTAAAGATACAGTGTTGCAAGAAACCTGTCGTTTGTTGGATGATCCACAGCATTACCAACGTATGAGCGAAGCAGTGAATCCCTATGGAGATGGACAGGCTTCCCAACGGATCAGCCAGTACATTTTATATCATTACGGCATTGATAAGACAATGCCCCCAGAATTTGCAATATAATGGGGGCTCTTAACGCATGGATGGAATATATAAATATTTCCAGGGGTGGATGATAGGGCCAAGAAAACCGTTTAACAGGGAAATATGCCCGTTCGCCTGTAAAATTTTTTCATTCCCCTTTTGAAAAAAGTATTTGAAATGTGGAGGAATCAAGAAGTCTATGTAGAACATATTCATCTGGGTTGAAGAAAGCAGAATCTTGTTTTTTACCTGGGGAATATAATAAAGACTTTCTGGTAAAGAGAAATGGCAGAAGAAAAAAACAAGGGGACCAATTCATCCGGCTTTTTACAAGCCATGGCCATGACCAGCATATTTGGCACAGAGATGGCAGTAAGCATTGTCATAGGGTTTTATGGCGGCAGATGGCTGGATAAGCAATGGCATACAGAGCCTTGGCTCATGATTACCGGAATCTTGCTGGGTGTGGTGGCAGGGATTTGGAGTATGATCATGACCTTAAAGAGATTTTGGCAAGAATGACATTTTCTTATTTGTGAAGCAAAGAAAGCAGCTGGTAAATCCCATTGCTTGATGACAAAGCAGTGCCCAAAGGCAGGAGGAGTAAATGTTGTTTTTTCAAACCGTTCCCGAGGTGGATAAGCATGTGCGGAGAATCCTAAAATATGCCGGGCTTTTGATGGTAATTTTCTGTATATGGGCTTTCTTTTTTCCGGAGGAAGGTTTATTCTACGGGCTATTGGTGGGGCTGGGGATTGGAATATTCAATGTGATTACCTTGGCCAAACGAATTAAAAATTTGCCAACCCATCGTCCGGATATGGCCAGAAGAAGTATGGGTTGGGGATTAACCATGCGTTTTGGTTTAATAATGGTTGTGCTTTTTTGGGTGCAGCTAAAGTTTCCTATTGTCAATTTATTTGGGGTCATCGCAGGTTTGTTGATTCCTTATGCCATTTCCAGCATTTTATCAATCATAGACAATTGTATCCTATATTATAAAAAATCCAATGGAATTGTGAAAAAGTATTATACAGAATGAGTGTAGAACTGCGGCATAGCGATGTTTGCCGGAATTTTTTTTGATTTTTTCCGGTATTTAAATCATTTTTACAATACTAACAAGAGAAAGGGGTGAGAAAATGAGAAGTGTTGATGAAATCCATCATGATTTAGATCTGTGGGGTTTTAGCGCCATGGGAAATCATGGAGTGTGGAGCACTCCCATTGGAGATATAAACATCAAAACCATTGTAATGACCTGGGTTGTAATGATTTTGGTTGCTTTGTTCACTGTCATTGCCACCAGGGGGATGAAAGCGAACAAACCAAGCAAATTGCAAGTGACCATAGAAGAAGTATTTATGTTTTTACGCGGATTGGTATATGAAAATATTGATTATAAAAAAGGTGCAGGTTTGATATGTTTCATTTTTACCCTGTTCCTATTCCTGCTTTTCAGCAATCTTTGGGGCTTGATTCCTACCATGATGTCGCCCACAGCGGATTTGAATACAACTTTGGGCATGGCTTTGGTGGTATTCCTCATGGTACAAGTAATTGGCCTGCGTTATAAAAAAGGAAAATACTTTAAACATTATATTGAGCCAATGCCTTTTTTCTTACCACTAACCCTGGTAGAGGAATTATCCAAACCCATTACCCTGTCTTTCCGGATTTATGGGAATATTTACGCCGGGGAAGTGTTGATTGCTGTGTTGTTAGGCTTGTTTAGCGTTGCCGCTGCCTTTATGGGTGGTTTCTTGGCTTCTGTGGTTTGGTTGGCCTTTAGTATTTTTGTGGGATGTATCCAAGCTTTTATCTTTACCATGCTGACCATTGCGTATACCAGTCAGCAAGTGAGCAGTGATCATTAAAAATCTTTGCTATGCTATATGTTGTGAATAGAAAGATGATAAGGTTTTATGCTTGAAGATAATTTTATGAAGGGGGGGAAGAAAACATTATGGATAATGCAGGTGCTGCAATGATTGGTACTGCTTTGGCAGTGGGATTGTCCGCCATTGGTGCAGGGATTGGTAACGGTTTGGTTACCGGAAGGACTGTTGAGGGAATTGCCCGTCAACCAGAGTTGAAAGGTAATTTAATGGTTACCATGTTCATCGCTGTAGGTTTGATCGAGGCCCTTCCTATTATCGCAGTTGTTATTGCCTTTATTCTTATGGGTAAAATGGGTTAATGCAAAATCTTTTTAGGAAAGAACATATGTGGCAAGGTAGCGGGCTACATGCTTGCTAGGCCCGCTATCACAGTCCTTTTACCAGGGAAAAAAGGGTGGTTGCTTTTTTTTAATTACAACCTCCATGAAAAGGGTAGTGGAAAGAAAGTATCAATCTGAAGTAGGCAGTTGTAACTTTTTTTCTAAAGGCAGGAAGGAGGGGTAAGAAAGCCTCATGGGAGTGATAGATGCATTAGGTTTGAATGCCACCATTGTGGTACAGATTTTCAATTTTATTGTACTTTTAATCTTTCTTCGCTTAGTGGTCTATAGGCCTGTTGTTAATATTTTAGAACAAAGGCAAAAAGCCATTGTTGAGAATATCACAGCTGCGGAAGAGGAAAGAAAACAGGCGGAATCCTTGCGTCAAAGTTATTTGGCTGAGATGCAAAAAAGCAAGGAAGAGGCCCAGGCTATCATTCAACAAGCCACTAAGGCAGGGGAAGCCCAAGCCCAACAAATTGTGGAAGCAGCCAAGGCAGAGGCCTTGCGGATTAAGGATTCTGCCATTGCTGATATAGAACGCGAAAAAGAAAAAGCTGTGGCAGAATTGCGGGAGCAGCTGGTGAGCTTGTCTTTGTTGGTGGCCAACAAAGTGGTGGCGCATCAAATTACCGACAATTTACAGCACGATATTGTGCAGGAATTTATTAAAGAGGCAGGGGAACTGCCATGTTAAAGGGAGCTGTTGGGGAACGTTACGCTGAGGCCTTGTATGAATTGGCCAAAAATGACAGCATTGTGGAACAGGTGGAACAAGAACTGGTGGCTATAAACCAATTGGTTGAGGATGAGCAGGATTTAAAGAAAGTATTGTATCATCCCCGCATTACCACAGAAGAGAAGAAAGAGCTGTTACAGGTGCTTTTCCAAGGGAAAATTGCAGAAGTAACCTTTTCTTTTTTGCAGTTATTGGTGGAGCGCCAACGTGAACAATATCTGTCTGATATTGTAACCAGCTATGTGGATAAAGCCAATGCAGATAGAAATATTGCCACTGCCCAAATTGCATCCGCAGTGGACTTGTCTGCAAAAGAGAAGAAGGAATTGGGCGCAATGCTGGCAAAAATAACAGGCAAAAAAATGGTGACAGATTTTTCAGTGGACCCCGAATTGATCGGTGGTGTGGTGGTACGTATTGGCGACCGGGTTATTGATGGTAGCATTCGGACCAGATTCTCCGCCATGCGGGAGTATTTAAGGGAAATTGGCTAGAAAGCTTAAGTTTAGCGGATAGGGGTGAACCAAAAAGCATGAATTTGCGTCCTGAAGAGATCAGCACGATTATCAGGCAGCAGATCGACAAATATAAAGCGCAAATCGAGATGGCGGACGTGGGCACCGTAATCCAAGTGGGTGACGGGATTGCTAGGGTTTACGGATTAGAAAAATGCATGTCCATGGAATTATTGGAATTCCCCGCCCCAAGTTCCGGCGAAGAACCCACTTTGGGTATGGCGTTGAACTTAGAAGAAGATAACATTGGTTGCGTTTTATTAGGTGCCTATACCCACATTAAAGAGGGTGACACCGTCAAACGCACTGGTAGGATTATTTCCGTGCCAGTGGGTGATGCTCTGCTAGGCCGTGTAGTTACGCCGTTGGGTCGTCCTTTGGATGGTAAAGGGGCGATTGTGAGTGAAAAATTTAGACCTGTTGAGCGTATTGCGCCAGGGGTTATGTTGCGTCAGCCAGTGCATGAACCTTTGCAAACAGGATTAAAAGCCATTGACGGGATGATTCCCATTGGTCGTGGTCAGCGGGAATTGATTTTGGGTGACCGCCAAACAGGGAAAACTGCCATTGGCATTGATGCCATTATCAATCAAAAGGGCAAAGATGTGCTATGTATCTATGTGGCAGTGGGACAAAAACAATCCACAGTGGCCAATGTGGTGCAGAGATTGACTGAAACCGGTGCCATGGAGTATACCATTGTGGTATCTGCCACAGCTTCGGATCCTGCTCCTTTGCTATATATAGCGCCCTTTGCCGGGGCTGCCATGGGTGAAGAGTTTATGCATCAAGGCCGTCATGTATTGATTGTTTATGATGATTTATCCAAACAAGCAGCTGCTTATCGTGAAATGTCATTGCTATTAAGACGTCCTCCCGGACGGGAAGCCTATCCTGGGGACGTATTTAACCTGCACTCCCGGTTATTGGAACGTGCTTGCAAGTTATCTGATGCAGAAGGGGCTGGCTCTATGACAGCCTTGCCTATCATTGAAACCCAAGCAGGGGACGTATCCGCTTATATTCCCACCAACGTGATTTCCATTACTGATGGACAGATTTTCTTGGAGCCGGATTTATTCTATGCCGGTCAGCGTCCTGCGGTAAACGTGGGGATTTCCGTATCCCGGGTGGGTGGTGCTGCCCAAATCAAAGCCATGAAGCAAGTGGCCGGGGGGTTGCGGATGGATTTGGCGCAATACAGGGAATTGGCTGCCTTTGCCCAGTTTGGTTCTGACTTGGATAAATCAACCCAAGCAAAGCTGACCAAAGGGGAACGCATGATGGAACTGTTGAAACAAGGTCAATATGTGCCCATGGACGTAGAGGATCAGGTCATGTCTTTGTATACTGCAAGCAAAGGATTTTTGGATGATCTGCCGGTGGAAAAAGTATTGCCCTTTGAAAAAGATTTCTTACAATATATGAAGGCCAATCATCCGGATGTGGGGCAAGCCATCGTGGCATCCGGTACCATTAGCAAAGAAACCGATGAGAAATTGGTGTCTGCCATTCAAGAATTTAAAAAGATGTTTAATGGTTAAGATTAACTGTTTATCGCGATTGAACGGCGAGGTGGTGAAAAAGTAAATGGCGAGTATACGAGATTTGCGTCGCCGTATAAAAAGTATCAAGAGTACCCAGCAAATCACGAAGGCCATGAAGGCTGTGTCAGCTGCAAAAATGCGTCGGGCGCAGGATTCGGTGACCGCTGCCAGGCCCTATGCCAAGAGATTGATTGATGTGCTTGGCCGGGTGGGTTCTGCGGCCAAAGGGGTAAAACATCCTTTGTTGGAAGTGCGGGAACCTAAAAAAGTGGCGTATTTGGTTATCACCGCCGATAGGGGGTTATGCGGGGCCTTTAACTCCAATGTATTGCGCAGGGCAATGCAGGAATTGCAGGCCTATGAAAATCCCAGTTTGATTTGTGTTGGCAGCAAAAGCCGGGATTTTTTCCGCCGGCGGGGTTACAATGTTGTACAACAATATGTAGGTCTGGGAGAAGAAGTCAATCCCGCCCAAGCCAGGGAAATCGGAGAATACATCATCAACCAATATGCCAGCGGGGAATTTGATGCTGTCTATGTGGTTTATAGTGAATTTATCAATGTATTGTTGCAACAGCCTGTGACAGTAAAACTGTTGCCCGCAGAGCCCCCGGAGGCAGAAGATAGTCATGCCTTGGTGGAATATATCTATGAACCTTCCGCAGAAGAAGTTATGGGTGCTTTGCTGCCCAAATATGTAGTGAATACTGTATTTCAAGGGATGTTGGAATCCAAGGCCGGAGAGCATAGTGCTCGGATGACA
>CATZDY010000041.1 GCA_958417755.1 uncultured Peptococcaceae bacterium
TTTCCAGCATGATTATTAGTATGATTGTAATTTATACAGATAAAAAATACACTAAATTAACTGTTTTGCAAACAATTGAATGGATATTCATTGTTGTTATAATGCCTTTAATTGGAATATTTTTTTATTGGCTATATAGGCCAAGTTTTAAAAAAACAAATAAGTAAATTATTTTTATTGCGTTGTATCAGGTTTTTGAATAAGTCTAATCCGAGAAAAAGCAGGAAGTTACATATTATCAGGTGGTTATTTATTTTTGACGTAGGTGGACGAATTGTATATTTAGAAAATAATTCCATAAGATACTAAGGGGAATTATAATGAAATCATTTACTGGATTAGCGGAAACCTAGAGTAGAATTGAGCCGAAAAAATGCAGGAAATTAATATAAACATCATTATAGTAGAAATTTTTATTGCAGGTGTTTTGGAGGATTTACTATTTAACCTAAACCTTCAAGACTAGTCAAAGACTGTATTGTGAATCAAAGAGTGCAAAACTGAATTTGGTAATGATATTAAAAATGGAATTACGGATAATAGTATTATGGAGAATTAAAATAATATAGCAATGGTCGTCATGCAGAGGTAATGAAAGGTTTTAATGATGATAATGATTTTTTATATATAATGATCTTTGGGATGGAGCGGGACATAGTGCATCCTATAGTTATTATTCAGTGAACACGGAATGGTTTTGATACAAGGTATATTTTAGCGCTAAAAAAACAATAAGGGTGTTTTAAATGATTAAAATTAGATTTTTATGCGCAGTTATTTTTATAACATTGTTTTTTGTTCCAACATCTTTTGCTGCAACGACCATAGAAACCCTTGCTAATCAACAAATATTGGACCAAGCCAAAGAAAAAACTGAAATTGAAAAGGTTATTAATACTTCCAAAGTGGATCCTAAAAGTTTTTTAGTAGAGGAAAAGGATAACCTTGACAGAAAAGAATTGATAAATGTAAAAAGTCCTACCGAATTAAAATATGGTGATGCTTATAAAGTTATAGTTGCAGACAGTAATGTAGAGAAAGCTTTATTAAACGGGACAGATCTTGCCATAGTTTTAGAACAAGCTCCTTACAAGTGGGAAGTTCCTGTAATCTATCAAAAAGAACTACAACCAGTAGCATCATTTACTATAGATTATTTTAACGGTGCATGGCAAATTGTTGAAATCGGGGGATATCTTTCACCTAAACAAAGCTATTTAAGTAGTGATTCTAATGAATTAACCAATTTATGGAGGAATAAGTTATCATTGAATATTGCAGATTCATTTTTTCACTTTAGATCACTTTCTTTGCATTCCGATTTTCTCTATCTTGCAACTGAAGAGCAAGAATATTTTATACCTTTACTCCATGCACGAGATGAGTTGTATGGGCTTAAAAATGAGGAGATTTATACCAGAGATGAGCTGGTTTCCGCCATTGGCCCTATTATCAAAGAAAATGCAGGCTCCAATCTTATTACTTTAGGTTATCCATCTTTAGGTACAAACTCTACTAATTCGACTTATCCATCCAATGAGAAAAATATTAATAAATTTCCAATCATCTTTTTATTAGGAATATTTTTTATCATAGCTGTAATTTATGGTTATAGGAAAATTAAACTCAATGCCAAATAGTTATTGGTTTTGTAAAGACGTAGCAGTGGCATATGTAATGGCGAGCAATGGCATATACAGACGTATGAACCGTTGGGCCCCAAATGGTGTGTTGGTGTGTATGTCTGAATTTCATACAGAACAGATTACAAAGATAACCATGGATGTGCTGTGTTTGGACAGCATATCATCAAATTTCATCCCCATGGTTGTGGTGGCCCAGAAACGGACAACAATCCTTAGGGAAATCCTGTGGCGATTGGACTACAAAATGACATATGTTGGCTACCAATGAACGGGTTGCTACTGCCTTGCATTTTTACTCTGGTGGTTGCCATGACGCGCCCCAAGGCCCAGGATTTATTTACTCTGACCTGGCTCTACTGATGGATAGGGCCCACAATACTGGCAAGCTGGTATTAAACTTGGGGTATGTGCTACCTCTTAAATCATAGGAGAAAATTATCATGAAATTAAAAAAAAGGTATCTTCTATACTGTTGTTTGGCGATTATTTTTGTGTTTTTTGCTGCTCATTTGTTCTCTAGCAAAAGCAAAGTGCAAGAGATTCCTGTTGCCTATGCCATAAAGCCGCAAAGTTCTGACAAAATCAGCATACGCCTCAATGCCAATGAACCAGTGGATATGCAGCTAATCAATGCTGCCTCAAATCAGCCTTTAATTTGGAAATTGTTTGAGGGCCCGGAACCAAAAGGCAAACTGGTTTTTTCAGGTACTGTGGAGGCCAGTAAAGAGCATAACATTGAATCCTTTCATGCAGACTTGAACAGTGGTATATATACTTTTTTGTTTTACAATGAGGATGGTTCAGACTTAAGTGGTTTGCTTTACTTAAAATGATAAACAGCTGATGAAGAATAAGAGGTAAATCATAATAGACTACATAGTTATTTTATAAATATTTTAATGCCTTATGATGGCTTACGGGTTAAGTGGCTGTGGTAGGCTGATAAGGAGTAGTATATACGAATGAAAAAAGGCTTTAAGGTAATTCTTATTATTTCTATTATTCTTTTTGCCGCATTCCTAATTGCCCTAGTAAGTTTCATGTATACAAGCAATACGGCTTCCATACATGAAACTTATATCCATAAAGTATTATTAGATGATAACATACTGCATGTATCAGGTGATTTCTCTTCAAGTGCTTCAGTATATAAAAATTATTCATACTGGATCCAAGATGATTGTTTGTACCTATGTATTAAAAAAGGTTTCCCAACAAGTGGATATAGAAGTGGAGCTTTTTCTATTCAAATTCAAGATGATTTAACAAATATAAAATCCGTTTTTTTAGTAGATGACCAAAATAATAAAATATTAATATGGGGAAAGAATTCAGAAAAAAAGCAGTAATAATCATAATATCAAAGGATAATTTCTCATAAGGGAACTATAAGCCCATATTCCAGCCAGCGTTTTAAGATGCTAATAATACAAGGCCATTGTATCCCGAATCCTAATGAGATACACTAAAGCTGCTTTTAGATAAATTGTTTCGATAATTGCGATCTTATCTCTAGAAACCATCTAGATTTTTTCTTTCATTTGTTTGGATACGCTATATAAGATTGTTTTATATGAACTTAAAAGGCGCCCGGACTTTTGTCAGGCGTCTCTTCAATATCAGAGAACTTAGTTAGATAGCAATGTTTTTGCCTTCTGGCGTAAAATAAATGAGCGCTCCGCTGCTTTCCATAGCAACGATCAAAAGTCCTTGCCCATTTCCGCATAAAGAACCTGCTTCAGGCAATTGTAAAACAGAAATTGTATCTCCATAATGATCAAATATAGTGATTTGGGTATCTGTATTTTGTACAGCATAGGTACCATTGCCAAGTGCAACAAGGGAAGCATTGTCACGAAAAATTTCCCTTCGAATGACCTGTGCTGCATCATTACCATCACAATATAAAATGTCATACGTAGAGGGATTTTCTCCCACCCATCCAAGAAAAAGATTTTCACCTGCCAAAACAAGTGCATGGGGATAGGGAGCACTTAGCTGTTGGCCATCTGAGGCATAGAGCGCATAGTATCCAGGAGAAATAGGATTGACTTGAACATTATTATCATCAGGTGTATTGGGATTGACCATATGACTATAATCAGTACAGGTATGGGGTGTCAGGGAAGAATCGAACCAGCCAGTGATGGTATCTAAAGAACTGTCTTTATAAATAGGATAATAATCTACACCTTGAGCAGATGCCAATTTTTCTGCCTGCCCATAAGCGTAATAAAGCCGGAGTATGGTTGAAATTGCCTGTTCTCTTGTATAAGTATCGTTTGGGGCAAAAGAATTTTGACCAGTTCCCTGCATAATCCCAGAGCGATAACACCAGTTAATACCCATGCGCGCCCATGAACGGATGAGATTCCCGTCTTGCCAAATGTGTGGCAATTCATGGGAAGCATAACCTCGCCATATTGTGGTATGCATGAAGGCCTCAGCAATAAGCATTGTGAAACAATCTGCAGTCATATATAACATTTTTGCTGCTTGCTGTCTGGTAATAGGATCCTGGGGCCTGAAATGCCCTTTACCGTCTCCTTCTACAATGCCAAAAGCAGCGCAGTATAAAACTGCTGGTGCCGAGGAGTCAGAAAAAGCCGTATGATTTAAAGTTTTGCCTTGGGATACCAGCTGTTGATCAATATCTATACCCCAAGCATTGGCGAGACAGATAATAAGCTCACAGAATTCAGCACGAGTAATTGCTTGGGTATAGTTGTTTTGAAGATTTTTTGGCATAAGGTTCAGGGAAATAGCTGCTGAAACCTCATCCTTTGCCCAAGTTGATGGTGTGTCAGCAGCAAGGGCAACACAGGGAAGGCTTAAAAGCAGGGTGAGGCAAAGAAAAAATGATAGGCATTTTTTCACAGCGTATCCATCCTTTCGTTTTGATTTTTCCTATATGTTAATAGCCATGAAGTGACCCTAAAAGGTATTCCTTCAAAATAGCGTAACAGTGTTCGTGGAAAACAACCAAAGCCATCTAAGAGCTACCTATATCTATATATAACGAAAAAAACAAAGATAAAATTACATCTCCTTGTATTTAATACTTTTAATAGCATTGATAATATTTTTTAGTGCTTCCATAATTTTATGATTATCAGGCAATGGTACATAATAAAAGAGGAAATTCGAATGTATCCTTCGAATTTCCTCTTTGTTTTATAAAGTATGTTGGTTTTGCTCTTTTCCCTTTCCTCAGCAAGTAAGTTCCCCGTTAGGCCCCCCCAGCTTTTTGGCCTCTAAATGGACCATGAGTCCTACGCCAATGAAATAGAGTAAAGAAGGAATAATGGCAGCCACCACAATGGTGGAATAAGGGATCAAGGTCATTTCAGCCATCAAAAAAGCAGCAGCTCCCATCACCGGGGGCATCAGCTGTCCTCCGGTGGAGGCAGTTGCTTCCACTGCTGCAGCAAAGGGGGGCTTGTACCCCACTTTTTTCATCATGGGGATGGTAAAGCTACCAGAACCCACAGTATTGGCCACAGAGTTTCCGGTAAATGTTGCCCTTGATACAGAAGATGCTAAAGCAACAAAAATTGAAATCAATAACTGTTCAGTTTGGATTGTTGAGAAAAACAATAAGATTCAAATGCTCATGGTAAAAGGAAATATACAATACATATTATTAGGTAATATAAAAAAGGAAGTGGGAATCGAGATTTTGGAAAGCTTAAAATGAAAATATATTTTGTAATGTTTGTTTCGCTTTATTCGTTATTAAAATTAATAAAGGATAGAGGATGAGGTGATATTTTTATGAAGAAAAAAGTTCTATTGTTCTTATATTTGTAATGCTATCTTTATTCTGTATTTGTGCTATGGCATTTGGAGCTACTGAGAGTGTTTTGCGTTGGAGCTATATTGACAGTATTACAGGAAATTTGGAAATATCTGAAAATGGAATGGCAACAGTAAGCGCTTCAAGTAGCTGTGATGAAGCAACTAGTATGACAGTAATAGCGAGTTTGCAACAATATAAAGATGGTAAGTGGAAAGAAATAAAACAATGGAGTAAATCAGATAATACTAAATTTGTAGCAACCGGAGGGGATTGGCCGGTATATCATGGGTATGAGTACCAATTGGTCATTACGTCAAAGGGCCTATATTAATAACGTATTAAAGGAAACAGCAAGTCATACTATAAGCTATGGATATTTTGAGTAGTGCTATTTAAAAATTACGCAGACTTTTATGAATATAGAAATTCTATAAAAGGAATTTGTTGGTTCTTCATTATATTATAAGATTATATTTTATTTGATATTAGGATAGTGATGAGAGGTCACTATTTTTTTGTTTGTAAAAAATATATTTTTTTCTAAAAAAATTTAGTATTTCGTTTGATTAGTAAGAAAGGAAGAGGAGGTGATTCCTATGACTTAATTAAGACACTTAAAAACATGTACAAAATGAAAATTAAGCTCTGTAAAGTAAACATGAAAGATAGAAGTTCAAAAAAGAGCAAGCGTTTACACAGATTTTTATTTTATAAAGACGTACACAGATTTTTAATAAAATCATTGTACCAGAAAAGCTGACACTTCCTTAAACTTTCATTTAACTTTACAGTACCAAAAATTAAATGAGGAGGATAAAAAATGATTAGACAATTAAAATCAATTAGTTGGGTTTTATGTTTTACAATGTTAATGACAATGTTAATGTCCTCGATGGCATTTGCTTCTGAGGAATCACAGAAAGAAGCATATTATGCACAATATGAAAAAATTATTCAAGAAGTTGGACAACAATATAATACGAAATTATCTTTGATGCCCATTGAAGATTTTAATGAAGAGGATATGCTGCCACCAGATAAGTTTAAAGAAGAAGTGATTAATAATTGTAAAAAATTAAATAACGCAACCAAAACATATAATCCAGAACTTATTGAAGTAACCCCTAGT
Organism: uncultured Peptococcaceae bacterium; assembly: GCA_958417755.1. Classification (GTDB taxonomy): domain Bacteria; phylum Bacillota; class Desulfotomaculia; order Desulfotomaculales; family Desulfocucumaceae; genus CATZDY01. The sequence continues at coordinate 6,575 of CATZDY010000041.1, forward strand.
AATATTTCCACAAAAGCAGCAAAAATGTATACTTATACAGATACTAGATATAATAGTGGTTATGGTGTAACAATTACTTTTCAAGCTTCAATAAATGTCAAAGAGGATCCAGAGTCAGGAACGTATTATTGGGGTAGTTGTGTAGCACTTGAACCAAATCTTACGGTAAGTAAAGAGAATGTTGGAGCATCCGTCAGTAGTTTTGATTCATATTTTTTAGATGGTGGCCGTAGTTGGGGGATTAGTACAAATATTAAAATATTTATGAATGGAGTAGTATATAATAAATCAGCAGCTGTTGAATGGTATCTTAATAAAACAACAGGAGTAGTTTCTGTAGCATATTAATAATCATAGTATATTCTAGAGCCTTTAAGCTTAAGATTTAATATTTATGGTTTTGGGACCCAATTAATAGGTAAAATATCACCGAATATCATCAATTTTAAAAAAGCTCATAAAAACGGCTGACAAAAGCCTCGCATCGATTGTTATATTTTGAATGCGAGGCTTTATTTAAACTTAAAATTGAATCCAAAGGGACTGTTCTTGTGGTTTGTCAAAAAAACACCTTATCCATAAAGTTTATATTGATAGGTATTACTAGATCGATAATACACTGCATGTATCGGGCGATTTCTCTTCAAGTGCTTCAGTATATAAAAGTTATTCTTACCAGATCCAAGATGATTGTTTGTACCTAAGTATTAAAAAGGGGTTCCCAATAAGTCGAAATAGAACTGGACAATTTTCTATTCAAATTCATGATGATTTAGCAAATGTAAAATCTATTTTTTCGTAGATGATCCAAATAATAAAATATTAATATGGGAAAAGAATTGTGGAGAAAAGCAGGAATAAATAACCTTCAAAAGATAATTTTACAAGGGAGCTATAACCCCATGTTTATAGAAAGGATTTTTCATACTAATGTGTAACAACGTATAATTCAATGAAATTTCTATCTTTTTCACAACATTATAAAGAGATACATACAAAAGATAAGGATTCGAACGATAGCTCGAATCCTTATCTTTATCCATAAGTATAATGGTTGTTTTTCTTAACTTCAGCAAGTAAGTTCCCCGTTAGGGCCCCCCAACTTTTTATTCTTTCTGGTTTTGTGTAATTGTATGATGAAAATAGAACCAATGAGCACCAGGCCTATGGCATCTGTATACAAGCCTGGAATGAGCATCAAAAGTCCCCCTACCAAACACATCAGCCGTTCCCCTGGATTCATGGGATAAAACATATAGCCTTCCATACAAGTAGCAATGCCGCTCATACCCAATAGGGCGGAGAAAACGATAAAAGCCACTTCTCCTGGAGTGGTATCAATTAAGAGCATGGAAGGATGCATAGCGAAAATATAGGGAATGAGGAAAGCGGTAATGGCCAGTTTAGAGGCTGTTACCCCTGCCTTTAAGGGATTACACCGGGCAATGGCTGAGGCAGCGTAAGCGGCCAGGGCCACCGGCGGGGTGATATCCGCCACAATGCCGAAGTAGAATACAAACATGTGGGCTGCCAGCACGGGTACCCCCAGGTTGACCACCAAAGGGGCGGTGATGGTGGCCATGATGACATAGTTTGCCGTGGTGGGTAGGCCCATGCCCAGGATGATAGAGGCAATCATGGTAAAGAACAGGGCAATGAGCATGACCCCCCCGGACATTTCCAATAACCCGCCGGCCAATTTAATGCCCACCCCGGTGAGGGTCACAATGCCCACAATAATGCCTGCCACTGCACAGGCAATGCCCACGCCTAGAATGTTTTTACCCCCATTCTCCAAGGCCTGGTAAAAGGTTTTGGGGGTCATCCTGGTATCCTTTTGGAACATGCTTACCACAATGGCCAACAAAATGGCCCACGCAGCGGAGCGGGAGGGGGTTGCTCCTCCCAAAAGCAAGACCAATAAGGCCACCAAGGGGATAAGTAAATGTCCTTTGCGTTTCATGAGTGTAAAAAACTTGGGGATTTCAGAACGTTTGAGCCCCTTTAGGCCCAGCTTTTTGGCCTCTAAATGGACCATGAGTCCTACGCCAATGAAATAGAGTAAAGAAGGAATAATGGCAGCCACCACAATGGTGGAATAAGGGATCAAGGTCATTTCAGCCATCAAAAAAGCAGCAGCTCCCATCACCGGGGGCATCAGCTGTCCTCCGGTGGAGGCAGTTGCTTCCACTGCTGCAGCAAAGGGGGGCTTGTACCCCACTTTTTTCATCATGGGGATGGTAAAGCTGCCAGAACCCACGGTATTGGCCACAGAGCTTCCGGTAATGGTGCCTTGCAAGGCGCTGGAAATGATGGCCACTTTGGCCGGGCCTCCTGTGGACCAACCGGCTATGGAATTGGCAATATCAATGAAAAATTTACCGATTCCTGTTTTTTCTAAGAAAGCGCCAAAAAGAATGAATAAGAAAATAAAGGTGGAACATACCCCCAGGGGCGTGCCTATGATGCCCTCTGTGGTGTAATAGAGATGGGATACAATGCGTTCCAAGGAAAAGCCCCTATGGCCAAAGTAACCGGGGATATAGTTGCCAAAATAAGCGTATAGGATGAAGCAGAGAACCACCACCAAGATGGGGATACCTACAGCCCTGCGGCATACTTCGAATAAAGCCAGAATGCCGATGATGCCCATGACAATATCCAAGGTGGTAAAGGCCCCGGAGCGGGTGATTAAATCTTCAAAAAAATATACATTATAAAAAAAAGCCCCTGCCCCAAGCACAGCAAAAATATAATCATAAAAGGGAATGGTATCCATATGTTTGCAATTTTTTTTGCGTTCCGGGAATACAAGAAAAGCAATGAACACAATGGCCCCGATGAAGGAGGCCCGGTGCACTTGGGTGGGCAAGGAAGCAATCAAATTGATGTAAACAGAAAACAAGGTGAAGCATACCAATAACAGGGAAACAATTTTCCGTCGGTTGCCCATAAATTCCCGGATATTGGATTCCCGGTCAAATTTCTTTAAAACTTGCACTTCTATGTCTGGGGGATTATCCTGGGGATTGGGTGGTGCAGGCATTGGGCATTTGGAATCCGTTGTTTGTTTATCCACTGGTTCACCTCTTTTTTATACAGTTTTGCTGGTAAAGGTAATGGATTGTCCCGGTGTTCCAATGTTTTTCAAATAGATGGACTGACCGTTGACATGCAAGATTTGCTCACTGACTCTCCCAATGAAATAGGAAAGGGGACTGATGACCTGGTGAAGGCCTTCAATGACCATATAATCATTTTCATAGTGTAAAGTTTGCTTGTTTTCGATTGCAGTGGCTACCCCTGCCCCAAAAGCTTTGTATTTTGCCCGGAATAAAACCATATTGGAGCCCTGGACCTGGTAAAATTCTTCCACATCACTTTTGTTCACTGAATGGGTAAAAGAAATGGAAAACTCTTTGGTATTCGTAATATCAGTTTCATAGAGCAAGGCATTGGTTTTGGTGTCCTGCACCATCAAGATAATTCGTTCTTCCTGGGCTTGTTTCCCTATGAGCACGATCAAGAATAAAATAGCCGCCGTCACCAGGGCGGCGGCTATCAGCGTTTTTTTTGATTTCACTGGACGCCAATCTCTTTATAGTATTTTTCTGCTCCTGGATGGAAGGGCACGGAAACCCCTTTTACTGCTTCTTTGGCATCCAGCTCAGCCCCTTTGGCGTGGGCATTGGCCACATCTTCCGCATTTTCAAATAAAGCTTTGGTCATGTTATACACTGTTTCTTCATCTAAATCCGGGCGGACAATAAAGGTTGCTTTTACTGCCAAGGTTTGGACATCCTCAGTCATGCCTTTATAAGCATCCTTGGGGATGGTATAGGGTATGTAGAATGGATATTCTTCAGCTAGTTTGTTGATGGTTGCTTCATCAATGCTTAGCAATTTGATTTCTTTGGTATTGGCGTATTCCATGATGGCAGTGGTGGGAATGCCAGCTGTCACAAAGAAAGCGTCAATCTTTTTATCCTTCATGGCATCTGCTGAAGGACCGAATCCCAAGTGTTCTGTTTGGATGTCATCAAAGGTAATGCCGTAAGCGCCTAAGATTTGTTTGGCATTGGCCTCTACTCCAGAACCTGCATCTCCCACAGAAACCCTTTTTCCTTTTAAATCAGCAATACTATTGATGCCTGTGGAAGGGCTGGTGACGATTTGGCAAACTTCTGAATAAACAGTGGCCATGGTGGCAAACTTTTTAATGGGATTGCCAGCAAAGGTTTCTGTGCCATGATAGGCATAGTCCATCACATCATTTTGCACAATGGCAACATCCGCTTCTCCATTGGCAATGAGACGGATATTTTCTGCTGAGGCGCCGGTAGATTGGGCGTCAACTTTAACCCCTTCTACCTTTTTGTTCCACATGCTGGCCACAGCTGCACCATAGGGATAATAAGTTCCTGATGTGCCGCCGGTAGCCATGACAAGGTTTTGTTGTTTGCCGTTTGCTGCGTTGTTTCCATTGTTGCCTCCACTGCAAGCTGCCAACGCAAACATCATGACAATGACTGTGAGTAATGCAATTACCTTTTTCATAAGCGACTCCTTTCTGTTGTTGCATAGATTTAAGATAATAACAATTTCATTTTATTAAAATTTTATAATCCTGTAAAGAAAACCTTTTTCAAATCCACAGTCTATGAATTTTGGATGAAGCTCAAAAAATATATTAAATTCCTTTTTTTGTAAAAAGGAATTTAATATAAGTTACAAGCTGTGAAGGATGGATATGAGGTTACTTTGCTTTATCATATGGATGTAGAGCCTGTGGGGATGGATTTTGGGCTTTTGTTTAGGATTGAAATCTTTATTGCATGATTTGTGATTTGGGGAAGGTGGTTTTGGGGAAGAGTAAAGAAAAAGACGCATCCCCATGGCTTTTAGGAATACGCCTTTTTTCTATTCTTTGATAAAGGATCATTGATATAAGATTATCCAAAATAAAACCATAAAAAAGATACAGCAGCTTGTCATTGAGTTAAAAAATTTCATTCATTGCTTCATTTCATCGCAAATAGCGGGTATCCTTGGTTGTATATGGATGATTGTATATTATACCACTTCTTCTTTCACTGATTTTTCGTCACTACGGGTGAGATGGAAGTGGTTGTAATCCATACGCAGTGAATATTTCATACCACAGGTGGGACAGGTTTTTTCCTCCCCATCTTGAAACCTCATTTCACCGATGTGTTGACCGCAACATTTGACTTCCACACTGATGATTTTTCCTGGTTCTTTGTAATTAAAACGATAGTCTGTGGTGCTTTTGGCATTCAAAGGCATTTCCTCCTTTCATAAAGGCAGCTTTTATTCTATTATATAACCGAAAGGGTATTTTCAAAATCAAAATTTTTATTTTTATTCGATTTTTATTGGAAAAAATAATTGTATCATCTATCCTTGGGAAACCGGCTGATTCAAATGTTTTATTTTGGTGTATAATGCTATAGAGTGTAAGAGGGAAGGGAGAAATATTTTTGGCCGGACATGCAGAAAAGTCCTATCAAAGACGCAAAAAAAAGGGACTGCGTCGGGATATACCACAGATTGTCCCCAAGGGTCCTTTGGAATTGGATCCATTCCAGGCCGAAGCAGTAGAAGCATTATTGGCTGGTTTTGACGTATTGGTGGCAGCTCCCACTGGTACTGGTAAAACATTGATTGCGGAAAGGTTATTGGAATGGGTGATTGCCTCGGGGAAAGGAGCTGTCTACACTTCCCCCATCAAGGCCCTATCCAATCAAAAATATCGAGATTTTGTTGCCCAATATGGCAAGGAAAGAGTGGGCTTGATTACTGGGGATTTATCCATTCATGAAGGAGCTCCGTTGCTGGTCATGACCACAGAGATTTTCCGCAATTGGTGTTTTGCCAATCCAGAGATGTTGCAGGATACCACCCATGTGATTTTTGATGAGGTCCATTATTTGGATGATGCGGAGCGAGGAACAGCGTGGGAGGAAAGCATTATCTTTGCCCCAGAGCATATGCGTATTTTGGGGTTATCTGCCACAGTGCCCAATATCCAAGAAATTGCCAATTGGATTGGTCATATTCGTAACCGGGACGTTAAAGTAATCATTGAAAAACGCCGGGCAGTTCCTCTGGAACTGGCGTGGATTGCTGAAAACGGAGAGCTTCTATCCTTAGCCCAAGCCAAAGAATACATAAAAGAGAAGAGTGAAAAAAGAAAAAATCGTCCTGCTTTGAAAACTGGAGAGGGAAAAAAACAGTGATTGTTTTTTTGACTAGTGGGCAGGAAGAACTTTTTCTTTTTAATTGTGGAAAAGTTGGTGATATGGATGGCGAAGATAGGGGGTAAGCCCTCTGCTTCAGATGTAATTGGGGCAATACAAGATCATTTGCCAGCTCTGTATTTTGCCTTTGGCCGGGGGAAAACAGAGCTCTTGGCAGAGGAGCTGGGCCGGGAATGGGATTTTTTATTGCCCAAGGAAAAACAAGAGGTGGAAAAAAGAATTCGGCAAGCTGAGGAAAACCATGCTGGCTTGTTTGGGCACAGAAGGCAAAATTTGCGCCAAATTTTATGTCAGGGCATTGCTTACCATCATGCAGGGATGGCGCCAGCTCTAAAGGATTTGGTGGAAAGGCTGTATGAATCCAGACTCATATTTGTGCTTTTTTGTACGGAAACCTTTGCTGTGGGGGTGAATTTCCCTGCTGCCAGTACAGTGTTTGATGCTTGCCGCAAATGGGATGGACGGGAGTTTAGGGGGTTATACAACCGGGAGTTTTTTCAAATGGCCGGGCGGGCTGGGAGAAGGGGTTTTGACCAGCTGGGCCATGTATACATACGCATTGACGAGCGCTTTCCAGAACAAACGGGGTTTTACCGGGAAGAAGATGTGGAACCTGTACGGGGTAGATTGACCATTTCCCCTAATACGGTTTTGAGCCTCTTGTATTGGAAAACAGACGGGGAAATTAATCGCTACTTGGAGCAAAACTTAGCTGCCTATCAAAACAATCGGGAGAGCAGACGCATTCAAGAAGAATTGGCTGCCATGGATAGCAAACAGGAACAATTGGAGCATTGTTTTTGCCAGGATATCTATCAGCCTTCTTGTTTTTTGCTGCGTTCTAAATTAAAGAAAGAGCTCCATGCTTTAAAAAACAGAAGAAAAAGAACCCGTCCAGGGGCTTTGGAACGACGGGAAGAAATCCGGGCTATCCTCAAAACAAGCCAAAAGAAATGTCGGTATCAACGTTGTGTGGAATCCCGCAAAAAACAAGATGTATATGCAGAGAGAAAAGTGCGTTTAACCAGACGGATAAAATTATTGGCCCGGCATGCCCGGGATTATGAAGTGGAATTCAATGCCATGTGGGATTTGTTAGAGAAAATGGATTATGTGCAGGGAAGAACCCTGTTGCCCCGGGGCATTTTTGCTTTGCATTTGCATGTGCAGGAGATTTTGGTCACAGAGCTCTTGTTTCACGGTTATATTCGAGATAAAAGCCCCCAGGAAATGGTGGCTGTACTTTCCGGGGTGGATTATATCCCCGGACGGGAGGAACAGGTAGAGCCCTGTGGGATTCCTTTGGAACATGTGGAACAATTGCGCAAATATTTGCTAAAACGAGGCGTGCCGGAGCAATGTTGTATTTGGTCTCCTTTGCCTGCTTCTTTGGCAGTGGCTTGGTATGATGGGGCGGCTTTTGATGACTTATTGGCCAAAAGTAATCTCCAGGAAGGGGATATCTTTTCCATGTTGCGCCGTACCATTGATTTGTTGCGGCAGGTGGAACGGGCGGCAGGAGAGGATTTGGATTTGCGCCGCCAAATTGAGCACATTCACTACCGCTTGGATCGGGACGAAGTGGCCATTATGGGCCTATAATCCCTTGGGGGTAGGTGCATAAAGTAACCACCGAGTGACCAAAAAACAAGATAGACATGCCAACAGACAGAGAATATATCAATTAAAAGGAATTTTATTATCTTGCAATATAATGTCTTGAACAGTATAAATGGTTGAGGTGGAATATCTAAACGGTTTATAAAGAAATGGAATTACCCTCTTGACTCTCCTGTTACAGGAGAATGTAGGATAAAGCCACGAAAGAAAGGACGGTGAAAAATGTATCGTATCGGTATGTTTTCAAAACTTGGCAGGGTCACTATCAAGACGTTGCGCCACTATGATGAGGCAGGACTTCTCACGCCCGCTCATGTGGACGAGGAAAACGGCTATCGTTATTACACGACAAACCAACTTTTTCGGCTAAATAAAATCATTGCATTGCGGCAGATGGGTTTTTCTATTCCAGAGATTGCTGATATCAGTGCTGACCGCAATGTGGCTGTTATTTTGGAACAGAGAAAAGCAGAACTTACTGCCGAGCGGGAACATGTTGCCGCCCAACTCTTTCGATTGGAAAACTATATGATTGAACAGAAAGAGGGTTATTCCATGGACTATCAAGCAGTTATCAAAGAAATCCCCGCATTTACCGTTTTTTCACTAGAGTATGTTATTCCCAACTATGCCGCGCTGGCAGAAATCATGCCCACTGTGGGGGAAAAGGTAAGTAAAGCGAATCCTGGTATCCAGTGTGTAAAGCCAGATTATTGCTTTAATGTATATCTTGATGGTGAGTATAAAGAAAGTGACATTCATGTTGAAATCTGTCAAGCAGTGACAAGCCGGGGCAAGGATGGTGACGGAATTGTTTTCAAGGACTTACCCGCAGTGACGGTGGTTTCGATTTTACACCAGGGCGCTTACGAGGGACTTAGGGCTGCTTATGCTTATGTCATACAGTGGGTTGAGCAACACGGATACAAAATAACCGACTATGTGCGCGAAAGTTATATTGACGGTGTATGGAACAAAGACAGTGTAAACCATTGGCTTACAGAGATACAGGTTCCTGTTGAGAAGAAATAACTTCCTGTATTAAAATGTGCCCGAGGAAATAAAAAACCGTTGTTGCAGAGGTGGAGATAGGCCCAAGCAATACTTTTCTTTGACCCAACGCGACCCAGCGCCGTGGCTCACGCCCTCAGGCTTTACCGGAAGTTCAGGCCCCTCTACACAACCCTCTGGCCCTGTTTTGGGTATGAGAGTTGAGTGTCACGCAGTTGTACTTCTTCACTTTGTGGAGAACATCCTTCCCTATCCCTAGTCATGGCATTTGATCTGTGTTGCCCATCGGCGGTGTACAATAAAAAAGCGGGAGTGTAGCTATAGCCATGCTTCCGTTTTTCGCGATCTTTAGGCGCATGCCCCAGCAGGATGCGGTTAGTCCATGAAGCATTATCACGGTGTATAGATATTCCGCTAAAATTGCTTCAAAATGCTGCCCTATATCCACAAGGATAATCATTTTATCCCCTTGATAGTACCAAATGATACGAATATCCATATTAAGTGAATTGATGTGCCATTCAGTTTTCCTCCAGCTTTGCAAACAGTGCAATTACATTATCAAAATACTATTTTTCTGTAAATATCAACCGCAAAATGCCCCTGACATCGGGTCATCTTAGCCGATGTCCCTCCTAAGGGATTGTTGACCAGAAAATCCGGCGGGCCACGTTCATTGTATCCACGCGTTTCAAGCAGGCAAAGAAAAATTTTGTTTTCACCATTGCCCGATTAAACAGCATAACAGTATCAAATCCACTGATTTAAGGTAGGCTGACATCCATGACAACAGGCGGGAATGATGGTATACTTACAAACAAGAACAGTGCGGGAAGCGTCGACGAAAAAAAGAGCTGGTGCGAAGCATTGTCCCTCATTGTTGGAAATTGTTATAACAAAATCAGGGCTGTAGTCTCACAAGCTGGCAGGATACCAGCGCATAACAAATTAAGTATTGGGCCAAGTGCTGTTACTTAACGCCGCTGCCCGCCATGAGTTTGTTTGCTCTCTTTCGGACACTGTCTGAGAGTTGCAGGAGATGGCATGGATGTTGATAAATGGGAGGATTTAGGATGACCGCACAAATCATCATTATTTCAGGTTTTTTGGGCGCTGGAAAAACCACTTTTATTCAAAAGTATTTACAAGAAGCCCAACAAAAAGAAAAGATTGTTTTGATTGAAAATGATTTTGGAGAAATCAGCGTGGATGCCGCAGTGCTTCAGGCATCGGATGTGGCAGTAAAGGAAATCAAAGCTGGTTGTATCTGTTGCAGCTTGGTGGGGGATTTTGTGGCGTCCATCCAAGAGATTATAGAACGCTTCCAACCGGATAAAATTGTGATTGAGCCTTCTGGGGTAAGCAAATTATCGGATATTATAAAAGCTTGTGATGATGAAAGTTTACAAAACCAGGTACAAGTACAAGTCAAAGCAACTGTGGCGGATGTGGAATATTGCGAAATTTATTTGGATAATTTCGGTGAATTTTATGAAGATCAATTGCTGCACGCAGATGTGATTGTGCTCAGTCGCACGGATATTTGTCCTGAAGAAGTGGAGCCTGCTTGCCAGCGGATCCGGGCCATCAATCCCCAGGCCCGCATTGAAACAAAACCCTGGTCTGTGTTGGATTGTGAGGAAGTGCTGGCCTTAAGAACAGAGCACCATCATTGTGGTTGTGCAGGACATGATCATGATTGTCATTGCCACGTTCATGGCCAGCATACAGCGGAAGAGGCCTTTGATACCATTACCATTCGAACAGAGCATTGCTTTACTGCCCTGGAAGTCCAAGATATATTTTCTCAATTGGCGCAAAATTCCATGGGCGTGGTCTTACGGGCTAAGGGAATCATCAAAACCCCGGAAGGGTATAAACAGTTGCAATATGTACCTGGTCATTTGGAAATGGTGGATTGCGCTGCAAAACAAGGGGTTGTTTGTGTCATTGGTCAACAGTTGCAAGAAGAACATCTGTTGTCCTTATTCCAGGGCGAACCATGGTAGGAGAGCGGGGTCTAATCCAGCCGCATAAGGGCTGTTCCTGTATTACAGGAACAGCCCTCTTTTGTTTGTAAAAGCAAGGAGGAACTCAGGTTTGGTCAACCCCTTTGCTGATAAATGGCAGAAATTCAGGCCTGCTGTTCCTGTAGAGGTAGGACCACATTGGCTGGCAATGCCCAGGGCCAGGTGTCCAGGAGGAACCATTTGGCCTTGGGTAACCAAAGCCCCAGATTCTATGCAGGCATTTTTCCTATGATAGCATTACGCATAATCATAGCGCGAATGCCAATTAAATCACCGTTAATGGAGGTGCAGCCGTGCAGAAACTGCACCATATTTCACAAATACATGATTTCCTATGTATAAGTGAAATCCCTTATCTTTATGCAAATACAGATGTCTTGAATATTGCTATTTTTTCCAATGATAATGGCATCCGCATCACCCCGTATGACAACTTGGTACCAAATGCTGGAGCCTTCATCAATCTTTACATTACCTATATAGCAGCACCCAGGGCAACATAGATAGATGGATGCAGATGGGGCAATTGTTTTAAATTTAGAAAATATTTCCTTATGAAAATATATTTTCCTCCTTTGGGTCACTGGCAAAGGATTTGATTTGTATTTGCCTGCCAAATCAGCAATTTCATGCAGTTCAATCATGACAATGGATTTTGGCATAGTTTTTTCAAGACATGTTGTGACGACAAATTGTTTATACTGTAAATGCAATGAAAAAGATGTGTTGCATTTTTCATTGTTGTCATGTGAAGCAAAAAGATTTGTTTTTCGTATAGCTGTTTTAAGACGTTCATATACTAATATAACAGGGTTTGGTCCTGCAAGGGAAGGGAGTGGATGCTTTGGCCCAGGCCATATCCATTGGGGCTAGCAAAAAAATAGATGAACTAAAAACGGAATTAAGCCGAGATTTGCGCTGTTTTGAAAATCATGGGTACACAGTGAAGATGGAAATCAATCCCCAGGGGAAACTAACATTTTTGCGCTGCCAGATCCAAAAGGAAAAAGTACGGCGGGGCAATGAGGAATATGCCAAAGCTTTGTTTAAACGCTACGTGGCCCAGGCTGTTTCTGATGTAATTCTTTGCCATTGGGAAAAACAGCTATTGCTAGACATTATTCAGGAAAATTATTATTATTTTAGCGAAGCAGAGCGCAATAGCATTTATCATTATGCTGCCAAAGCCATTCAACTTGACCAGGAAGAGCAAAAGATTCCTTCTGCCCAATGGCTGCAACGCAGGGATAAAATCTTACAAGAACTACTGGCCTTTCTTCAGAGCAGCGATAATATTGTGATTGAAGGTTTTATTCGTTTTCGCCTAAAAGCATATCTACAGGAACTGCAAGAAGTGGCGGATCAAGCGGTGGATGATTTTCTGTTAGAGCGAGAGTACAAAGAATTTATCCAATTGTTACAATATTTTGTGGATGTACAGGATACTCAAGTGGATAAAGTACATGTATTGCTCAAAGCAAATGGTGTATTTCAATTGTATGATGCCCAACATGAAGCCATTGATAGCGCCTATTTAGAAGAATTTATGTTGGAATTAATGGGCAATGAAATTAACTATGAGGATATGTTAATCAGCGCCTTGATTACCCTGGCCCCAGAGGAAATTGAATTTCATTTAGGGCAAGGACATCCGCCCCGGCATACGCTGGAAACCATTCAAAATGTATTTGGCGATAAAGTAAAGGAATGTGCTGGTTGTACCCTATGTAAGCTTGGGGTGGAAAAAAATTAGCAAAAAAAACTTAAAAGACACAAAACCAATGACCATTGTCGTGAAATCATTTAACAGGGCAATGGTCATTGGTTTGTAAAAGTCTTTATTTTTTTTTCATGTCCAATTCCTCAGCCAGTTTAGTAAATGCTGGTAGGGCATTTTCAATGGTTTGTCGGGCAATACAATAGGAGAGCCTAAAATATCCCGGTAACCCGAAACCACCGCCTGGTACCAACAGGATATTATATTCCTTGGCTTTTTCAATGAAAGCCACATCATCCGGAAGCGGGGAGCGGGGGAATAAATAAAAGGCTCCAGAAGGTTTGACCATTTCAAAGCCCAAGGAAGTAAGGTGATTGTAAAGCAAATCCCGGTTGGCCTGATAAATGCCCACATCCACTGTTTCTCTTTGCAGTCCAGCGATTAATTTTTGCATCATGGCCGGTGCATTGACATAGCCTAGGGTTCGGTTGGCAAATACCATGCCTTCCAATAATAATTGATAATCCCGGGCTTTGGGACTTACGGCCAAGTAACCGATTCTTTCCCCAGGCAAAGCCAAATCTTTGCTGTGGGATGTGGCTACAATGGCATTGTCCAAATGCTGAAAAGCACTGGGTACCTCAATGTCATCATAGACAATTTTTTTATAAGGTTCATCGGATAGAATGTAAATGGTGGTATGAAAGGCCGCTTCTTTTTCCTGGCAAATCCGTTGTATGGTTGCTAAATCTTCGGTATTGTATACCACACCTGTGGGATTGTTGGGTGTATTGATGATGATCAATTTGGTTTTTGGGGTAATGGCTTTGGCCAATACCTGGGGATCTGGTTTAAAATCTTTGGTTGTGGGCAATTCCACAATGTTTCCGCCATGGTTGTCCACATAAAATCTATATTCCACAAAAAAGGGTTTAAAAACAATGACTTCATCTCCGGGATCCAACAGGGTTTTTAAAGCCACATTCAGGGCTCCCCCGGCTCCCACTGTCATGATAATATGTTCCGCCCCAAAGGATAAGCCTGATTCCTCTTTTAGCACTTGGGCAATGGCCTCTCTGGTTTCAGGATATCCTGCATTGCTCATATAGCCATGCATTCCTGGTGTGGGATGCATGGCTAAATCTTGTAAGGCTTCTAAAAATGCTTGGGGGGGTTCCATCACCGGATTGCCAATGGTAAAATCATAAACCTTATCTGCACCATGAATGGCCCGTAATTTTTCCCCTTCTTCAAACATTTTACGGATCCAAGAGGAA
>CATZDY010000042.1 GCA_958417755.1 uncultured Peptococcaceae bacterium
CCTCGTCTGGATTTTTCTTTTGATTATAGCATCTTTTTTTCTCCTTTTTCGGACAATCTGTTATGGTGGAGCGTGGAGATAGAATTGCGCTGTTGGGTAGTAATGGAGCAGGCAAAACCACATTGCTCAAGATAATCTGCGGAATTGATAAGGAGTATTCTGGCAGCATTGAATTGGATCAAGCGTTAAAGATTGGCTATTTTTCACAGGAGTTTGAGCGTTTAGGCGATCAAGCCTCGGTTTTGGATAGTATGACAACCAAGCAAATATCCCTTGAGAATATCCGTCTTCTTTTGGGTTGCTTGCTTTTTCGTAAAGATGAAGTATTTAAGAAAATTGCCAACCTGAGCATGGGAGAAAAAAGCAGAGTAGCCTTTGCCAAGCTTATTTTATGCGGCGCAAATCTGTTGGTTCTGGATGAACCTACCAATTACTTGGACATTGCTTCTACAGAGAGAATTGAGCAGGTGTTGTGTAACTATACAGGTAGTGTCCTCTTGGTATCTCACGATAAATACCTGGTACAAAGGGTGGCCAATAAAATTGTTTTTTTAGAAGAACAAATGCTGACTTTTTATGATGGTGGTTACGCTTATTATATGCAAAAAAGTAAAGATAAGGAAAAGCTGCTTGATGCGAATAATTAGCAATCAAGGATTATATTTTAGCCTTAGAATGTGAACTAGCTTATTTAGCCGGCCGGTTGGCGGAAAAGCTAGACGAGACAGAAAAGAATAGCGTATCCGCTGCATTTGCTGCAAAATCTGCAGAACTCAATGGATTCCGCAAGTTGGTTGAGTGAGTACGTTATCTAGCTCAAATATCATTGATGCTGAATAAAAATTTAATTTCTATCCAATATAATCCGAACTTATCCTCATAGGGGAGTGGTTCGGATTATTGTTTTAGACACGCCAGAGGTAAAAATGATTACAATTTGTAGGATATTACAACTGTGTTGTTGAGGTGAATGGATTCTCTCTTACGAATAACTTATTAAAGCAGCTGGATTTGTTGTAATACCCTTAATATGTTTTATGTTAAGTCTTTTTTATAGAAGCAAATTGATTTGCGTATTTTTAATAAGAATAATTATAAGTGAATAATAATTTTTAGAAAAACTCTTGACAAAACTAACTGTAATAATTAATATAACATATAGAAACTGAAATATATTTTATTACAGATTATTGGTAATACATTTTCTAAAGGAGTAATTAAATCCTATAATGCTTTTTATTGTTGTAAAAATTTTAAATAAAAGATGAAAAGGGGTTGACCTATGAAGCGATATGATGCAATTATAATTGGTTTTGGCAAAGGTGGAAAAACATTGGCCAGTGCTTTGGCTGCATCTGGTAAGCAAGTTGCTGTGGTGGAAGGTTCGGAAAAAATGTATGGAGGAACTTGTATCAATGTGGGTTGTATTCCATCTAAATCTTTGGTACATAGGGCAGAGCAATCCGTGGTACAAGGTGGGGATTTTGAGAAAAAAGCCAGGCGTTACACAGAGGCAATTCATGAAAAAGCCCGTTTGACTGAGATGCTTCGAAAAAAAAATTACGATAAATTAAATAATAATCCTAATATTACGGTTTTGACAGGAACAGCATCTTTTCTGAATGAGCAACAAATTATTGTACATCTGGCGGATCATACTGAAGAATTAGAAGCAAAACAAATTTTTATCAATACTGGTGCATTGCCGTTTATTCCTCCTATTGAGGGTTTATCAAACAGCCGTTATGTTTATAAAAGCGAAACTTTATTAGAGTTAGAAACCTTACCAAAGCGCTTGGTTATTATTGGGGGAGGCTATATTGGGATGGAGTTTGCTTCTATTTATGCAAACTTTGGCTCTCAGGTTACAGTGATTCAAGATGGTTCTCTATTTTTACCCCGTGAAGATGAGGAAATCGCCCAAGAGGTATTACGAAACTTAACCAATCGAGGGGTTAAGGTAATGCTTTCTACTACAATCAAGTCCGTTAAGGATGAAGGTGGATTTGCTGTCATTACCCTGCTGACAGAATCAGACTCAAAAACCATTGCTGCAGATGCCATTTTAGTAGCTACTGGAAGACGTCCCAATGTAGAAGGTTTACACTTAGAAGCAGCTGGGGTGGAGCTGACTACCAGAGGCGCAGTGAAAACGGATAAACAGTTACGTACCACTTCCCCTCATATTTGGGCTATGGGAGATGTTGTTGGAGGTTTACAATTTACTTATATTTCCCTTGATGATTACCGTATTGTAGCATCCCAATTATTGAAAGATGGAAAAAGAAATCTGGAGAATCGAGGTGCAGTACCTTATAGTGTTTTCTTTTCTCCACCCTTTTCACGGGTTGGGCTAAGCGAAAAGGAAGCACAAGAGCAGGGTTATGAAGTGAAAATTGCTCGTTTACCTGCTGCAGCCATTCCTAAAGCACAAATATTGGGTCAGCCCATAGGACTTTTAAAAGCTGTGATTGATGCAAAAACGAACTGTATTTTGGGGGCACATTTATTTTGTGCAGAATCTCATGAGATGATTAATTTAATAAAACTTGCCATGGATGCCAATGTATCGTATACAGTTTTACGCGATAGTATTTTTACCCATCCAACGATGAGCGACGGGCTAAATGATTTATTTTCCTCTGTACAATAGTTTATAAAGCAGGTACTGAAATGAGTATGGGGATATGTATTTTATCGAAAAAACACCGAAAAAAATTTCGGTGTTTTTTATTGGGAGCAGGAAAAAAGTTTGAATGAATAAAATCTTTTTAAGGAAAAAGTTTTCTTTGGTCTGTTTTTGTCTATAAAAAAGAGCTGTATTATGGTTGAACTGAAACTGTATCTTTAATGAATAGGATTCATGGGGTGTTTGAAAAATTTTTATGATAAGATAATAAAAAATCGAATAAATAAACAATTACACACTCTTATTTTGTATAATAGAAGCAAAATCAATACAATATTGATATTATTCTAAAGAGGTGTAAAGTTGGATAAACGAGCTAAAGAAATACTGTGTAAATTTTTTTGGCATAATACAGGTTGGAAAGATAAAGAAAGACGTAAGATATCTCAAATAGATTTTGAATATGCAAAAGCAAAAGGTGTTATGTTTGATGAAATGGAGGTAGTGAAAGAGCATGATGCCTGTATTGAGGCCTTAAAATCATTGGCAAACATCATTTCAAAAGAAAGAGTTGTAAACAGTTTTTTGTTTAGTTTATCCTCAAGGGAAGTACATCTAAGAAGTGCATTGGCCAGTTGGGCCTTGGCCCATGATATTCCCTTTCACAGCTTTGTTGCTTATACAGAATCCATGCATGATTATTGGTGTAAGATTTGTTATCAATCTGGTTATGATGGAGTTGATAAACGAGCAATAGATATAAATCTTATGAATTTTGAAAGGATAAAATGGGGCGGTATTCGTCATAGGGATATTACATATGCTTTATTTGACTTACAGCAATTTATAAAGGAAGAGGAATATATACCCACAGAGGAAGATATTCAAATATTAAATGATATATTCTATGCTATAAAAATCTGTAAACCTTTTGATGCTCCCCGTCAATTGGAACATCGTTTAAAGGATGCTATCCCTTCAAATAAAATGGAAAGGGATTGTTTGATTGAAATTTTTTCTACAATAGGAATTTTAGTTCCAGTAAAACCAAGGACTGTGAGAGGGAGGGGGACAGACTTTGGGATAATTGAACATTGGCGAGGAGAGGATGGATATAATAAGGAAAGAATGATGTATTTTTTTAAAGATTTTCTTGATTGTGAATTGATATAGAGTAAATTAAACAACTTACAGGATTTTATGAAAAGGCTTTCTAAAGAATTAGATAGCCATTATTTGTTTTTAGGATATTTTAAAAAGATTTAGACAATTGGAGTGATTGCATGATATTAAATCAGATGTATCTTGAGAAGGTTGTTTTACATAAAGAAAAGATAGACCATCAAGATTATATTTATTCTTTACCAATCATCAAACATATGAATGAGTTACTTTTTTGTAAACCAGTTACTTTTTTTATAGGAGAAAATGGTTCGGGAAAATCTACCTTAATAGAAGCCATTGCAGTAAAATGGGGATTAAACCCTGAAGGAGGTTCAAAAAATTTTTTGTTTCATACCAGAGCCACTCATTCCAATTTGCATCAATATCTGTCCTTAATAAAGGGGTATCAAAGGCCAAGGGATAGTTATTTTTTACGGGCAGAAACCTTTTATAATCTTGCTACCAATATGGAGGATTTGGATAGGGAAACAGGTTTGGGTAAAAGGATTGTGGATTCTTATGGTGGTAAGTCTTTGCACCAGTGTTCCCATGGAGAAAGTTTTATTCATTTATTGTGCAATCGTTTTGGCGGAAATGGATTATATATCTTAGATGAGCCAGAAGCTGCCTTGTCCCCTTCAAGGCAAATGGTTTTATTGAGTCAATTGCATGCATTGGTTGGAGCTAATTCGCAATTTATCATAGCTACCCATTCGCCTATTTTACTTGCTTATCCTCAGGCAGAAATTTATGAACTTACATCCGAAGGGATAAAACTAACTTCATATAAAGAAACAGAGCATTATATCATAACAAAACAATTTTTAAACAATCCTGAAAAGATGTTACAGTATTTGTTGGGGTGATAACTTGGATGCTCAATTTTAGGATAAGGGGAAATAAAAATGAGGTGAAGGGTGAAAGATAAAATGGATTAAAATTTACATATAGCAATAGTAAGAAGATTGCTAACTTCAATATAGGCTGATTTTTGTTCAGCATAAATTGATAGACTTGACATATTAACATGATATAATTGGAAGAAATAACAGGTTAAACAAAACATAGATAACAATCAAAGAGGATATTGGTAATAAGGAGGAAAGATAAATGAAAAAATCCATGATTGCATTGGCAATAAGTGTCATGTTTATGTGCATATGTAGCGGGTGTGGAAAGGATGCTCCACCCCAAGGAGATTGGGGAGCTGTTCCTCCTAATATTACCAATGATTTGGCAAAAAAGTCAGTGGGGCAGTTTTCTACACAAGATTTGTATGGCTATAAAGTGACGGAAAAAGTATTTAGTCAAAATGAACTGACTTTGGTTAATGTGTGGGTTACATGGAGTGACACCTGTGTGCAAGGTTTACCTGCCTTAGGGGAGTTGGCAAAGCAATATGAGGGAGATAGTATTGCTGTAGTGGGTATATTATCAAATGCTGTGGATATACAAACCAATGAACCCCAAGAGGAGATTATCAACACAGGAAAGGAAATAATGCAAAAGGCAGAAGCTAGTTATGCTGTATGGATACCGGATGCAGGGTTAAGACAGGGGTTATTGCAAGATGTGACAGGGATGCCAACCACATTTTTGGTAAATCGAGAAGGAAAGATAGTGCGCAAAGTATTTGGCACAAGAAGTATGGAGGATTGGAGTGTTGTGGTGGAAGAGAATAGGGGGGATAAAGATACAGAAAAAGAAAAGAATTAGATATATGGCAAAATATTTATTGCCAGCCTTTATTTGTTTTACGGGAATGGCGTTTGTGTTTGTTGGTTTTTTCCGGGGAGAAGCTGAAATTGTGCTGCGCAAAGCGATGTATATCTGTTTGGAGTGCATAGGAATCGGATAAGCAATATGAGAATACGCCATTTCATTCAAATGTTGTGGACAATCCTGACCAATGGGTATATGGTCGGTTTTCTGCAAGGGAAAATTTATCAGGGCAAATTAAAACAGTTTTGTGTCCCTGGGCTTAATTGTTATTCTTGTCCTGGTGCTTTGGGTGCTTGTCCTATTGGTGCATTACAAGCATTGTTGGGAAGTTGGAAATATCAATTCTCTTTTTATGTAATTGGATTTATTATGGCAATAGGGGCATTGTGGGGGCGTTTTGTTTGTGGATATCTATGTCCCTTTGGATTTTTTCAAGATTTGCTTTATAAAATTCCCTTTCCTAAGAAAATCAAAACGTTTTTATGGGATAAACCTCTTCGCTGGTTTAAATATATCATTTTACTTATTTTTGTGTTTTTGTTGCCCATGTTTGTCGTTGATTTTGTAGGACAAGGGAGCCCTTATTTTTGTAAAATTTTATGTCCAGCAGGAACTTTAGAAGGGGGAATCCCTTTGATATTGATAAATCAGGGTTTACAAGAGGCAGCTGGTTGGTTATTTACTTGGAAACTTTTTGTATTAGGATTGGTAATTTTGCTATCATTCATGATATATCGTCCATTTTGTAAATATATATGTCCTCTAGGTGCCTTGTATTCTTTATTAAATCCCATAGCCATATACCGTTATCAAGTAGATGAAAATCGCTGTACCCAATGTGGCAGTTGTGCAGATGCTTGTAAAATGAATGTTGTGATGTATCAACAACCAAATGCTTTGGAATGTATTCATTGTGGTGATTGTAAAGCTGTTTGTCCACAACAAGCCATTATGCGTGGATTTTATGGTTCCAGTTTAGTTTTTATCAAGCACAAGAAGGGTACTTAAGAGATGGGGAATCTATACAATAAATGCGTATCTGCAGTCTTAGCGTTTGGATATCAAAAAATCCCTTCAGGGCAAAACCCGAAGGGATTTTATCAGCTTAAAAGCAAGTTAGGCGATACAAACATTGGCAGCTTGCAAGCCACGGTTGCCTTCAGTAATATCAAAAGTAACCCTTTGTCCTTCGTTTAATGTTTTATATCCATCAGATTGAATGGCAGAAAAATGCACAAATACATCATCTCCACCGTCCATTGATATAAATCCATATCCTTTTTCCGCATTAAACCATTTTACTGTACCATTATTCATGTATCGGTACCTCCAATATATTATTCATTTGTATTTGGCTGAAAATAAAAATTTCGCACAATTTGTAAATCATGTAAATACTGCTTTCATGATTTACAAATTATGCGAAATCATTAGATACAGCTAAAATACTTTTCTATTATAACTTGATATTTATCTTTTGTCAATGCTTAAATAAATTTTTAATCTATAATTCAAGACATAAATTCTATTTTAGTAGTCCTCTTTAAGTATAGAACAGGGAAATTTGATGGGATGGTTCAAAAGGATTGATAAACTTTTTAAAACAGCATTTTAGAACAAATATACATAATAAGAAAATCAGTATGATTGAAAAAAAAGGTAAAAAGTGTTATGATTAAAAACTATAAGAATAAAATCCACGATATGTAAATATAAAGAAGCTGGGCAGTTGTCAAAAAAACTTGTTGTGCGGATAAAAAGAAAATGCGGTAAAGGAGTTAATAAGTTATGGGGATCTCAAAGGTATACTATACAGATTTTCATGCAAGTTTCCAAGAAAATTTATTGCAAAAATTAGGGCGTTTGGTTCAAAAGGCTGGTATGGAAACTATGGACTTTAGTAATAAGTTTGTTGCCATAAAAGTGCATTTTGGAGAGCCCGGAAATCTTGCATATTTACGTCCCAATTATGCCAAAGTGATTGCTGATATCATTAAAGACCAGGGAGGCAGGCCCTTTTTAACGGATTGTAACACACTGTATGTGGGAAAACGGAAAAACGCCTTAGATCACTTGGATGCTGCTTACGAAAATGGTTACAATCCCTTTGCCACAGGTTGTCAAGTCATCATTGCAGATGGGATAAAAGGGACGGATGAAGAGTTAGTGCCCATTGAAGGGGAGTATGTCAAGCAGGCTAAAATCGGTCGGGCTATTATGGACGCTGACGTATTGGTAACTTTAACCCATTTTAAAGTACATGAGGCTACAGGAATTGGTGGGACAATTAAAAATATTGGCATGGGATGTGGTTCCAGAGCGGGTAAAATGGAAATGCATTCCAGTGGAAAGCCTTTTGTAAAACAAGAAATTTGTATTGCCTGTGGTTCTTGTAAAAAGAATTGTGCTCATGAGGCCATAACCTTTGTGGAACAAAAGGCACAAATCAACCATGATAGATGTGTGGGGTGTGGGCGTTGCATAGGAGTATGCCCTGTTGATGCAGTTTGCGCAGCAGAAGATGAAGCGTTTGATATCCTCAATCAAAAGATTGCAGAATATACGTATGCTATATTGAAAGACAAACCTAACTTCCATATTAGCATGGTAATGGATGTTTCTCCCTATTGTGATTGCCATGCGGAAAATGATGTACCCATTGTGCCCAATGTGGGAATGTTTGCTTCTTTTGATCCCGTGGCTTTGGATGTGGCTTGTGCTGAAATGGTGAATAAACAACCAGTATTCGAAGATAGTGTGTTAGGAAAAGTAAATCATGAAGGAGATTATTTTACAGCAGTGCATCCGGAAACAAATTGGAGAGTTGGCGTTGCCAGTGCAGCGAAATTGGGGCTTGGCAATGAAGAGTATGAGTTAATAAAAATTTGATAAAATCTTTTAACACAAAAAGAGTAGTCTTACAATAAAGAAAAGCCGCGAATAAATTTTCGCGGCTTTTCTACTTCTTAATGAGTTGTGATTGTTAAAATATGATTTTCTGTGGTTACGGCATTGGGGTTATTCAATAATAGATTAAATAGTAAAGCTGGAACATAGGCTTTTTTTTCGATTAATTCAGGAGCTGCGCCTAAAGATTTTATCGGAATTTTTTGAGAGACATTGATGATATTTTTATAATATCCGTCAAAACCTATCAAAGCAGTGCTTCTGACAATTCCATTATCAAGCACAACATTTTGGGTGTCCTCTTCCCAAGTAACCTTAAAGCCTAAGGTTTCAGCAATTTCTCTTACAGGAACCAATACAACTTCATTGCGTACAATAGGAGTTCCATTCATAGTTTTCCCATTCACAATAATCGTATTTACATCTGTATCAAGTACAATATTGATTAGGTTATCAAGGGAAGGTTCCTGGGTAGCTGGAGCAGGATTTTGTGGTGTTACTGGTTCTTGACTTGCTGGAGTATTAAGTAAAACGACTTGATTTGCAGTAGCTTGTGCAGGATAGCTTTCTGCTACCATTTCAAACCAGGCCAATAATGTTGTACCTGGCTGTATATCTGTCATAGTCGCAATATTTTTGGTCTTAAATGGTGTAATGGGGGTATCTTTCGTAATTATCAACGTCAAGGAACCTTCTTGAGTCAAAACCCTGATATTTTCATCTTGATTTTTGGTTACAGTTTGCACAGTTAGCAAAGTTGCGGGTGACTTTGTTTCCAAATTGGTTAAAATTGCAATGGCTGAAGATTGAGGGGGAAGGCTTTTGGTCATTGCTTTGCTATAATAAGCAGCAATTTTATCTCCCTTTTGTAAGGTGTCAGCTGAAACAGGGAGCCCCTTTTCATTATCCATAAGAATGGTAGTATCAGATACAACCAAAGTAATTTCTGGCAAGTTTTTATCCTGGGTTTCTAGGGTAACCAAATTTTTATTAATCGATGTGATTGTTCCTTGTAGTTTTTCATATTTCTGGATAACAGCTTCTTCCTTTTCAGTGATAATTTGTTGCTCTGCCGAGGGTTGAGATGTGGATGAGTTGTTTTGGGAATCATTTGCTCCTGCTAAGGAGCTAAAAGATAGGCTCATTGCAATAGCTAAAGCTGCAATACATGTTTTTTTCAATGGCTTCATTGATTAAAACCTCCATGATACAATACTTTCTTCCTTAGACTTTTTTTCAATAAAAAGGTTCCGCTTTTGATTGTAGAAAAATTTATTAACTGGATTGGTCCTGGTGATGTTTTTTACCATGTTCGTGACGTTTTTCTACTCCTTGCTTATTTCCTTCCTGTTGGCAAGTTGCTATTTGGTCGTGAATTGTACGCATGCTACAATGTTGATAGTTCTCAAGGGTTGCTGAGGGATCTACTTTTTGCAATCTCAAAATGGCATTGTATTTGCCAAAGGATATACCGTGGGAGTGTGCTGCCTGGCGTAAATCTTCTGAAATAACGTGACATTCTGTTTGGATATTGGCATATTGAGCCATTACTTGTTTTTTTTCAAAGTTCTGCATGTTTTTCCAGAGGTATTTTTCCTTTTCTTTGTTATTGGATTGAATTGTAAAAGATATGAATGCATCATTTAAAAGATAACCATTGTCCGCTTCTTCTTCTATACACAATGCAATGGCTTCATCATATTTTATATGTTTTAAAGGCAAAGAAGAGATTATATTTTGTCCGTCATCGTTGTAAGCTTGGGCTTGGATGACTCTGTCAAAAGTATTGAGGGAGAATTCTATGCTGGGGTTGATATCCAAACTAATATAGGCGACCTCTTTGGTATAAGTAAAGTAACCCCAGCTACTGAAGAAGATGAGCATTGCACAGCAAAAGGCCAAACAAATACGAAACAAAGGCGTAGATTTTTTATGAATACTGGTATTGTTTTGTATCCTTTGCCGTAAAATACCTTTTGTTTGGTCAATTAAAGCCTGCTCTGCCTTAATACTATCCAAGGCTGCTTGTAGTTTTTTATGCAGAATAATCACCCCCCAAGCTTTTCTCTAACATTGATTTGGCTCTGGCCAACCAAGTATAAATAGTATTGACTCGTTTATTTAAAATTTTAGCAATTTCTACTGCTGTATATTGTTCGTAAAAATAAAGATAGATCACTGCTTTATATTTAGGGGGTAGGGAGAGAACAGCTTGAAAAACATCATCATAGTCATGAGAAATGCTTGAGGGAAGTGCTTCAATATCTTGTAGAGAAAAAATATCTTTTTTGAAAAAACTTTTACAAAGATCTTTACAACGATTGATGGTCACACGGATAAACCAGGCCTTTTCATGCTCTGCATTGGCAAATTGGGTAGAAGAAAGGATGTACTTCAAAAATACATCTTGAAATACATCCTCCACATCTTTTTCATTTTTTAGATAAAGAAAACAGATTCGACGTACCATATCAGCATATAAATCAATGACACGGTTGGCCTCGTTTTCTTCTCTCATGTGGCTCTCCTTACTATAAGACTCTACTACTGATTATTACGGTTTCCCTGGTGATGGCCTCTACCTTTGCCATGATGTCCGTATTGTCCTTCTTGTCCAACATTGTTTTGCATTTGGCACCAAGCCCCTTGGGTTTGGTTACAATAGGCCAAAGAACCATCATTTTGGGGACAATTTTCTGGATTAGTACAATTGCCGTTTAAGGGGCAATTGTCAGGGTGTAAACAATACGAATAACCATTCGGGCATGTCGGGCTATTTGCATTAGTATACGTGTTTGATGGATTATTGGCACCAAATGCAGCCATCCCTGTGGTGGCTAGTAAAAGGGTTAATGTACCCAATAACAGTATGATTTTTTTCGCTTTTGACATAGCAATCATCTCCTCAAATATGATTGAAAATCGTTTCATTATCAATACGATTGAAAAGCGAAAATCCTTTCAAAAAATTTAGTAATTTAAAAATTTATTTCAAACTACCAAGAAATTCCCCATCATTTATTTCCTAATTTATTTTCCAACGATTGAACAGCAGAATCCAGCCAATTCCCCTGGAAGGATTCAATAGTTCCTTTGTCACATGCATTAGCCAAAGCAGGATCAATGGGTAATCTGGCTAGAATAGGAAGATTAAATTTTTGAGCTGTCTCATCTAAATGACTTTCCCCAAATACCTTAATTTCCTTATTACAATCTGGACATTGAAGATAACTCATATTTTCTACAATGCCTAAAGTGGGTACATGCATAATTTCAGCCATTTTCACTGCTTTTGATACAATCATAGAAACTAATTCCTGGGGAGAAGTTACAATGATAATACCATCTAATGGAAGTGATTGGAATATGGTAAGGGGAACATCTCCCGTTCCAGGTGGCATATCCACAAACATATAATCTACTTTGCCCCAAATTACATCAGACCAAAATTGTTTGACTGCTCCTGCAATGATAGGTCCTCTCCAAATGACTGGATCTGTATCATTGGGAATTAAGAGATTGACGGACATCATTTTAATACCTGTTTTACTTTGTGCAGGGATTAAACCTTGTTCCGTAGCATCGGCTTTTTGTTTGATGCCGAATATTTTGGGAATAGAAGGACCAGTTACATCTGCATCTAAAATGGCAGTATGATACCCTTTTCGATTCATTAAAATAGCCATTAAAGAAGTTACCAGAGATTTTCCTACTCCGCCTTTGCCGCTGACAATGCCAATGACTTTATGAATTTGGCTGAATTCATTTGATTTTTCTAAAAAATTTTCACTTTCCTGCTGTTCTTTTCCACTACAAGATTCTCCGCATGAACTACAGCTGCTACCACATTCTGTGCTCATTTTTTTCACCTTCACTCTTTAAAATATTTTTATTTTATTAAAGTCTTTAAAAGTCAAAATTTATAATATGCATAAAACTAGTTTACCCTTTTAAAACATGCAAAATTCTCATGATAATTATGAAGATATCTTTCAGCCTAAAGCTCTAATCAACAATGTTTATTGTACTATATTTTGGGCATATGTCAATAATGACTCTTTCATAAAATCCGTGTTTTTTCGTTTTAAACATAACAAAAGAAAGGGTTTCCCCTTCCTTTGTTATGTTGATTCAATATATAAATATATTTATTGTTCAATATATTTTTCTGCTGCCATTGCTGCAATGGCCCCATCTGACACTGCAGTTACCACCTGACGTAATGTTTTGCTTCGAATATCTCCTGCAGCGAACAAGCCGGGTACAGTGGTATTCATTGTATCATCTGTAATAATATAGCCCCCTTCATCCAACTCTACCATATCTTGAACCAATTCAGTACTCGGGGCATGTCCAATGTAAATAAAAACTCCATTTGCTTCTAAGGTTTGTATATCACCTGTTTCGACATTTTTTACATCCACAGCTGAAACGATATTTTCTCCTTTGATGGCTTCAATGACACTGTTCAATATAAATTCAATTTTGTCATTGTTTTTGGCCTTTTCTTGTACATATTTTGTTGCTCGTAACTCATTTCTTCGATGCACAATATAAACTTTGGTAGCGAATTTGGTTAAAAATAAAGCTTCTTCCACTGCAGAATCTCCGCCACCTACTACCACTACGGTTTTGTCGCGGAAAAAGGCTCCATCACAAGTGGCACAATAAGAAACGCCTTTGCCATGAAATTCTTGCTCTCCTTGGAAACCAGGCATTTTGGGTTTTGCCCCACTGGCAATAATTACTGTTTTGGATTGTATCATTCCACTATCAGTGGTAATGCGAAATACATTATCTGTTTTGGTGAGAAATTGAGCTGCCGTATATTGTATTTCCAATCCAAATCGTTCTGCTTGGGCTAGCATATGATTGGCTAAATCAGGACCGCTTAATCCTTCTGGAAAGCCGGGATAATTTTCTATTATATCTGTGGTTGCAGCCAAACCACCAGGCATGGCTTGTTCTAACAACACAGTTTTTAATGCTGCTCTGGCTGCATAGATGCCAGCTGTAAGTCCTGCTGGTCCTCCGCCAATGATAACAATATCATAGGTATCCACTGCTGTATTCCTCCTTTTGACATACAAATGTTTACATCATCTTTGGTATATGGTAACCAAAAATTAACTGCTAGTCAACCTAACCTGTGGGAGGCTTGGAAGCAAAGACTGAAAGAAAATTTTCTGAATACAATTGACAAGATATTAATAAACAGTATAAAAAGAATACAGAATAAAATAATGTTATACATTGAGTTGGGGAAACTGGGAGGAATAGCAATGTCTTTACACACATTGGAAGGATTATTGCAAGGCTTTCAATCTGGACAAATCAGGGCTTTGGCCCGGGTTATTTCGAAATTAGAAAATGAAGACCCTCAGCGGATTGAACTTATGAAGTTTTTGTATCCACTCACTGGGCATGCCCGGGTGTTGGGAGTGACAGGCTCACCAGGGGCCGGGAAAAGCTCTTTAGTGGATAGGATGATTCATTTTTTACGTCAAACTGGGCAACAGGTAGCGGTGGTGGCTGTGGATCCTAGCAGTCCTTTTAGTGGGGGGGCTTTGTTGGGAGATAGGGTGCGGATGCAGGATCATGCCACGGATTCAGGGGTATTTATACGTAGCATGGGTACCAGAGGTAGCCTAGGAGGTTTGGCTAGAAATACCCAAGATACAATCAATGCTTTGGATGCTTTTGGCTTTGATTGGATTATTGTAGAAACTGTGGGGGTTGGACAAGCTGAATTGGATATCATGCATGTGGCGGATATTACGTTGGTAGTCCTAACCCCTGGGGCAGGCGATGGGATTCAAACCATCAAAGCTGGAATTATGGAAATTGCCGATATTTATGTAGTTAACAAAGCAGATTTGTATGGGGCCGCCAATATAGCAGCAGAAATTGAAATGATGTTGGATATGCAATCTGCAAGGGAATGGCACCCACCCGTGGTATTGGTATCAACCTTAAAAGATGTAGGGTTGTATGAGTTGATGCAAAAAATAGAAGATTATTGGACTTATACAGAGCAAGGGGAAGTGAAAAAAAAGCGAAGGCAGCAGAGATCAAGGGAAGAAGTGCTGACCATATTGCATGATGAATGGGATTCTCTGGTACAACAATGGATAATGACTGATGATAGTAGCAAAAATAAATTGCTTCAAGTAGCACATCGTGAAGTGGATCCTTATACAATAGCCAAAGAAATTATGCATCATGTATTTGCTGAGCAATATAACAGGAATAAAGCCAGGGCGCAAAAAAACAATTAGAATGATTGATGGATGGAATTTGAAACATAGATGATTTCCTTATATACTTTTTACAGGGATTTAAGGGATTTTATAATGAATTAACCCCAAAATAAAATGACTCCCCTGTGCTTTGTCCATACAGGATGAAGAAACGTAAGGGCAATGACCCGGCGAGGCTGGTAGGGTAAGTGTATGATAAACAAGGTGGAAGAACCAATCATGATTAACCATGGATTCACACCTATACGGATTGATAAAATTCCAAATTTTGAGATGGGAGGGTATGATAATGAAAATTACTTTTTTAGGTCATGCAGGATTTTTGCTGGAGGGGAAAAAGGAGGTTGTGATTGATCCCTTTTTAACAGGAAACCCTTTGGCCACAGTGAAACCCGAGGATATTAAGGCAGACCTAGTTTTGTTGACTCATGGGCATAGTGATCATCTGGGAGACGGACTATCCATTGCTGCCCAATCCCAGGCAACAGTGGTATCGGTTTTTGAGATGGCTCTTTATTGTCTACGCCAAGGGGTGAAAGCCCATGGAATGCATATTGGTGGTGGTCATGCTTTTGACAATGTTCATGTAAAACTTACCACTGCTTTGCATGGGACTGGTTTGGGGGGAGAAAATGAGCCTGCGGAGTACTTAGGATTAGCCTGTGGCTTTATCATCAAGATGGATCAATTCACGATATATCATAGTGGAGATACAGGGTTATTTGGCGATATGGAGCTGATTGGAAAACGAAATGCCATTGATTTGGCCATGTTGCCCATTGGGGATAACTTTACAATGGGACCAGAAGATGCTCTAGAAGCTGTGAAAATGTTAAAACCCAAAAGGGTTATTCCTATGCATTTTAACACATTTCCGCTGATTCAGCAGGATCCTCTCCAATTTAAACGCCAAGTGGAAGACGCTACGGAGGCCAAAGTATTGGTTATGAATCCTGGAGAACATATGATTCTGTAACTGCACTAAGACCTTAATAAAGCAAGAAAGGGAATGATTGTCAATGGAAGGGCAAACAATGATACAACAAGGAGAAGCTGTGTTGGCACAACTTCTCCTTGCTTTAGACATGTTAAAAAAACACAACCAGTCTATTCCCCAAAGTCAATATATTGCTTATTTACATGGACAAATTTATGGATTAGCCATGGCTCTTAAAATCATGTTTCCTGGTCCCGGTGGGTTGGGTGAAAAAGCAGCTTTGGCTTTGCGCCCTGTCATGACAGAACACCGATGTGACTGTAAGGAATAAATAGGCTTTCTAGTCATTGCTATTGAACGGAAAAGGATAGGATTCAGGAATTTTAGGATTGTGATAAGAATACCAGGTGCGATAAAAATGTAACCCAGTAGCAGTGGTATCAATTCTACCTTGGCTAAGAACCAAAGTGGCAATTTTAGGGTCCATTTTGCTAAACCAACCTTGGACTTGCGACTTCAATGTTGCTGTTGTTCCATCGAAAAAATCCTTTGTAAAGATATTGAGCGCTAAAGTATAAGGGGGTTGCCAAGAAAATATATCTTGGAAGTGTTTATCATTGAATTGATTCTTTTCTATACAAAGTACAAAGTTTTGCTGGTTTTTTATTCTAATTGTAACGACCTGAAGGGTTGCTGAAATGAATTCTAAAGAAAATCCGGAAGCACAGTATGCTGCTGCAACACTTAAAGCAAAGCTTCCTGATTCGAATCCAGTATCAAGGGTTAACAGATGTAGGATTGTTTTTATATTTTTTTCCTGTTGTAGCAAACTCAAATCTTGGGCCAAGGATAATAAGCGAGCAGAGGCATAACCAGGTTTAAATTTACCAGTAAGTTCCCCCATGATTAACTCTTCTTGGGCTTTTAACCAAATCAAAGCCAAGGGCCGACCTGTTAAAGACATGTGAGATCGTCCAACGCCAATGCCATCAGGATCTTGTTTCTTTATTGTTTCACATTGCTTTTGTAAATAATCTGTTCCCAACATGGTTTCAATCAATAGCCCTGCTTGTCGTACCTTTTCTGCCACAGTGTTAGGACAATCGTTTTCTTTGGTCAAATTTATATCCCTTCTTTAGACATAATTGGTATAGGATATTGTAACACAAAAACCCCAAAAATCCTCGTGGGGTTTTTTTATGCCTTCATAATTATCACTCAATTGAAAGAAGGTGCATAGATTGATAACAACATTGTATATGGGGGAAGCCTATGATGCCAAGTAACATACTTTTTTACCTTGGGAAAAAATCTGCCCAAAATAAAATGCTTTCAAATGTTTGATTTAATGATTTTATATAAATGAAGGAAGAAAGGACGTGTATGTTGTGGCTTATGCAACAGGACGGCAATTGGAGAATCATTTACATTGTTTAGTAGAAAAATTGGAACAATTACAACAACAAAAGGAAGAATCTTTGCGTCATTCCCAGCAAACAGCAGTTTCTTTGACTCGAATTTTGCATCTTTTTGATGAATTAGAGCAATTGCATCATCAAGAATTGACTTTAGTCCATCAGGTGGAGTCTATTCAGGGAAAATTAAACCATATTGATCTTTTGGATATAGCAGAAGAAATCCCCCCAAACAAAGTTGGATTTATGGAAACTTGTAAAAAAATTATTCCAGGTATTAAGACAGCAGGACAAGTGATTGACATAGTATCTGATGGTCTCATTAATATTTTAGATTCCATTGAAAAAATAAAGAGTCAAGGAAAAACAAAGGAAACCGCAGTATCCAAAAAGGATAGTGAAACACTTATTGATTTATCAGCTTTATTACAACCAATGGGGGATTCATGCAGGAGTTAACCAATAAAAAGGATTGAATTAAAAAGTAATCTAGAGATTGTCTCCTTTTGTTGGAAAGATTCGGGATAATGTATATAAAAGGAGGTGGATTGTCTATTTATTGGATTTCTAAACACTTTTGGAGCATATATATTATAAAAAGAAAAAGAAAAACGATTTAAAATCCGTTTTTCTTTTTCTTTCTGACTTTTGTACAGATTTTGAAAACTTTTGATTCGTGAATTATTTAGAAGAAATGAATTGCATCAGATTTTGCAGCAAATTTTCCATATCTGTTTCTTTGTTTTGGGTCATTTGTTCTTTTACCATGCCCATGGCAGAATTCATAAGCATGGACAGGGTATTGGGATCCATATTTGCAAGCATTTGTTGTATAGCCTGGGGATCCATGTTTTGCAACATGCTTTTAAAGGGTTCGGGAAGATTGGTTCCATCAAAGGTGTTTTTATCCAAATTCTTTCGCCTCCTCTTTGATTGATATTTATATCTATGTTGAATTGTCTGGGAATGTACCCAAATAAAAAATGGTCTATAGCCATTTTTTATACATACATTATAACAATATGAATGTAAGGCAAATAAATATGATATTTTATGGCATTGTTGAGCTCGTATTATCATATAAGGAGGGATTGTTTTGGAAACATATTGGGAAGAGAATACAGAGGAAATGGAAAAAGCAATGGATGTTCAGAATACCTTGCAACAGTTAATAGATAAATTAGAACATATACAAAGACAAGAACAAAATGAAAATGAAAATACAGAAAAATTATTGTTAGTCATAGAGCGTATGGCTGGCGAGTTAATTGTGATGGAAGAAAAACGTAAAGAAGAGGAAAATTTAATTTGTCGATTGGAATTATTAAATAAAAATATGGAAAAGGTATTGGAACAAAATCAATCTGGAAATCGAGAAATATCCATGGAGCAAACTTTGCGCAAAGTTGTCAATGGAATTAGAATCACTGGACAAGTGATAACCATATTAGCGAGCAGTGCCCAGGTAGCGGTAAATTCAATCAGTGCTTTGATGCACAATACAATATCTGCAAATCATATTGACAATAAAGAAGTGAATGGTATTACCACATCGGATTTGAGTAATTTGCTAGAAACATTGACCACAGTTGCCCAGGCTTTGATTAATAGCCCAGAAAAACAAACCACTGATTCCATAGAAGAGGATAAAAAATCTTTACTACAAGATCAACCAGAGGAATTGGAAGATAATCAGGAAAAAGATTGAAAAAACAAAGGAAAAAAGGGGAGATTGGTAAGGATAGCTGTTCTTTGTTGAAGAGGTGCAGAGAGAAGAGATTGCAAAATAGAAGGAATTTCGATAGGATAAACAGAAATATAAATACTAAATTAAAAAAATGACAATTTTTATTACTATGCCATTTATATTTTGTATTATCAATCGGAGTGGACGCTTTTGTTAAACCGGTACGTGGCATTGGATACGGAAACCACTGGCCTTGATCCTAACCATGATAGAATCATAGAAATTGGTATGGTGCGGGTTGAAAATGAATCAGTAATCGAGCATTACCAAACATTGGTGCAACCCCATTGTAAGCTTTCTGTTATGGTAAAGCGGATAACTGGCATAGATGAACAAATGCTTAAGGATGCCCCGGGTATTGAAGAAGTATTGCCCGGGGTAATGGAATTTATAGGCCCTGATCCCGTGATGGGGCATAATGTGGAATTTGACTGTAAATTCTTGGAGGCTGCTTTAGGACAACCACTTTTAAACGACTTTTATGATACATTGGAACTGGCAAGGATTTTGTTGCCTGCAGCTTCTAGCCATCGCTTAAGTGAATTATGTCAGTTTTTATCTATTGAATTAAGAACAACCCATAGGGCTTTGGATGATGCCTTGTATGCCCATCAGCTTTATACAGCTTTGGCGCATAAACTAAATACTTTGGATGCTAGCAAATTATCCTATTTAGCAGCTTTGTTGCAACAGGCAGGTTCTTCTTGGGCAAATGTTGTACAATCTGTGGCTGTAGGTTCTGGTTGGACCAATCCTATCTCCAGATTGGACCAAGAAGAGGAGATATTGCCTATTGCTCCTATGGAGGATAAGGGGACAGGGTATGTGGAGCTTAATAAATTGAGGCATTGTTTTTCCACAACAGGACCTTTGCAACAACATATGCCAGGGTATGGCATCCGAGAACAACAATTAAAAATGGCTGAGCAAGTGGCAAAAACCTTAAATGAGGAAAAGGTTTTGTTAGCAGAAGCAGGCACAGGTACAGGAAAATCTATGGCCTATTTAATCCCAGCTTTGCTGTGGGCTCAATCTGGAGGGAACAGAGTCATTGTATCCACCAGAACCATTCATT
Source organism: uncultured Peptococcaceae bacterium (assembly GCA_958417755.1). GTDB lineage: Bacteria > Bacillota > Desulfotomaculia > Desulfotomaculales > Desulfocucumaceae > CATZDY01. The sequence continues at coordinate 19,857 of CATZDY010000042.1, forward strand.
TGCAAGAACAGCTTTGGGAGAAAGAGATTCCTTTTTTACAAAGGATATTAGATTTGCATGTTCCTGTGGCTTTGGCTAAAGGAAGGCAAAACTATTTATGTTTGCGTAAATGGCGTGCTGTCATGGCAGATACGATTCATGCGCCAAAAGAAGCTCTTTTTTATGCCAGGATATTGATTTGGTTAGGTGAAACCAGAAATGGCGATAAAGGGGAATTGAATTTATTCGGGCAGGAACAGGATTTTTGGTTGAGTATTTGTGGAGATAGTGAAAATTGTGCAGGGATTAAATGTCCTTTGTTTACAGGAGGTTGTTTTATCAACCAGGCCCGACGGATTACCGAAGCCGCCAGGCTTATCATCACCAATCATGCTCTTCTATTCGCTGATATCAAAGCAGAAAATAGGGTGTTACCTGCTTATGGCCCGTTGATTGTTGATGAAGCCCATCACTTGGAAGATGCAGCTACAGAACAATTAGGTGT
>CATZDY010000043.1 GCA_958417755.1 uncultured Peptococcaceae bacterium
TGTTTGGCCAGGAGTTTCAAGCAGCCCTTATAGGCAGCGCGGAAGTTACCTTGCCCAAGGGGGCGGATAAGGACAATGCCTATGCCTATATAAAAATTTTACTGTCCGCAATACTGCGTCCCAAAGTGGGGACCTTTTTGGCTGAAGCCATGCTCAGTGATGATTCCTTTGTACTGTGTAAGGACTGCCATTTGTTTGGGCAGATAGCCTGCGCCATTTGGTTCAACCCCCACGCCCGGGCAGGGGATTTTGTGGTTACCTTGGGGGGCTATCATCCGGCTTTTGAGATTCCCGCCCATTATCCCAAAGTGCGGCAAGTGGGATTTTCCTGGCAGGTGAATGCCCAGATCAGCGCAAAGGGCTCTGTATATATGGCTGTGACGCCATCCTGCATTATGGCTGGGGGCAATTTAGAATTTCTTTTTAGCCAGGGAAATTTACGGGCTTGGTTTACTGCTTACGCCCATCTGCTGATGCAATGGCATCCCTTTGCCTTTGATGCCCAGATTGGGGTGGAAATCGGGATTTCCTACCGCTTGTTTCTTCTTTTCTGCCATAAGACCATCAGGATTGTCTTGGGAGCTTCTTTGCATTTGTGGGGGGCACCCATGGGAGGGAAACTACGCATTCATTTGAGTTTTTTGAGCTTTACCATTTCCTTTGGCAAGCCCCAGAACAGCGGAAGAACATCCTTAAACTGGCAAGAGCTGCGGGCCAGTTTGCTCCAGGAAAAACATTTGCATACTATACAAGCTGCCCAAGGGGTCCGGACGCAACAAGAAAGGGGCGCTGCCCCAACAAAAGCCGGACAACAGGAAGCCCCTGAGCCTTGGATTGCCGAAACCGGTGAGTTTTCTCTTTTTTGCGAAACCGCCATTCCTGTTGGAACCATTCATCTCCGCCCCATGCAGCTTGCAAACATTGATTCCATCTGGAATCTAACCATCACTGCCCCTGACCAAACCAAAGGCTCGGCCCGTGATTTTGGCTTTACTCTGGAAGAAACCAGCAAGAATTTGCCGGACGCCCTTTTTGGCCAACCCAAGGATAAGCTCAACGACCCCCAAGCCAAGTTGGTGCAGGGTCTTACGGGGTATCGTTTGACTACCCCGCCAAAAATTGCCCAAGGGGAACTCAGGATTTTGAACTATCGGGAAGCTTTGATTAGAAGCTTACAATTGCCCAATCCCCTCAAAGGGGCAGAAGGAATTCCCGCTGCTTTTGGCCAGGAGACAGGAGAAACCCTGGACGTTTTGCAGGAGATTGACAGTGAAGCCATGATCCAACAAAGGCAAGAACTCTGTGCCTGGCTAGGGCCCTATTACCAGGGGCAAACAGGGGAATTTCGGCAAACAAAAGACAATCGTTATCATCTTTATACCCATTGCCCAATGCTTTGCCAAGAAGCAAACGGACACTGAAAGGGGATGTGCTTGGTTGCAGGAACCAGAAAACCTTAGCCTGTATGATACCATCTCCCCGGGGCTAGAGCCCGGGACCTGGAAAATTGAAACCTCCCAGCATCTTCTTCATGCAGGAAAGTCAGTGGAAGAAGAGCTTTTGGGGGCAACCCAGGAAATCATTGTGGAAAACCCTTTGTTTGCTGTAACAAGGGAATGGATTGTGCAAAGAACCCCGCTTCCGGACAGCCAAGGAACCTATACGGATGTGCTTCCCCATGTGGTGCTCAAAGGAGGTAGGAGCTTGGCCTTGGCAGGATGCGCCCTGTTGCTTTTCAAGGAAAAGGAAGCTGCCAATATGGTTAGAAAGACCACGGTGGCGGAATACTTGACCCCCAAGCCTGGCCTTCTCCTGCCTTCTATTGCCTGTTTGACCAAAGAAAAAAATGCCCTTCTCTGTACCTGTATTCGCCTTACCCTGGAACTGTTTCATCGGATTGCCCCCCGGGCGGAGGAATTGCCCTTTTTGACCCATTACCGCCAGGTGTACATTGGGGATAAGCCGGAAATGAATCTGGATCCAGAGGGTATGTTTACAGTCATCCTGGCCAATCGCATGCCAGAATACATTGAAGGAGTTCGGGGTGATTATCAAGTGCACCTGGTTTCCCTGCAGGGGCTTTTGGAGCATCTGGATGATACAGCTGAAAAAAGTCCCGCCTACTCCTTTGTGGAACTCATATCCCTGGATTCCTGGCGTTTTACTGTGAGTGGCAGAAAACCGGATAGTTTTCGGAAAATTTGTGGGCGTTTGCAAGGTCAAAATAATAATGATTGGCTGTACCGTCTACCCCTTCCCGAGGTTCTACAGGAGGAATCAAAAGACCAAGAGCCAACGGCTTCCTTCAAAATGCGCCTTTTGGATGGCTATGTACCCCTTCTTTATCATACCCGCATGGGAGATGAGGGATTGTGCTGGAGCCGTTCCCCCTTTACCCCGGTAAGAACAAAGCTGTTGGAGAAGGAAATTGCTTTTGAAAGCGCAGATGCAGCCCTTTGTTACCATAGCCAGGATGGTGTATTTGATGTTTCCCTGGCCACAGCCTTTGAGGCAGGGCGTATGGCTGCCCTGCAGGATGAAGCGTATCTGGACGCCCTCTTTTTATTGCAACAAGAAGCCCAAAAGCAATTGGACACTTTGCATATAAGAAACCTGTGGGATATGGAAGGTGAACCTTTAGACCACAGATTATCCCGGTTTTTCTCAGAAACAGATATGCATGCCTTGGGCCAGGCTATTTCCCTTACTGCATCGGATAGCTGCTGGCAGATAGAAACCCCTGTCAATATACCGGAAGAATCTAAACAAGCAATTGAAGCATGTATCAAAGACAAGGGAGAAACCGTCTACAAAGCATTACAAGCCTTTAGCACCCCTGTAGCCCAGTGGTTGGCCAAGCTTTTGCTGCTTTATCCTATATCCACGGCCCACTTGATCCCCCACAGGGATTTGCTGCCTCCGGAAAGCGTCCGTTTCTTTTTTGTGGACCAAAACTGGCAAAGGGCTCTGTATGACGGAGCTGTTAGCATTGGCCTGTATGCAAGCAGGCAATCGCTTTTTAATCAAGTGATTCGCAACCTACTCTATGAAGCTTCGCAAAAAGCCCTCTATGAATACCGGGCCGGGCTTTATGGTTTTCCCCCGCCCCAGGTGCGTCAGGAGGTATTGAGCGGATTTTTGGTCCGGGGGGAAATAACCGCTTTGTGGCCCTCTGTATCTGTCACTGCCAAAGACAAAGAGGGGCAAATGTTGGCCATTTTACGGATGCAACATTTGCCGCCTGACATGCTTTTGGTTATTTTTGATGGCATTCCGGCAACAATCATTGTGAACGAGCCGGAAGAAGGCCTGGCCTTAACATTAGATCCCCAAGAGTATCCAGCCTTTCGGGAAGGCAGTGGGGGAGTTTTGCGCTTGGAGCCTTCTTCTGCCCAGGGCTTGGTTGCCTTAGTGGCCCAAAAGCAAGGCCTGTCCAAAGAAAAGATTGGCCCAGCTGCATTGGCCCGTTGCTTTTTAACCACAGGGGAGCGGGTTATATTGGGGGAGGTGCAGGCATGATGGAAGAGCATATTTTTATGCCCCTGGAACTGGAGGCCTTGGTGATTGATGATTTTGTTGGGGGCCGGGATTTTTTCCGCCGCTTTACCTTCAATTATCGGCAACTGGATTCTTTTTTCAGTCCAGAACCAGAGCCTTTGGGAAACAACATAGACATCAAGGAACGGGGAATTTGGCTGCGCTGGGTTTTGCCAAGGGAACTGCGGACAGAGGATGAAGAGGGTGGATTTCCTCTGATTCCCAATCGCTGGCTCATAACAAGAATATCCCAGGGCACAGGAAGCACAGTTTCTTGGGTGTTGGAAAGCGATTGTCCTACTTCCCCGGATATGTCAGATGAAGAATATGACCGCATCATGCCCTATACCACCCAATACCTGATCAATGAAGACGTGCGCCAGGCTTTTTTGCAGGCCCCGGATTCCCGTAGAAATTGCGCTTATATCCAGGAAGCAGAGGTGCCTGGATGTTATTACATCAACCTGGGCATTCCTTTTCCGGGAAAAGATTGGGAAGAACGCCAAGGGCCTTTATTCCTCACAGCCTGCGCCCCGGGCAATCCTGATTTTAGCGGGTATGTGCAGTTTAACAGCAATATATTGTCTTGGTTTGACAATCTGGAAGCAATGCCCGAGGATACCTTTCACTATACTGTCATTGGGTGGTATTCTGGGGGCAATAAGCAGCACATATTTTGTTCTGGTCAGGTTTTCTCCATTCCTTGGCATTTGGAAGGATATCCTAAAACAGGGGACCAAGATCCCTATCAAGATGCACTTTGGGATATCATCAGAAGCGGCCAATTGAATGTTGCCATTGGAGAAAACCCTCACAGAGCCTTTCGCGCTTATTTCAAAGCCATGCTTAGCAATAAAAAAACGATGAGCCAGCAAGAATTTCAGCGCTTGGATCGCCTGATGGCAGCCTTGGAAACCGGTTGCTTGGACCAATTACAAAGTGATGAAGGGGGTTGGAAACTCCAGGATGCTTTGCAGCAAGAGCCCTTCATAGAGCGCCCCGGGGGTACGAAGGAAACCGCGGTTTTGGATCAAGAAGCTGCCATTCTCCATGCCATGCAAGAAGAATTGTTAGGGATTTGGTGGAAAAGGGGATACTTGAAATCCAATCCAGATTTGGATATGCCTGCAGAAAAGGCCAGGTATGACAGCCTTTTGAATGCCCAGGATAAAAACAGCCTTGTATCCCAAACAATCGACCAATTGGAAAAGGTAAAATCCTTGTTTGCCCAGCTAAAGGAACAAGAGGATTCCACTTTGCTTGGTCGGTATTGGCAAATGGGAAATCCCTATGTGCTGGTCAGTGGTTTGGAACCTCCCAAGGACCTGGACAATCAAGATACTGTAACGCGTAAAGCAGTTGAATTATTGGTTCCCCCCAAACCTTATGCAAATCCCCAGGTAAAAGGACAACTGCCCGAAGGAGTAAGGTGTTTGTATCAGGAAACTTGCTATATTTTAGAAGAATTCTATCAAAATCCAGGGGCTGTTGGGCAAGGTATCCTGCCAGACTATTCCCTGGAGCCTTGGCGCCAGCCCTGGAAGCCGGCCTTTATGGAATGGCGCATCAATTACCAGGAACTTTCTGATTACTATTTTGATGGCTATGCCTATCAAATTGATGATATGGGGAAGGCAGATCCTACTAAATTTTGCGGATTTGGGGGCATCTCTGTGCTCAATGACCATAAGCAAAAGCTTTTGGCCCAAAAGATAGAAGCTTTGCCGGAAAAAAGCGGTGATAAAGGCCTCAAAAAGGCTGCTGCTGCCGTACGCCAGTGGAAACTCCTGGGCCAGGAGCTTACCCATTTCCATGATCAAATGGAACAGCGGGACTGTCGTGCCTTCCGGCGGCCTTATGATGAAGAAATCCCGGGTTCCCCCTATCGGTTGGATGAAGTACTTGGCTTTACTTCCCCTGACCCTGATTTTTTCCAACGCATTTGTCAACAGATCGAAGGCATTCCCTATGTAAAGGGCAATGTGTTGCCTCCATACCGGTTCCTGCGCAAAGGAAAAGCTTATTTGGCTGATTTGATTTTCTACGATGCTTTTGGCAGGGGCTTACAGCTTATTCGTTCAGGCCAAGGGCATGGTTTATATCAAAGTGAGAATTTTCCCCTGATGATTGCAGATTCCATGAAAGCAAAGCAAAGACATGAAGGAAATGGATTTTTGCTCAAACCCTGTATTTTACAGTATTGTCGCCTTGCCGCCACCCTTTGGGGCCAAGGGGAAAGGCCGTTTTTTGGATTTCTGACCTTAAATCGCTTAAACCATAGTCTGCTGGTACATTCCGCAGAAGGAGAAGCCCTGGGTGAGCTCATGCTAATGGCTGTGGACGGACAAAAGAGAAGGGTGTGTTTTGTTCCCTTTGCCGGACAGCCTTGTCCAGAGCTGGCCTATTTTATCCAGGCCCAGGAAGGCAAAGAAGAAGCTGATTTCCAGGCTTTCCTGGATACCATAGATGCTTCCTTTTGGACCATGGATGCTGCGGGAAAACATGGGGATGAAAGAATGGCCCTTCTGGCTGGTCGACCCCTTGCCATGAGCCGGCTGGAATTGTATTTCGATATTTACGGCTTGCCAAGAAAAGATGCAGGCTGGGGAAATGATGGGGAAAAGAAAGGCCTAGAACCAGAACCCGAGAAATTTCCCTTACGCCTGGGCAGCCTTCCAGTAAGGGAAGACGGGATATGCGGCTATTTTGCTGACAACACCTTTTCCTTGTTTCACAGCATCGCGTCTCCCCAGACTTTGATTCCTTCCCTAAGCCAGATAGGGAAAAAAGGCCCTGCCTCCCAGGAAGCCTATTTGCATGTGGGATATGGCCATGAACAGGCGGCAAATCCCTATGTGTTGTACGATCCCCTGCTGGCCCTGCATGCCTATACTGGTATTTTGCCTGTCAAGCGGGTGCAATTGGAGAAAAAAATGGTGCTGGAAGTGTTGAAGACAATGGAGCTCCATTTCCGAATGGGCCCTTTGCTGATGCAATCAGAAGAAGGAACCTGTAGTGTTCGGGAGGGATTTTTAAGCTTTTCAGAAAAGGAAAAGCCAAAGGGCCGGACGTATCAATGGTTAAGAAGGGATGGAAAATGGAATGAACGCTGAAAAAACAATCCTGGAACTTTCCCTAACAGCAAAAGATGGCAGGCTGTATGCTGGAAGAACCGGAAGCCTTGTGGGAACATTGAAAAACAAGGCAGGGCAGCAGTACCATTGCCGCTCCATTTGCCTGGGGATTCCTGTGGGAAACGAAGAAAACCAGCTGTATTTGAATGACAACAAAACAGTGATTGCCTCCCGGGTAAAGACTTGGAACGCAGTGCTTCTTGAAGAAACAGAAGCTTTAGGGGAAAATATCATCACCTTAAAACTGCAACAAAAAGACGGTGGCCTGCGTCCCCTTACCACCCCATTGGAATTTGAGGTAACCGGGAATCTCAATTTAGTGCCTGGTTCAGCCACTGTGACCTATACCTATGAGTACAACACTGATGGTGGCAAACAGTGGAATACCGAAACAGCAGAATATGTGTTTGAAAAAACAACGGATACCCTTTATTTGCGCAACTTCTTGACTGTAAACCCCCTAAGTCCCCTGAATCCTTGTACCCAGTTTGGTCCGGGAGAAAGCATTTATTTCTCCTGGGAAGGGAATGGGACCAATTATGAGATTTACCAAAAAGGAGAGACAACGCCCATTTATTCAGGCCAGGAAACCCATTTTACCTATCAAAAAGGAATTGATGCGGATACCACATTTTTACTAAAAGCAGTACATACAGACAATGCTCTTGCCCAAGGGGAAGCAGGGCATGACGGCCTGACCAGCAGCGGGGAAATGCTTTTTGAAACCATTACCTTAACAAGTCCCAAGCCGGTCTTTTCGGAAGTTACAGTGCAAGACGGATTTTTCATGCAAAAGGGTCCCATGTCCTTTTTCCACAAAGCCATACAAATGGAAAGGATAGCAGAAGAGCTACAAACAAAATCCTATGTTAAAGTACAGGTCAATACAGATGGAATCCTGGCAGTATATTTAACCTGCGAAACAGCGGAATCCCCTTCCTCCGCCTATCTCCGATTTTCTACCTATCATGACAATGAATGTCAGTGCACTGGAGAAGATTACGCCTTTCGCGCTGACCTACAGGCAATGCCTGTGGCCAAAGCAGCCCATATTGTGATGCCCATTGCAAAGGGAGATATTGGCCTTTTGCAATGCATCATGAAGAAACCAGCACAACAGACCCTGGCCAAAGGATATAGATTGCAGTGCTATTTCTTCCCCTTTGGCCAGGGAGAGGCCAAAATCCTGTAAAACCCCCAAGGGTTTAAGATATCTACTTGCCCATCCCTTGTCGTTAACCTCTTTTTCTGTAGAAATACCAGGAGGTTGACGGCATTTTTATATACTTGGTGGGAAATCACAAATTGAGGTCATTGGGTTATAGGAAGAAACAAAATGAATATCTAACTTAAGGAAAATATGTTAAGGAAGATATGATTTTTGCCCCAGGTTTTTTTGCTTTGCCATGATACCTTAGCCCAAGGATTAGCAATACAATATTTGCGATATAGAGTCCCATAAGAAAACACATCACGCCCTGCCATGAAGTAAACAACAAATAAAAGATTTGAAAAAAGTGGCAAATAAATGTCAATAAAAGGGAAAGTAAAAGAAATTGCAACGGTTGTTTTCCCGGGCTTACCTTATACCATAGCAGCCCCAACAGGAGAAATAGAGAGCCAAGGAAAGCAACAAAGGAAACCAACATACAGGTTTTCAGGAGCAGACAAAACAAGAAAAAAGAGGATAAAGCAATCGATAGCTGGATGACCTTGGGCGCAGTTGGGGATATGATTTGAGCTATAATCCAACCCAAGCCAAGGAACAAACAGCTGATGGCAATTATACCAATGTTCATCCATATAAACCCCATTTTGTACCCCCTATTTCTTTGCAGATTTATATACAATCCTATGATGTTTATAGAGTTTAAAATCATGCCTATGATTTCTTTGCTGTTATCAAATATCCTTTTCATTTTATTGCAGATTTTTTCATAAGCTCATTGATGATAGCAGTATTTTTCTTATCAAGGATAAAAGCATGCGCTTGGGAGATGAATGTAGAAACAATGCAGTGATACTAATTGAAAAAAGGGCAGATAACAGATTTTACCCCTTTAAAGTCTGAATCCTTTGTAGGATTAATATAAGTTTGCCTTTTGGGGTGAAAGGGGAAATGTGCTGGACCCTGCTTGTTCCTTTTTCTTTGGCAGGAAAACAATCGAGCAATACGAATTAAGGATAAAGCCCCATGGATAAGCAACCATTTTTTTCCTTGCCAAAGAGCTGTTTCAATAAAGACAATTGGCAAGGGCTATTTTTAACATGCTGTGCATGAAATAAAGTATTGGTTTTGGCAGACGGAGAAACTATGGAACGAAAACTAGTCATTTTAATGAAAATTTTGTTGGTTGGGGCAGCCCTTTGGGTTGTCCTATTGTTGGGGTATACTTTGCAGCAAGATAAAAAGCAAAACCAACCTTCTGATTTGCAGAAAATCGAATTCATCGGCAATTATCAACCTGAGGGGGTTGAAACCTGGAAAAGTTGGAGGCCCGGGGATTCGGTAAACAATATTTTGTATGCATCCGTAACCTTTCAAGGACATTTTGATAAAAACATCCCGGAAAATAAAAAATTGCATTTTTACATATGCCATATAGGCATGGAGCTTTACCAAAATGGCCAGCTCATTGGAACCCTTGGCAGGCCCCAGGATCTTCCTCCTGGGGCTAAAACCGCAGGCAATGGTTGGCTTAGCTTTACTTCTCCTGGCATTAAGGCCACAGATGAAATCACCATACGTCTTTTTTGTTCTTCAAAAGGCAATGTGTTGGGGCTTTATGATTACTTGATGAACGAAATCTATATGGGTGATACTGGGGAGCTGTTTATGGCTTATATGCCCAGTGAAGGTATGCTGATTGTGCTTGGCGCTGTGATTGTGCTAATGGCTTTGGGAATGAGCGTTGTGTGGATGACCCTGCGTTTGTTAAAGGTGCCCATGGGGAGTGCGCCTTTGTATCTGGCGTTTTTTATGCTATCCCTGGGTGTATGGTTAATGCTTTTTACAGGAATTATCACTTTACTCATTCCCTATAACATTGGGTTAAGCCTCATGTATACCATTTTCAGTGGTCTGTGTGGTTTATTTTTCCTTCTGTATATATTGGATTTCATCCATACCAAAAAGAGCCGTTTGTTCCTCATGGGCATTGGGTATATGGTCATTGTACAGGTAGTTATATGCACTTTTTTGCAGGCAACGGGCCGGATAGATGGTTATGAAGCATCCCAGACGTTTTTACTGAGCAATAGTATTATCATGATTGTATGCATTCTTTTGACAGTGCAGATGGTGCGGGGTAAGAAAATGGAACGCAATTGGCATATTTTGCCTGTAATATGTGTTTTTGGGGTTTGTGAGCTAGTGGAACTGATAAACTACCTCTTTCCATTGGTCCCTGATACCCATGCTTATATTGTGGGCACCATTGTTTTTGTCAGCAGCCAATTTGTTTTTATGGTGAAATATCTGCGGGAAAGCATTTTACGGGAAAAACAGGCAAAAGAGTTGGAGAAAGAACTGTTGCAAGCAAAAATTAAGGTGATGCTCTCCCAAATCCAACCGCATTTTCTCTTTAATTCCTTGCTGGCCATCCAGCAGCTTTGCGATGAAAATCCCCAAAAGGCAGAGGCAGCGGTGCGGGATTTTTCCGGTTATTTGCGGAGCAATCTGGATGCCCTGTCCTGTTCCCACCTGATTCCCTTTGCCAAAGAGCTGGAGCATATTCAACATTATCTTGCTTTGGAACAGGTGGATCCCACAAGTTGTCAAAAGGTCATCTATCAATTGGGAATTGTGGATTTTCGTTTGCCCGCCCTCACAGTGCAGCCCATTGTGGAAAATGCAGTGCGTCACGGTCTTGGCACCAAAACCCAAGGGGGCACCATTACCATTACAACAGAAGATACCCTAGAGGCAGTTGTGATCACCGTATCTGATGATGGAACCGGTTTCGACAGCTCCACCCAAAGACAAAAAGAACGCCGCCATGTGGGCTTGAAAAATGTGGAACTCAGATTAAAAGCCCAATGTAATGGATACCTGGTGGTGCATAGTACAAAGGATGTGGGTACTACTGTTAAGATGATTATCCCGAAGGGAGAATGTATCCATGAACGCCATGGTTGTTGATGACATGCTGCTGGCTGTAAACAACTTAATCAAAGTGCTTTCCAAGATTGACCCCCAGGGCAGGCAAAAGGGGCTGCTTTGTGCTGGGGAAGCCTTGGAATATTTGCAAGAAAATCATGTTGACGTTGCTTTTTTGGATATTGAGATGCCTGACATGAATGGTTTGGCGTTGGCCAAAAAAATCAAGGATATTCGACCCCAAACCAATATTATATTTGTGACAGGCTATTGTGAATATGCCTTGGAAGCCCACGGCCTGTATGTATCTGGTTTTCTCATGAAGCCTGTGGTAGAAGAAAAAGTAGTGGAAGCCCTGGCGAACTTGCGCCACCCAATCCGGAAAAGCAAAAAACGAATATGGGTACAGTGCTTTGGTAATTTTGAAGTGTTTGTGGATGGGAAGCCCCTGGCCTTTAAGCGTAGAAAAACAAAGGAATTATTTGCCTATTTGATTGACCGTAAAGGGGCCAATTGTACAATGGGGGAATTGATTGCCGTGCTGTGGGAGGATAAGCCAGATACTGTTTCCCAAAGAAACCAACTTCGCAATCTAATTTCTGATTTAAGGCAAACCTTCAAAAAGGTAGGACTAAAAGATGTGATTGTAAAAAGTTGGAATATCCTTTCTGTGGATCCCGGGACAGTGGATTGTGATTATTATGGTTTCCTAGGTTCTGATCCAGTTTGCGTCAATTCCTATACAGGGGAATATATGACCCAGTATAGTTGGGCTGAAATGACAATGGGATTTTTGTATTCTCAAAACGACTAGATTGCTGCAAGGATAAAAGCTGCTTGTGGCTAATAAAGCCAGGGCAGTTTTTTATCGCCATTTTGATACACATTTGATACACATGATTTTGTATGCTTAAGCTTGTAAAATATCAATCCCATTTTCATGAGCATCAGAAGCAATGCGGTTTTACTTCTGGTTTTATTCTTCTTAGCCTTTGACCATTGCAACCAAAATTGAGCATATGGTAATGGTTGAAACCCGTGTCACTATTATCTGGGAAAAATGGGCCATATATGATGGGATGGTTGCGAATCAGGAAAAGGAGCGGACAATGATGAAATCTATACAGACAAAATTTATTATTTTAATCTTGGGCTGTGTCCTGTTGTCCTCCATTGTGATAGGCGGGGCAGGGGTAATCAACTCCAAAGATGTAATAGACGAAGATTCCGCTCAAATTATGAATCTGGTATGCAGTGAGAAAGCAGGGGAGCTGAATGCCATGCTGTCCCGTATTGAACAATCCGTAGAAACATTGTCTGTCTATGCCTTGGATGAACTTGACAGCGTGGAACAGCTTAAAAATGATAAAACCTATGAGCAAGAGTATACCAAAAAGCTGGAAGCAGTGGCTGTCAATGCTGCTAACAATACAGATGGCGCTATAGCGGTTTATGTCCGCTATAATCCTGAATTCAGCGAGCCTACATCAGGATTATTTTGGAGTAAAACATCTCTAAACGGCGCCTTTCAACGACTAACCCCTACGGATTTTTCCAGCTACAACCCAGAGGATGTGGAACATGTGGGATGGTACTATATTCCGGTCAGAAATGGAAAGGCAATTTGGATGGCTCCGTATTTAAACCAAAATATCAATGTGTATATGATTTCCTATGTAATTCCTATTTACAAGGATAATGAAACCATTGGCGTGGTAGGAATGGATATTGATTTTAAAGTGATAACAGATAGTGTGGCTGATATGCGGATTTACCAAAACGGTTATGCTTTTTTGGTGGATGAAAAGGCCAATGTGATGTACCACAAAGAGCTACCCATTGGTGTATCCATGGCAGGTACGGACAGGAGTTTGGTTCCTGTGGTGAATGAGTTTGAGAATGGCACCAGCGGCAGTTCTCTTTTTTCTTACCAATGGAAAGGAGAAAATAGAAAATTGGCTTTTCGCAGCTTAGCCAACGGGATGCGGCTGGCAATCACTGCCCCTGTTTCTGAGATTGATGCAGCAAAAAATAGGTTGATTTTACAAATCACCATTGCAGGATTAACCATTTGCCTGCTATCTATTTTATTAACTATTTTGCTTACCCGGCATATCATCAGACCATTGCGGGAGCTGAATACAGCTGCCAAGAAAATTGCCAATGGCGATTTGAGTGTTTCCCTGACCCCGCAAACAAAGGATGAGGTGGGGACTCTGGCGGATAGCTTTCAGCAGACTGTAAACCATTTGCAACAATATATCAGCTATATCAATGGCTTGGCTTACAGGGATGCCTTGACTGGGGTGAAAAACATGACCGCCTATCAGGATGCCAGTAAACAATTGGAAGAACAGATGCGGGTGGGAAGACCGGAATTTGCCGTGATTGTGATGGATATCAATGGATTAAAAGAAATCAATGATAATTATGGACACGATTTTGGCGATATGATGATTATTGATGCCTGTAGGCTGATTTGTAAAACCTTTAAACATAGCCCGGTTTATCGCATTGGTGGGGATGAATTCGTAGTGATTTTGGAAAATGAAGATTTTACCCATTATCATGAATTGCTGGAACAATTTGAAAAAGAGGTGAAGGAGTACAACCAGAATTCCCGCACAAGCAGCCAAATCTCCATTGCCCGGGGAATTGCTGTATACAATAGTGTGACGGATCTTGTGTTTGGTAATGTGTTTAAGCGGGCAGATGAAGCAATGTATCAAAATAAAGCCATCATGAAGCGTTTATTAAAGGAAAAAGAAGAAGCGTCAAAAAATGAATAGTCTTTAAGCTCAAAAATCCGGGAAAAACAAAAGAGGGCTAGCTTTATGGATTGCTTAACAGATTGGAAAAGGGTAGTGCAAAAGATTTTTGGGAAAAAACAAGAGAAAAAAGAGAAATTACGATTTGCCCTTAAGAGGTAAAGAAACATTGTGTTTTACATACAAGCCAATGATATTGCAAACATATGGACGCAGCATCATTAGATAATGATACTCCCTTCAATGCCAGGCATTCATTCAGCAGGGAAAAGGAGCACCATAGAATATGGTTATTCTTGCCGTAGACCCTCAGCCAAGTGATTTGGAGCACTTGGTCCAATGTTTGAAGTGCGCATATCCGCAAAGCCGAGTTTTGCCTTTTTCTGATCCTTTGCTGGCCTATCAATATGGATTCAACAATGCTGTGGACGCAGTGTATACGGTCAAGCATATGAAACGGTTGGACGGGATGGGGTTGGCCAACATGCTCAGAAAAAAGCATCCTGCCATTCAAGTATGCTTTATAACTGGGAAAACAGCAAAACAATCTGCTGTCTTATTACAATTCGGACGCTGGATTCACAAACCAATAACCGTCCAAGCCATTTTAGCACCTAATTAAAGTAAAATAATTACCGAGAAAATAGGCTTAAGAATGAGGGGAATACTGGGACTCAAAAAGCCAAGGAAATTTTATAAGGAAGCTCTCCTTATTGTTTAATAGGGTCAATTCAATTGAATTGACCCTATTTTAGTATCAATTTAGGGGGAATTGAAAGCTACTTTTTTCTTTTTCTATGTTTCTATTGGATGCCTTTATAGCAAAAGTTTGAGATATTGTCGAATATTAGTATAATTTATTGGCTATTGTTTGTATGTAATTTATAGAAAATAAATCATTATAGTTACATATACCATCTAAATGTTTTAAAGTGCATATTTTGCTATTGATTTTTACTTAATTATTAGTTTTTGTTATAATATCACTTATAAATGTAATTTGCAAACTAACATTAACCTCATATTTCTTAATTGTTTGCATATGAAGGCAGATCCGTTTTTTATATAAATTTACTGCAAAGGAATTTATACGCTTCTACATTAAAGGCGTATAGTGTTTTTTATTACAAACTGAAGAAAAGGAGAATGGTGATGAGTAGAAAAGTAAGTTGGCCGCGCCGCCGTCTCCGAATGTACATTTGGAAACAGTGGAAGAAACCCAGAACAAGGGTGGAAAACCTGATGAAGCTGGGACTCCCTGAATGGAGAGCGTGCGAGGTTGCGTATTCTCGAAAAGCCTACTGGAAATCTGCGAGACACGCCAGTATCCAGATGGCAATCTCTAATAAAAGACTCGATACTACAGCATCCTTGACCGGTACGAGTCTCTGCACTTATGTGGTTGAACCGCCGTGTACCGAACGGTACGCACGGTGGTGTGGGAGGTCAGTCACTCAAATAATGGGTGACTTCCTACCTGATTTTTAAGAGTTTACCTTACAAAGCTAAGGAAAAATAAATAAATTTCGATTTTTCCTCCAAGAGAATCAGTAGCACATGGTATCCATGGGGTAACTACAGCACAATAAAGTGCTTACTTTTCAATTTTTCCATTTAGACTTATCATTTTCTTGTAACAGGCAAACACAAGGTTGGAGTATAAGAAATGGATGGAGGAATTCCCATGAAAGAAATTGTAATGTTTTTGAGCAATAATCCTGTGCAGTATCTCGCTACTGTTGGTTTAGACGGAAAACCCAAAAACCGTCCCTTTATGTTTTGTTTTGCTTATCAGGATAAACTGTGGTTTTGCACCAATAACCAAAAGGAAGTTTACCGGGAAATGCAACAGTATCCCTATGTGGAAATTACGGTTTCTAGTCCAGAATATGCCTGGATTCGTCTGTCCGGCAAAGCGGTGTTTGAAGACAACCGGGAAGTGAAGGGAAAATGCCTGGAAATACCCATTGTCAAAGGCCAGTATCAAACTGCGGATAACCCTATTTTTGAGGTATTTTATTTGGCTGAAGCCAAAGCTGTGCTGGCTGATTTTTCTGGCAATCCGCCGAAGGAATACAGTCTTTGAGATTTCCTATGGAATACCTTGGCTTGTGAAGAGCGGATTTTGGATAGGCATTAAACATATAAGATTTAAAATACTTTGCCTAAACCCAGGGCAAAGTATTTTACTAAGCTATTTAGTGCTAAAATCTTTTTAGCAGGGAAGCGGTAAAGGTAAGAAAGTAAAAAACAGAGGTGCTATCATCCATGGACACGTCAAAATATCTCCATTTTTTGCAGAAGGAAATTCATTCCGCAGCTTTTGCCACCATAGGAAGTGATGGCCATCCCCAGGTGCGCATCATTGATATCATGCTTTGTGATGATTGTAGTTTTTATTTTTTGACAGCCAAAGGTAAGGCATTTTATCAGCAGCTGTTGGAGCAGGCTTATGTGGCTGGTACCAAAGAAGGCCGGGCTATTTCTCTTCGGGGCAAGGTTCGGGAAGCAAATCCAGGACTTTTGAGGGATATATTTGCTTTCAATCCCTATATGCAAGATATTTATCCTGGAGATACCCGAAAGGCTTTGGTTGTTTTCCAAATGTACGAGGCTCAGGGTGAGTTTTTTGATTTAACGGTAAAGCCTATTGTACGGGAAACTTTTTTATTTGGCAAAGCAGTTGAACAAAAAAGAGGTTACTTTATAACAAAATCTTGCGATGGTTGTGAAGATTGCTGCAAGGTTTGTCCCCAGCGAGCCATTGCACTGCAATGAAACCTGTTGTCATGGGAGGAATAGGACAACGAAGAGAGCAACTTGCTTATGGATTCTATAGAAATAAGAAAAATTTTTCCTTGTACTTTAAGCAATGTTCTGGGATGAGGAAGACCAGGGAGATTGCTGTAGGTTTTGCTTAATTTTTAGCCTTCTAAATCTTTTTTAACAGGATTTTGCAGCCCAAAACAGTATATGTTTGTTTATGGCGCACAAGAATATGCAGCTTTTATGCGTAGAAGAGGATATACTGGCTGGTTATGTTTAGTGTCATATTGCTGGAAAAGAGGACATAAATTTGAACAAGAGCCAAGTAAAAAAACTGGCTGAGCAGATTGCCGGCGCTGAAGCGATAATCATTGGTGCTGGCGCCGGACTTTCTGCTTCAGCAGGCATGACATATACTGGCCAGCGATTTAAGGATATTTTTTCGGATTTTATTGCCAAATATCACTTTTCTGATATGTATTCCGGGGGTTTTTACCCGTTTCCTTCTCTGGAGGAGTACTGGGCTTACTGGAGCCGCTACATCTGGATAAACCGTTATCAGGATGCCCCCAGGCCGGTTTATGCGGACTTGTTGGACTTGGTGAAAGACAAAGATTATTTTGTATTAACCACCAATGTGGATCATTGTTTCCAAAAGGCTGGATTTGATAAACACCGCTTATTCTATACCCAGGGCGACTACGGACTCTGGCAATGTTCGAAGCCTTGTCACCACAAAACTTACGACAATGAGGATACAGTGTGCCGGATGGTGGCTGAACAAAAGAACATGCGGATTCCCAGTGGTTTGATTCCTTATTGTCCGCTTTGTGGCAAGCCTATGTCCATGAATCTACGCTGCGATAATACATTCGTACAGGATGAGGGGTGGTATCAGGCCAATGATTGCTATAGGGATTTTTTGCAACATCACCAGGGCCAGTCTATCCTCTTTTGGGAGCTAGGGGTGGGCGGCAATACACCGGTTATCATCAAATATCCATTTTGTCAGATGACTTTCCAAAATCCAAAGGCAATCTATGCCTGTGTTAACTGGGGAGAGGCTTTTGCACCTCCTGAGATTGCTGCGCGTTCTATTTGTATCAACAAAGATATTGGGCAAGTGCTGGCTATGATGAAGGAAAGTGGTGAATTTTGCTCGACTCTAGGAAAAAGACATTGAGGTAAATATGTTTTGTTCATAGTAAAACCAATGTTTTGGGGACATTTGAGAAGCAGGACTGTGAACTGCTGCGATTTTGTCCTTTTTTTACGAAACTGGAAAACTCAAATGATTCCCTTGGATAGACAATCAGAAATGAGTGTCTATTTTATCTAAATCACCGGCAGCTCGGGGCAAGTGATAAACAAGAGAAATGCCTTTGATTTGCATCAAAAGAAATTATTAACGGTATTGGGAAACATTTTATTTTTGATTGTTTGGTCAGTTTGTTGCTTTTCAGGCTATTATTTTATACAATAATAAATTGGAACAGAATAAGAGCTTGACTGATAGGGAAGCAGGGAAGTGATCCGAATGTTTGAACTCACTGAGCAAGAAAAACAGGAATTGGAACATCTCCGGGAGACATTCCGCCAGGAAATTGCCCAGTTAAAGGAACGCATGCAAAAAATGCGTCCCCAGCCTGAAGTTGATGGGGGATTTCTCTATGAAAATTTGAATGACCAAAGGGAAATGCCTCCTTTAGCGGACTTAGATTGTGATGGAACTGTGCAACATCAGGAAGAAATCCACCAGGCTTGGGTGGAAGCTGGCTCTCCCCAATGGCAGGCTGTGTATCGGAAATATTGGCAAACCATTGAGGAGTACGGGCAAAAACGGGAGGCTTTCTATGCCCAAGCAGAGCAAAGGCGTTTGGCCCAATTTCAAGGAAACTTGTCCGCTATCTTGGCTGATGCCAAAAAAGAAGTGGATAAAATTCTTATTTCACATTCCAGTAAAATGTATGAACTTTTTCATTGGAAAGTGGAAAGCAGTGTGCTGAAATTCATCTTGGAAAAAATGCTTTCTTGTCACATCAATGCTTTGCAAAACAATACAGTTTTGCTGCAGGAATTACGGGATTATATCCAACATGCTTTATCTGCCTGCCCTTATCTGTTGCCCTCTGACAATACATCCTTGGCAGAATCAAAAGCCCAAACCTATTATGAGATAATCAAACACTCTTATATGGCCATGTACCAAAGTCCGGTGACCAATAGTTTTACCCGTACCAGTACAGCCCAAAGGAAAAACATACAGGATGATAGCGAAGAATGCCAGATCATCCAGGGGGATTTGATTACCTTTATTCAAAAGCACAATCAAACGCCTTTGAAAATTACTGCTTCTACTCATAAATTGTTGAAAATTTGTACTTTGGCCTTAACCAGTCAAAATACCTATAAAAGCAAAAAGGCACCAAAGACCCTGGTAAAAATCCCCTTGGAACAGTATATGGAATTATGTGGTATGCCTCTCACAGCTTCCTCCAAGGACTATGCCCGCAAAAAGGTCAAAAAAGACTTACAAGTGCTTTTTCACATTAGTCTGGAATGGAATGGTCCTAAGGGGTTTTCTAAAATGAGGCTGTGTGGTGGGGTGGGAATTAAAAACAATATCATTATGTTTGATTTTTATCCGCCTTTGGCCCGGCATTTGATCAATGCCTATGTGATGCAGTACCCTTTGGATATTTTAAAAATTGATGAACGCAACCAATACGCCTATTATGTGGCTGAAAAGCTGGCTTTACACTATAGCATTGATAACAATTACCTGCACAGCACCCATAACATCATATCCTTTCAGGCTTTGTTAGAAGCCATTCCAGGGCTGCCATCCTATGAAGAGGTGGCTGCTAAGGATCGGCATATTGATTTGCGCATTATCTCGCCAGTACAAAATGCTTTGGACAGCCTGGACTTTATTACCTGGTATCCTTGTAATAAACGTAAACAGCCTTTGACCAAAGAACAGCTGCAAAATTTTGATTATCATACCTTTATCAATACCTATGTTTGCTTTGAAATTTTGGGCTATCCAGAAGAAAAGCGCCAGAAACGCTTGGAATCCAAAAAGCAAAAGATTGAAAAGGCCAAAAGCAAAAAACAAAAGTTCATTTCAGGCAAAGGATAGCCTTTAAAATCCTTTGACCTTTTAGCACTGGATGGCTTCTAGGGTCAGCCCCTGAAAGATACTCTTTTCACAGCAGTTGGCATGGATTATGACATGCCTTATGTATTCATCAAAGCTTTGTTGTAATAGAATGCGGCGGAGCTTTCCTTTCACAATAGCGGAAGCATGATTTCACAATACCGGAGTTTTGCTTTCATCATACCGGAGTCTAGGTTTCGCAATAAATTTTTGGGAAAATATTATTTTTCAAAATATCTGGAATATTATATAGTGATTTTCGTTGATATTGGTGGTATAGAGCCCTTATTTTATAAATCTAAAAAAATACCTTTTAGGTGCTTATAGAGAATAAAAATCCTAATACTAATAAAACGTTTAGAACAATTAAACAGTTTGGTTGTATTTATGGCTTTTAAGGGTAGTGGTATAATAGCCATAGATTCATTCATTCTTTTCAGGGTTAGGAAAGAGAAGAAATGCAGAGTTCAATGGCGGAAATTGGGTAACAAAGTAAGTTCATTAAATTTGCGGAAAATAGTTTAATATAAAAATGACAGGGGGTTTGAAAAATGACGGAAGCAGCATTGAAATTAAACAAGTTAAACGTTGACACTGAGCGGGTTGATAGGTTAAAGCAATATTTATTGGATGCCCCGCAGCAGGTGG
>CATZDY010000044.1 GCA_958417755.1 uncultured Peptococcaceae bacterium
AATTTGGCTATGAAGTTGAAGTCAAAATCATCCTGGATGCAGAAGCTTTGATTGAACAAGAACAAGAGGATTCTCCGACGGATTTGGTTGAACGTCCCTGTGTGGTTACTGTGATGGGACATGTGGACCACGGGAAAACCTCCCTTTTGGATGCCATTCGTCAAACCAATGTGATTGCCACAGAAGCTGGAGGAATTACCCAACACATTGGGGCGTATCAAATTGAGCATAATAATAAAAAAATTACCTTTGTGGATACCCCGGGTCATGAAGCCTTTACTGCCATGCGTGCCAGAGGGGCGGAAATCACGGATATTGCCATTTTGGTGGTAGCAGCGGATGACGGCGTGATGCCTCAAACCATAGAAGCCATTAACCATGCCAAAGCAGCAGATGTGCCTATCATTGTTGCGGTTAATAAAATTGACAAACCCGGTGCTGAACAGGATCGCGTGAGACAACAGCTCACAGAACATGGCCTTGTTCCTGAGGAATGGGGTGGAGAAAATATATTTGTCCCTGTGAGCGCCAAAACCCGGGAAGGTTTGAATGATTTGTTAGAAATGATTCTGTTGGTGGCTGAAGTAGGAGAGTTAAAAGCCAATCCCAAACGTGATGCCCGGGGAACTGTGATTGAAGCGCAGTTGGATAAAGGACGGGGACCAGTGGCAACGGTGTTGGTGCAAAATGGAACTCTGTCTTTAGGGGATAGCATTGTGGCAGGCGCTGCCTTTGGGAAAGTGCGAGCCATGATGGATGACAAAGGAAGGCGCATCAAAAAAGCAGGCCCTTCAACCCCTGTGGAGGTCTTAGGATTTCATGATGTTCCCTTGGCTGGAGATTTGTTCTACGGTTTATCGGATGAAAAAACAGCCCGTCAAATTGCTGAAAAGCGGGAAAACCGTAAACGACAGGAAGAAATGAAACAAACCACCAGAGTCACATTGGAAGATTTGTTCAAGCATATTCAAGAAGGTCAAGTGAAAGAATTATTATTGATTGTAAAAGCAGATGTGCAAGGTTCTGTAGAGGCAGTGAAGCAGTCCTTGGAAAGATTGTCCACTGATGAAGTGAAGCTGAATATCATCCATGGTGGAGTAGGCGCTATTACGGAAACAGACATTATGTTGGCGTCAGCCTCCAATGCCATTATTATTGGATTTAATGTTAGACCAGATGTCAATGCCCGAAAAGTGGCGGAAGCTGAAAAGGTGGATATCCGTTTATACCGGGTGATTTACGATGCTATAGAGGATGTAAAGGCTGCCATGAGCGGCTTATTGGAACCCGAAATCAAAGAGGTTATTTTAGGCCGGGTAGAAGTGCGTAAAATCTTTAAGGCCTCAAAATTGGGGCTCATAGCCGGATGTTATGTGGTAGAGGGGAAAATAACCAGGGATTGTGGGGTTCGTTTGATTCGGGATGGCGTGGTCATCTTTGAAGGTAAGTTGGATTCATTAAAACGTTTTAAAGATGATGCCAAAGAGGTTTTACAAGGATTTGAATGTGGTGTGACTTTGGAAAAATATGGGGATATTCATGAAGGTGACGTCATAGAAACCTATACAACAGAAGCAATTAAAAGGGAATTAGCATAGGGGGTGGGTTCAATGTCCCACCGGCCGGAAAAGTTGGCCGAAGCAGTAAAAAAAGAAGTATCCGATATGTTTCGTCATGATTTGCGAGATCCACGCATAGGTTTTGCCACCATTACTTCTGTGGAAGTATCCGGTGATTTGCGGTATGCTAAAATTTATGTCAGTGTCCTGGGGAAAGAAGAGGAACAACAACAGACCATGCAGGCTTTGGAAAAAGCCAAAGGTTTTATTCGCAGTGAACTGGGGCAGCGTATACGTTTGCGGTATACTCCTGAACTAACGTTTAAAATGGATCATTCCATACAAAGCGGAACCAGAATCATTCGTTTGTTAGAAGAAGTAACCAAAGAAACTGCTGATGGAGATAGAAAGGAAAAAGATTTGTAAGGATGTTGTTTTCCTGTTATCTTGCTTAAAGGGGTTTGTTGGATGAATACACTTGAGGAAATCGCTGAAGCGTTAAAAAAATCCCGCAGTGTTATCCTGAGCGGACATGTAATGCCAGATGGAGATTGTTTGGGCTCAGTGGCGGCATTGGGTTTGGTACTGGAACAGATGGGAAAAAAGGTCCTTCTGGCCAGTCCCGAACCAGTGCCCGAAACCTTAACTTTTCTTGCTGGGATGGAACGGTTTTGTATTGGTGATGAAGTGAACACAGCTGCAACAGGGTATGATACCTTTGTTGCTTTGGATTGTTCCGTTCCCCAACGGTTAGGCGCTTTAAAGCCACTTTATGAAGAGGCCGCCATGTTGGTCAATATAGATCACCATCCCAGTGAGGAAATTGTTGGTAGCTATAATTATATTGATGCCAAGGCAGCAGCTACTGGGGAAATTGTCATGGATTTGATTGATGTATTGGCTGTACCGCTTACCATTGAGGTTGCTGCATTTTTGTATGTAGCCTTGATTACAGATACTGGATCTTTTCAATACGAAAATACCACTGCTAAAACCTTTAGACAGGTGGCTAGGTTATTGGAAACAGGGATTCCCGCTTCTTGGATTAACATCAATTTGTATGAAGAAAAGCCTTTGGTTGCTTTAAAAGTCATGGAAGAGGCTATGAAGAATTTGGAGATGAGCCCCTGTGGAAAAGTGGCTTGGACTTTTATGGAATTGCATGTATTACATAGCCTAATGGCCAGGGATGAACATACAGATGGTTTAATCGATATTTTGCGCAGTATCAAAGGGGTGGAAGTGGCCATATTTTTCAAGGAAATGTCTCCTGGAAAGTATAAGGTGAATTTTCGCTCCAAAGGAGATGTGGATGTACGGATGTTGGCCAATAAGTTTGGCGGAGGCGGTCATATGAGGGCTTCCGGTTGTGTGTTGGAAGGATACTTAGAAACCATTAAACGCAGAGTGGTGGCTGCTGCTATCAGTGAAGTGTATCGTGTGGAAGCAGTGAATGCCATGCCTGGAGGGTTTTGATGAATGGATTGCTGAATGTGCTGAAGCCGCCGGGTATGACTTCCCATGATGTGGTCCATTGTTTGCGTAAATGGAGTGGCATCAAAAAAATCGGTCATACGGGAACCTTGGATCCTGCTGCTGCTGGGGTTTTACTTCTTTGTTTTGGCCGGGCCACCAAAATCATTGCCTATTTGCCGGATCATAAGCAGTATCGCGTTGAAATCGCCTTTGGGAAAAAAACAAAAACAGGGGATGCCTTTGGAGAAATGGTGTATGAGCAAGATGCCGGGCAATTAACCCCTGAGCAATTGAAACGCTTATTCCCGCATTTTACAGGGGAAATTCAACAAATACCGCCCATGACTTCCGCAGTACGACATCAAGGGACGAAACTGTACCAGCTGGCCCGCAAAGGCATTGAAGTGGAAAGAATGCCCCGACAGGTAACAATTCATAACTTGGAATTAGTTTCTTGGAAAAAAGAGCAGGATCAACCAGTGGCTTTATTGGATGTTTCTTGCTCAGCAGGTACCTATATACGTACTTTATGCACTGATATGGGAGATGCCTTAGGGTGTGGCGCTTATATGCGTTTTTTATTGCGTACCAAAGCAGGTTCTTTTGGCATACAAGATGCTTATACATTGGAAGAAATTCTTGCTAAATCCAGGGAAGATATACTTGCAGGGATGTTGATGCCCATAGAACGTGTTTTGGCCCATTTTCCTATGGTAATGGTAAAAGAGTCTGCCATACGTTCTGTTGTTTCTGGAGCAATGCTGCATCTTCCCGGTGTTCACCATTGCCCCAAAGCCCTAGCAAAGGGACAGAGGGTGCAATTGGTATCCTTGAAAGGTATTTTGGCTGTGGCCCTTGTACAGGAGCAGGAAAATGGCCTTTGTTTTAAACCGGAAAAGGTGCTGGCAGGAGGAGATTCAGCATTGGCTTAAAGGCTTAGAAATCATTGGTTTGATAGAAAAAATGTTGCGCAAGGTTTTGTCCAAAAGGCATGCCGTGTAAAATACTGGGGGTAAAGTAGCATTGGACATCTATACGGATTGGCGGAATATTGGAAAAAAATATGCCAATTTGCATTTAGCTTTGGGAAATTTTGATGGTCTTCATTTGGGACACCAACAGTTGATTCATAGGTTGGTTGATGAGGCCCAAAAACATAAGGGGACAGCTGCAGTATTTACTTTTTATCCCCACCCGTTGCAAGTGTTATGCGCAGACACTGCACCGCAGATGTTATTAAGTCAGCAGGCCAAACAACACATGTTGGCAGCCATGGGTGTGGATGTTTTGTTGTTGGTTCCCTTTACCGCTGATTTCGCCGCATTGGCGCCGGAGCAGTTTATGGCTGACATATTGCACCAAGAGCTTGGAGTGAATAAGGTTTTTGTGGGCTATAATTATACCTTTGGTAAAGGGGGCAAGGGGAATGCCCAAACCCTGGCTCAGGCTGCCTCAAAATTTCATTTCCAATTGGAAGCCATTCCTCCGGTAACTGTTGAGGGGAAGCCTGTGAGTAGTACGTTGATTCGCAATGTATTGTTACAAGGCGATGTGGCTGAGGCTAAAAAGTATTTGGGATATTATCCCTTTTGGGCTGGAAAAGTGGTGGCTGGGGACAAACGAGGGCGCGTATTGGGCTTTCCCACAGCCAATATCTGTTTGGATGAGCAACTGATTGCGCCAGCCAATGGGGTGTATGCCGTAAGAATTGCTGTGGAAGGGGAAGAATATATTGGAGTAGCCAATATTGGGGAAAAACCAACCTTTCAAGGATCCCAAGCTTTACGAAATTTAGAAGTGCATCTATTGGATTTTCAGGGGGATTTATACAATAAGGAAATCAAAGTGTATTTTACCAATCGTTTGCGGGAGGAACGGCGTTTTGCCTCGGTGGATGAATTGATAGCCCAAATCCAACGGGATGTCAGCAGGGTGAGAACAGAATTTTATGGGTAGCCTAGAGGGTGTTTTTATGATAGAATAACGCCAATGATGCGCCAGGATATTGGTGTCATAGAGCAAGGATTCTTTCGTTTACTTTTCAGCAAACCTGTGCTACTATAATTTAGTCTGTGTCATGTGTTTTGGGTTATATGGGAAAAGGAGACGTTGACATGAACGTTCCTAAACTTGATTCTCCTGAGGACCAAATTAAAAAATGGCTCAATCATATTGCAGTCATTTGCTTAAGTGAAGAATTTCAACAGCTGAAAAATGAATTGGAGGATATCTATAGCAAAGCAGAAGTGCAAAATGGAAAGATAACTGCTTTTCAAGATGCCTTGTATGCTTTTCTATCCCAGGAGGAAGATTACCGATTGATGCGATCCGGCGCCTTTTTTTGAAAAGGATGGCCATGATGCGGATTATCATTACTGAGCATGCCCAAAAACGTTTAAAAGACATACGCCAGGATAAAATAAGCATAGAAGACATTCAGGCTGCAGCCAATGGGTTACCGGGACGTATTGCCACGGCCACTAGATTTCGTGGCTTTTTTGCTCAATCCGGGCGCATGTTTGATATTGTTGCCAAGGACATACCGGGCGGTCGCTTGGTGATTACCATTATAGGTAAATGAGGGTAAGTCCCTTATATTGCTGGAACTGCAGGCTAGGGAATTGGTATCTCCGACGGTTTGCTTGGCCCGCAGCGATTATCCCGGAGCAAGGAGGTGAAGAACATGGCTTTTTCTACAGAAGAAAAACAAACAGTGATTGGCCAGTATAAAACCCATGAAAACGATACAGGTTCTCCTGAGGTTCAAATCGCTATTTTGACCAAGCGGATCAATAGCTTGACAGAGCATCTAAAAATCCACAAAAAAGACCATCATTCCCGGCGGGGTCTTTTAAAGATGGTGGGAAAACGGCGCGCTTTGTTGAACTATTTACGGGATCGAAACTTTGATCGGTATCGTACCATTATTGAGAAACTTGGTTTACGTAAATAAGGTAGAAAAGAGAGCGGTATACCGCTCTCTTTTTATCTTCCAAGCAATAAAATGGTAGACATTCTTTGAAAGAATTTAGATATTTTTTTGTCAAACATGCAAAAGGCCAAGAAATAAGCGAAAGAAGCATTTGATGGTATTTTTTGTTGCTTAGGCAGGAAATACTATAAAATGGATAGAATATTTAACAGTTGTAAAAAAATGCATAGATATACGGAGGTTTGACTTTGAATGCCAGAACAAAACATCCTGAAAAAGGAGATTAACATTGGCGGCAGAAAAATGATTCTGGAAACCGGCAGATTGGCTAAACAGGCCAGTGGAGCGGTTTCCGTGCGGTATGGGGATACCGTGGTGTTGGTAACAGCCACCATGGCCCAGGGGATTCGGGAAGGAATCGATTTTTTCCCTCTTACAGTGGATTATGAAGAGCGTTTATATGCTGTGGGAAGGATTCCAGGGGGATTTATTAAGCGGGAATCAAGGCCCAGTGAAAAAGCCGTATTATCCGGCAGATTAATCGATAGACCCATTCGTCCTTTGTTTCCCAAAACCTTTCGCCATGAAGTACAGGTGATTGCCACTGTGATGTCAGTGGATCAGAACAATGCGCCGGAAATTGCTGCTATGGTAGGTGCTTCCGCAGCTTTGCATTTGAGTGAAGCTCCCTTTGCCGGGCCCATTGGAGGCGTTATTTTGGGACGGGTAAATGGTCAGCTTTTGATCAATCCCAACCAAGAGCAAGCGGAGCAAAGCGACTTGCATTTGGTGGTTGCTGGTACCAAAGATGCTGTGATGATGGTGGAGGCCAAGGCCAAAGAGGTTCCTGAACATGTGATGCTGGAAGCCATATCCATGGGCCATGAAAAAATCAAAGAAATTGTGTCCTTTATTGAGGAGTTCCGGGCAGAAGCCATGGCCTTGGGATTGGCCTCAGAAAAGGTAGTTTGTGAAACAGAGGAACCTGAGGCATCTTTGCAGCAGGAAGTAGAAACATTGACCACAGAAAAAATCAGTGCAGCCATTTTCCATTGTGTGGAAACAAAAATGGCCAAAAAAGATAGGGAACGCTACTTTGAGCAAATCAAAACAGAAGTTTTGGAACAATGTGTAGAGAACTATCCAGAGCAAGAAAAAGAGATTTTAAAGGTTTTTGAATCTGTGGAGAAAAAAATGTTTCGGAATGCTATTTTACGGGATAAAGTTCGGATTGATGGCCGGGCCTTGAATGAAGTACGACCCATTACCGTAGAAGTGGGGCTGTTGCCCCGTACCCATGGGACAGGCCTGTTTACCCGGGGACAAACCCAGGTCTTGTCTGTGCTAACCTTGGGCGCTATTTCCGATGAACAGCGGATTGATGGTTTGGGGACAGAAGAAACCAAACGCTATATGCATCACTATAATTTCCCTCCCTATAGCACAGGTGAAACCCGTCCCATGCGTTCCCCTGGTCGTAGGGAGATAGGCCATGGTGCTTTGGCAGAGAAAGCTTTGGAAGCCGTGATTCCCTCAGAAGAAAGCTTTCCTTATACCATTCGTATTGTATCCGAAGTTTTAGAATCCAATGGTTCTTCCTCCATGGCCAGTGTTTGTGGCAGTTGCTTGGCCTTAATGGACGCCGGCGTGCCCATTAAAGCCCCGGTTGCTGGAGCAGCCATGGGGCTGATTAAAGAAGGGGACGAAGTGGCCATTTTAACAGATATCCAGGGTATTGAGGATCATCTGGGAGACATGGATTTTAAAGTGGCAGGAACCAAAGAAGGCATCACAGCCTTGCAGATGGATATTAAAATTGCTGGGGTTACCCCTGCAGTATTGGAGCGGGCTTTGGCCCAGGCTTATGAAGCTAGAATGCATATCATGGGGAAAATGACCACTGTGTTGGAGGGTCCCAGGGAGGCATTATCTCCCTATGCGCCTCGCATCATTCATACCAGCATTGATCCTGATAAAATTCGGGATGTCATTGGGGCTGGTGGTAAAATCATTCGTAAAATTGTGGAAGAAACCGGGGCTGATATTGATATAGAAGACGATGGCCGGGTATTTATTTCTTCTGTTGATGCCACAGGTGGGGAAAAGGCTTTGCAAATTATTGAAACCTTGACCAAAGACGTGGAGACCGGACAAATTTATCATGGCAAGGTGACCAGGGTCACTGATTTTGGTTGTTTTGTAGAAGTCATTCCCGGGGTATTGGGCGTACCGGGCAAAGAGGGATTGGTGCATATTTCCCAATTGGCTCACCATCGGGTGGCCAAAACAGAAGATGTGGTAAAAGAAGGGGACAGCATTTTGGTGAAAGCCATTGGTTATGATCAACAGGGCCGTTTAAAGCTTTCACGCAAAGAAGCAGTTCCTCCGGAGCCAGAGGAATTGGAGGCAGCGAAAAAGGAGGCTTCTTCCAAACGCCCGCCAAAGGGCAAAAACAGTAGCCCACGTAAGAACAATGATTAAAAAAATAAACTTATATCAATGAAATGATATGGAATGCCTATTTCCCATTGTTTTGCCTTACAACGCGGGTAGGCTAGAAAGTTTGTCTTGTTGTTCAGTCATTCTGTAGGAAATATAAGCAGGGGTACGGATTGTTGCCTCTGTTTTTTCGTGGGCTATTCTGGGCAAATCAAAAATGTTTTGCCTTTCTAGCAATGGGATAAAGGTATTTTATCCTTAAGGGTTGAAACAATTGGATATTGTGGAAATGCTTTGGACCAGGGAAATAAGGATGGGTTTTATGAAATGGGTATAAATTGCCAGGGGTATCGTGTAGAATATTTGATATACATGATGAAATGGCTTTTGCATGAAAGAGAGCATGGGAGGTGCTTTATGGCTAAGGATAATACCTTTGACATTGTATCGAACATTGATTTACAAGAAGTAAGCAATGCAGTGAACCAAGCCCAAAAGGAGATCATCAATCGCTTTGATTTTAAAGGGAGTAAAAGTAAAATTGAGTTGGAAGAAGATTCCTTGATGTTGTTTTCTGATGATGATTTTAAATTAAAAAATGTGGTGGATATTTTAGAGTCAAAATTGGTAAAACGGGGCGTGCAATTAAAATCATTGCGTTACGGAAAAATAGAAAAAGCTGCTGGGGATACTGTGCGCCAAAAAGTGGATTTGATTCAAGGTTTGGATAAAGATTTATCCAAAAAAATTGTAAAATTAATCAAAGATAGCAAAATCAAAGTGCAGGCTGCCATACAGCAAGATCATGTCCGGGTGAGTGGTAAAAATAGAGATGATTTACAAGCTGCCATGAAACTGATTAAAGATCAAGAATGGGAAATTCCTTTGCAATTTGATAATTTAAGGACATTTTGAGGTCTTTGTATTGTTTTCCCTTGGGTAATGGGCCCTAACCCAGGTATTTTGGTTATGATTTGTTATAAGCATGGATTACCATAAAGTTATTTTGAAGGGATTGCTGGTATGGCCACCAAAGTGAATATCATTGGTTTGGGTTGTGCAAAAAATATGGTGGATACTGAATGGATGTTAGGTATTCTCAATGAACAAGGCTATCATATTGTGGAGGATGTGCAAGAGGCGGAAGTCATTATTGTGAATACTTGCGGCTTTATTACGCCAGCCAAAGAAGAGGCTATTTCTGTTATCTTTGAAGCAGTACAGTATAAAGAGGCGGGTAAAACAAAAGCTGTGTTAGTGTCTGGTTGCCTTGCCCAACGATATGGTGCTGTCTTGTTAGAAGAAATACCGGAAATAGACGGGGTTTTTGGCACAGGCTATGTGCCTCAAGTGGCTGATTTGGTTGCTTTGGCTTTACAAGGGGAGCGGTTTTGTCAAGTGGGGGCCCCTTCCTTTTCTTTTTGTGCAACAATGCCTAGGATACTGACTACCCCCTCCCATTATGCTTATGTCAAGATTGCCGAAGGATGTAGCAATTGTTGTGCCTATTGTGCCATTCCGTCCATCCGCGGGGCATATCATAGTCGGCCCATGGATCACATTTTGCAGGAAGTATCTCTTTTGTTGGAAAGAGGGGTCAAGGAAGTCATCTTGGTTGCCCAGGATACCACTGCTTATGGATTGAAGGAAAAGGGAAAACCACAGCTGGCTACTTTGGTCCAAAGAATCGCTTCCTTAGGTGTGCCATGGATACGGCTCATGTATTGTTATCCCACAGGATTTACCCCGGAATTGATTGAAACCATGGCCCAAAATGATAATGTGTGTCGTTATGTGGATTTACCTTTGCAACATGCCAGTCCACGGATTCTGCAGGCTATGAACCGAAAGGGTACGGTGGAAGAAGTGGAAACCTTAATTCACAATTTGCGTCAAACAATTCCTGACATAGCCTTGCGTACCACCTTTATGGTTGGCTTTCCTGGGGAGAATTCTGAAGATTTCGCTATGTTGCTGGATTTTATGAAAAAGATGCGTTTTGAAAAAGCAGGTGTTTTTCAATTTTCCCCTGAAGAAGGTACTGCGGCAGAGAAAATGCCCTACCAAGTGCCAGAAAGGGAAAAGGAAGAGCGCTATCAAAAAGCCATGCTTTGTCAGCAGGAAATCTCCAAGGCTGGCAATGCCCGGCATCTAGGAAAGGTATTGGACGTTTTGGTGGAGCAAGGGCCTGAGGAGAAGGCAAATGTATACATCGGGCGGTCCCAATGGGATAGTCCGGAGGTTGATGGCACTGTGGTATTGCAGGCCCAGGGGCGGGTTTTGCACCCAGGAGATATGGTGCGGGTAAAAATCCTTCATACTGATGTCTATGACTTACACGGGGAGCTGATTGGCCCATGAACCTGCCCAATAAGCTTACCTTAATTCGCATATTTTTAATCCCTGTTTTTTTGCTTGTCCTTTCTTTAAATGTCAAATACGGGGATTATATTGCGGCAGCGGTCTTTATCTTGGCAGCCAGTACAGATGGCTTAGATGGCTATATTGCCAGGAAAAGACGCTTAATCACAACCTTAGGCAAGCTGATGGATCCCCTGGCGGATAAATTGTTGGTATCCGCTGCTTTGATTGCTTTGGTAGAGTTACAGCGCTTGCCAGCATGGGTAGCAGTAATTATCATTGGCAGGGAATTTGCAGTGACAGGATTAAGGACCCTGGCTGCTGCAGAAGGAACGATCATTGCTGCAGGTAAATTGGGTAAAATTAAAACCGTAACCCAGATCATTGCCATTTCATTGTTGATTTTAAAGGATTTACCATTGTTAATTGGCTATGTTTTGACAGGTAGTATGGCAGCTCCTTCGGAAGCTGTGATGGTGTGGAATATCCTGCAGCAAGTATCCCTATGGGTTGCTATCTTATTTACTGTATGGTCGGGCATTGATTATTTCAATCGAAGTTGGTCTGTGATTAAAAAAGGAGGATTTTAATCCTTTGTTATAGGAGTATGGTATATTCATTATTGTTGTCGCTTAGGCGACTTTTTTTATTGAAAAAGAAGGGTAACTCTATTCCCATTGGTTTACTGCACAAAATTATTTATTTTATGCTATAATTAAACATTGATATGAGATATGGAATAAAATATATGAATATAAATAATAAATCGTAATATAAGGAATATATAGTATGAATTATTTTTATTGTGCTTATTTTGCAATAAAATTAACTTTTTTAAAATGAGGATAATTTATGAAAAATAGTTAGAATTTCTTGAAGATTTATTTTATGCTGACTTAGGAAAGGAATGATGGCATGCGCTGGCATGGATTTCGAGTAGATTTAGTGGTTCTTTTCCTGTGCTTAGGTTTAGGCCTTTTGTTTGGAGGGCGTTGGGTTTATAATACCTTACAATATGCCAATCCTCTGGAAAGTTTTTTGCAAGATAATGTGTTGATACAAAGCTATCAAATTGAAAAAGAAAAAGAGCAAACTGATATTTCTGTGGATCTTGGAAAAGTAGACAATATAGCCCAATCCTATGCAGATTTATACCAAGCCTTGGAACAGGTGATGGGGAAGAAAGAATTTACTTTAACCATTGCAGATCAACGTAATGGGGAGTTGGAGGAACTCTTGCATCATAGTGAATTTGCTATTTATGAAGCAATGGTGCGGGGCAATTACCGGGAAATGGAACAAGCCATTATCAGCCAAGCTGTAGATAAGGGGGTATTGGCCAAAGTTTTTATGAACCCCCAAGCAGTTTATGTACAACTGGAAAAGGATGAGCATTATCTGTATGCCAAGATACCAGCGGATTTGCCACAACAAGGGATCCAAGGGGTAACAAGGGGGTAATGCGCAAAATGGTGAAAGAAATAGTAGCAGGATTGGCTTTGGCTCTGGTGATATATCTGGGTATTTCTGGCTATGATATCATTCCCTTTGTCTTTTTGGGAATCGCTGGTCTTGCTGTATATTGGATAGCCAAGAATAAAGGTTTGACTGGCAATGGCGCCTTTCAAAAAGAAACAGTGATTGCCCAAAAAATAACCTTTGCTGATATTGGGGGTCAGGCCACAGCCATCAATGAATTGAAAGAAGCCCTTGATTTTATCAAATACCATCAACAAATAAAATCCCTGGGTATCCGGCCCTTAAAAGGTATATTGCTCACCGGACCTCCAGGGACAGGAAAGACTTTATTGGCCAAAGCTGCTGCTTGTTATACGGATGCAGCCTTTGTATCCACCAGTGGAAGTGAGTTTATTGAAATGTATGCTGGGGTAGGTGCCCAGAGGGTGCGGAAATTGTTTCAGACTGCCCGGACTTTGGCCAAAAAAGCAGGGAAAAATAATGCCTTGATTTTTATTGATGAAGTGGAGATATTGGGAGGCAAAAGAGGGCAGGCTACCAACCATTTGGAGTATGATCAAACATTAAATCAATTGCTGGTGGAAATGGACGGGTTGCGCATGGATGACAAAGTAAGGGTCTTGCTCATGGCTGCCACCAACCGAGTGGATATGTTGGATCCCGCTTTGTTGCGTCCTGGACGCTTTGATCGGCAGGTCAAGGTGGATTTGCCGGACAAGCAAGGAAGAATAGAAATTTTGCAGTTGCATATGCGCAACAAGCCTTTGGCTGAAGATGTTTCCGTAGAAGCCATTGCCAAGGATACCTTTGGATTTAGCGGGGCTCATTTGGAAAGTTTAACCAATGAGTCAGCCATTTTGGCCATGCGGGAAGGGGTTGCTGAAATCAGCCAGCGCCATTTTCATGAAGCAGTGGATAAAGTGATGATGGGAGAAAAACTGGATCGCCGTCCAGCCCAGGCTGAATTGGAACGAGTAGCAGTACACGAAGCAGGCCATGCCTTGATGAGTGAATGGGTCCGGCCCGGTTCTGTATCCACGCTAACAGTGACCCCTAGGGGACAAGCCTTGGGGTATATGCGCCAAACCCCAGAGGATGATAGTTATTTATATACCAAAGAACAGCTGGATAATCAAATTGCTGTGATGTTGGCCGGCGCCTTGGCTGAGGAGATTGTTTTGGGCAACCGCAGCACCGGGGCAGCCAATGACTATCAGCAAGCCATATCTGTGGCGGATCAAATTGTCAAAGGTGGTATGTCCACCCTGGGGGTGGTGGATTTGGATATTGTACCCCAAGGCTTGAGGCACCGGGTGGTAACAGATATTTTACAAGAACAAGAAGAAAAAACCCGGGAGTGTCTCCAAGGATACAAAGAAATCTTGAGGCATGTGGTATCCCTTTTATTGGAACAGGAAAAGATATCTGGAGATATCCTAAGAAAAATGATTGCTGGGGAAAAGAAAGCTAGCTAAACAAATTCAATTATGTGATTCATAAAAGGGCGGACCATTGTCTGCCCTTTTGCTATGGGCAAATAAAACAATATATTCATGTATTTTTTCTATCTCTTAAAAAATTTTTACGCATAGATTTTATGATGCAGTATATTTGGGGAATACTACCAATAATAGCAAATGAATAGCCCTATTGATTTGTTAGCTCCTTGTCTTCATATGATGGGGAAGATATTTGGATTGTGTTGGAAATCTAGCAGGGATTTTTATGCTTTAGCTAGAAAGAATAACAGTTAACTTTGTCAATGTATAACAATGGGACGGTGCGAAGTGGAAAAGATCATAGCAAAGGCTGCTATGCTTGGCAGCTGGTTCAAAGATAAAGATCTGACTCTAGCCACTGCGGAATCCTGTACCGGTGGTCTTTTGTCCTCTGTGCTCACAGAGGTTGCTGGTAGCTCACAGTATTTTCGTGGAGGGATTGTGGCCTATCATAATGATGTGAAGGAACAAGTATTAGGCGTTCAGACAGATGATTTGTTGTGCTATGGAGCGGTTAGTTCCCAAGTTGCCAAGGCCATGGCCTTGGGGGTAAAACGACTTTTGGGCGCTGATATGGGGATTTCCATTACAGGAGTTGCTGGTCCCGGGGGCGGAAGCATAGAAAAACCAGTGGGCTTGGTTTATCTGGGTTTGTCCTTTGGCGATGTTTTGGATGTCCGGGAATTACGACTTTCCGGCATGCGGCAAGAAATTCGCCAAGATACTGTGCAACAGGCTCTGAACATGATTGAAGCCCATTTGCCCAAGGATTGATTTGTTGTGCACAAAGTTTTATTTTATTGATGAAAGGCAGTTGTTTGGATGTCCGCTGGAAGCGAATATGTAAATTTTGGAGAATTAAAAGTAGGAAGACGAGTGGGTCAAGCCTTGATGGACATGGGTTTTGAAGAACCCACGCCAATTCAGGCCAAAGTCATCCCCTTTTTACTGGAAGGCAAAGATGTCATTGGACAGGCGCAAACAGGTACAGGGAAAACCGCAGCCTTTGGTATTCCCATTGTGGAAAGAATCAATACCAAAGGGGGCATACAAGCCTTGGTGGTAACCCCAACCCGGGAATTGGCCATTCAAGTGGCAGAGGAAATATCAAAAATCGGGCGTCAGCGCCGGGTGCGTACTTTGCCTATTTATGGGGGACAGCCCATTGATCGGCAGATAAGGAGCCTGCGGCAGGGAGTACATGTGGTCATCGGTACGCCTGGCCGTTTGTTGGATCATCTGAATCGCAAAACATTGCATTTGGATAACATCAATATGGTGGTGTTGGATGAAGCGGATGAAATGCTGGATATGGGATTTGTGGAAGATATTGAAGCAATTTTAAAAAACACGCCGCAAAAAAGGCAAACTTTACTTTTTTCCGCTACCATGCCCCAAGAGATTTTGGGTTTAGCCCAACGGTATTTGCATGAACCGGAATTTATTACTGTGAGCAAGAACAATCTTACAGTGCCCCAGATTGAGCAAGTGTATTATGAAACCAAGGAAAAAGATAAATTGGATACCATGGCCCGTTTGCTGGATACCTTGGATTTACAAAGAGCCATTGTGTTTTGTCGTACCAAACGGGGTGTGGATGAATTGGTCAGCGGCCTACAAGCCAGAGGGTATGCTGCAGCTGGTCTGCATGGGGATATGAGTCAATACCAAAGAAACCAAGTGCTCCGGCGTTTTAAAACTGGACAAGTGGAAATCATGGCTGCCACGGATGTGGCTGCCCGGGGACTTGATATTGAAAGCATTTCCCATGTCATCAATTACGATATTCCCCAGGATGTGGAATTTTATATTCACCGCATTGGCCGTACAGGAAGAGCCGGAAAAGCCGGTATGGCCATTACCTTGGTTCCTCCCAGGGATTATAAACAGTTGCGGCTTATTGAAAATTTGACCAAAACCCGTATACGCCGGGAACGCCTTCCCAGCTTAGCTGATGTGGCTGAACGTCAAAAAGAAGGTTTGGTGGAAAAGCTGCGGCAAATCATAGGAGATGGAAAGTTGGCTTATTATCGGGATTTGGTAGATCCTTTGTTGGATGATTATGATCCCGTGGATATTGCTGCAGCAGCATTAAAGATGTCCTTTGGCCCCATGGGAACAGAGGGTACAGCGGAATCATCGGGATATGGCAATACTGGGGCTAAACCAGGGATGGTGCGCCTGTTCATGACCTTAGGGAGAAAAGACAATATCAGGCCCGTGGAATTGGTCAGATTGCTTTCCGACGAAACCGGTATTCCTCCCAATTTGGTGGGAGATATCAATATTTTTGAAAAATTCGCCTTTGTGGAAGTGGATGAAGAATGGGCCAATTGTGTGATCAATTATATGCATCATAGTACAGTCAAAGGGCGTAGGATTAGTGTGGAACCAGCCAGAAGCCGGTTGGCGGATTAATTGGGCTTAGAGTCCTGGTTGTGGAAACAACCAGGCTCTTTTGAATTTTACGATCCCTCTATGAGACCAGAGGCATACTGTGCAGGCTAAGGAAAGAAGTACAAAAGAATTGGTTCTTTGTGTTCTTCTATACAAGGACATAGGGGAAAGGAGATTTGTAGCATATGGTGGAAGAAAAGCAAAAAGCATTGGAAGCTGCTTTGACCCAAATAGAACGTCAGTTTGGCAAAGGGGCTATCATGAAATTAGGCGATGCATCAGCTAAAATGAATATAGAAACCATTCCCACAGGGATTTTATCCTTGGATGTGGCTTTGGGATTGGGAGGAGTGCCCCGGGGACGGGTGGTGGAGATTTTTGGCCCTGAGTCTTCGGGTAAAACCACAGTGGCCTTACATATCATTGCCGAGGCCCAGAAGATGGGAGGCATTGCTGCCTTTATTGATGCTGAACACGCCTTGGATCCCAATTATGCCCGCAACATTGGGGTTGATATTGATAATCTATTGGTTTCCCAGCCAGATACCGGGGAACAAGCCCTGGAAATTTGCGAGGCATTGGTGCGGAGCGCAGCGGTTGATTTGGTGGTCATTGATAGTGTAGCGGCTTTGGTACCCAAAGCTGAAATCGACGGAGAAATGGGTGATGCCCATGTGGGTTTACAAGCCCGTTTGATGTCCCAAGCCTTGCGCAAGCTCACAGGGATTACCAGTAAGTCCAATACGGTTAATATTTTCATCAACCAATTGAGAGAAAAAGTGGGGATTATGTTTGGCAACCCGGAAACCACCCCAGGGGGTAGGGCTTTGAAATTTTACGCTTCCCTTCGGTTAGAGGTGCGCAAAGTGGAAATCCTTAAACAGGGTAGCGATGTGGTGGGCAATCGCACCCGGGTAAAGGTGGTAAAAAACAAAGTAGCACCGCCCTTTAAACAAGCGGATTTTGATATTATGTATGGCGTAGGAGCCTCTCCAGAAGGAACGGTTTTGGATATGGCTGTGGAGGCTGATATTGTGAACAAAAGCGGGGCTTGGTATTCCTATGGGGATGATAGAATGGGCCAGGGTAGAGAAAATGTAAAAGAATATTTGAAAGAAAACCCTGATATCTTGAAAGAAATCGAAGGAAAATTAAGAGAAAAATTTGGTTTGCCCTTAAAACAACAAGAAAGTACAGAGGAGAAACCAGCGCCTCAGATTTTCCCTGAAGCTTAATGAATGGCAGGGATAGGGGACACCCCATTATCTGAATAAAGTTGGTGTGCAGCATGCAAAGTGAAAATAAATTACGCCAGGTAAAATCCATGGCCTTTCGTATTTTATCCCGTCGCAATCACAGTATAAAAGAATTGGAGGAAAAATTATGTCATAAAGGAGCAGAGCCCCGGCTCATTGAAGAGGTTATTTTGTTTTTACAAGAATATAACCTGTTGGATGATGAAGCCTATGCCAGGGGTTATATCAAACAACGTTTGTTACAAAAACCCATGGGCAAGAAACGGTTGGCCTTAGAACTAAAGCAAAAGGGGATTGCTGAAGATATCATCCAAGAGCAGATGAGCAAAATTGACGAGCAACAAGAATATGAGGCTGCTTTAAAACTTGCCAGTAAAAAGATGTCATCTGGGGATGAGCTTGATAGGATGAAATTGTCTGCTTATTTATGGCGCAGGGGCTTTACCAGTGAGATCATCAGCGGGGTTTGCAAAAGCCTGGAAAAGTACCCGAAAACTGATTATTCTTGACAGTAGCATGAAAAAAATGTACAATTTGATTCGGTAGAAAAAAGATTGGTCTGCAGCTCAAAAGAGCTTTTCGATAGCCTAAATAAGAGAAATATGTGGTTTTCAATTCAATAAAAGATAGCCGTGGTATGCTGTTAAAAGGGGTTTATCATGCTGGGGGAGAATTGAAAAGAGAAGAGAGGATAAGTGTAGTACCGATTCTTTTTCTGCCGAGCTAACGACTCGGTATTTTTTTATTTAATGTGAAAATTTTGATATCTTAAATGTAGGAGGTGAACTATGTGCAGGGCAATATCATTGCTATTATTATCATATCAATATTGATCGCTTTTGTCCTGGGTTATTATGTCCGGAAATCCATTGCAGAGGCAAAGATTGCTTCAGCAGAAGCCCAGGCAACAAAGATCGTTGAGGATAGCCAAAAAGCTGCGGAAGCAAAAAAACGTGAAACACTGTTAGAAGCAAAGGAAGAAGTGCTAAAGCTCCGCAATGAAATGGAAAAAGAGAATAAAGAACGACGGAATGAACTACAGCGGTCAGAGCGCCGTTTGGTTCAAAAGGAAGAAGCATTGGATCGGAAAACAGAAGTAATAGAAAAGAAAGAGGAATTGTTAAACCGTAAAGATGTGGAAATGGAAGAAGCAAAGAACAAATTAAGTGAATTGCTCAATCAACAATTGCTGGAATTGGAAAGAATCTCAGGTCTTACTTCAGAAGAAGCAAAACAGATTTTATTGGCTGATGTGGAAAAGGAGATGCAACACGAGGCATCAAAGCTCATCAAATCCATTGAGGATAAAGCCAAGGATGAAGGGGAAAAGAAAGCCAGAGAAATTATTTCCTTAGCTATTCAGCGTTGTGCAGCGGATCATGTGGCTGAAACCACAGTGGCGGTGATTCCTTTACCCAGTGATGAAATGAAAGGTCGCATCATTGGCCGGGAAGGAAGGAACATCAGAGCTTTTGAAACCTTAACAGGCATTGATTTGATTATTGACGATACCCCGGAAGCAGTGATTCTATCAGGTTTTGATCCCATTCGGCGGGAAGTGGCCAGAATGGCTTTGGAAAAATTGATTGTGGATGGGCGGATCCATCCTGCTAGAATTGAAGAAATGGTGGAAAAAGCCCAGAAGGAATTGGATGTACAGATCAAAGAAGCTGGAGAACAAGCTACCTTTGATACAGGAATTCATGGTCTGCACCCGGAATTGATTCATTTATTAGGACGTTTGATGTATCGTACAAGCTATGGGCAGAATGTTCTGAACCATTCCATCGAGGTATCCCATTTGGCTGGTCTCATGGCTGCAGAATTGGGGGCAGATGTACAATTGGCCAAACGGGCGGGATTGTTGCATGATATAGGCAAAGCAGTGGATCATGAAGTGGAAGGACCCCATGTGGCCATTGGCGTGGATTTAGCCAAGAAATACAAGGAAAATAATGAGGTGCTCCATGCCATTGCTGCTCATCATGGCGATGAAGAGCCCCAGACCATTGTGGCTGTTTTGGTGCAAGCTGCAGATGCCATTTCCGCTGCCCGTCCAGGGGCCCGGCGGGAGACTTTGGAAAATTATATTCGTCGTTTGCAAAAATTAGAAGAAATCGCCTGCGCCTTTGATGGTGTGGATAAATCCTATGCCATCCAGGCTGGACGGGAAATTCGGATTATGGTCAAGCCGGATAAAGTAGATGATTTAGGCGCTGTTCGTTTGGTGCGGGAAATTGCCAAAAAAGTGGAGAATGAATTGGATTATCCTGGTCAAATTAAGGTCATTATCATTCGGGAAACCCGGGTGGTGGATTATGCCAAGTAAATGCATGGAATAAAACCTTGGAATGATAAGAGATAAGGGGGCAATTCAAGTCCCCTATCTCAGAAAAATATAAAACTTGTTTGATAGAAAAGCGAACCTTCTGCTAATGCAAGAACCAAGGACAAGTTGTACTGTGCTTGTAACCAAATTCAATGGGATTGTTGGAAATAACAATCCTGTTGATTAGTAGAAAGAATGGTTCGCTATTTCATTGATTGGTAAAATATTTTATGCTTCCTGCTCTTGTTGATGGCAGGATTCCCTTTAGAAAAACAGAATTCTTTTATATTCTCGCAGGATTTAGGAAGGTGACGATTGTGAGC
>CATZDY010000045.1 GCA_958417755.1 uncultured Peptococcaceae bacterium
GGGTGCAAGGCGCAAAGATATTCTCATTCAATTTCTCATTGAATCTGTGGTACTGTGTTCCCTAGGCGGGATCATTGGGATGTTATTGGGCATTGGTTGTTCTACCTTAATCGCCACCATTGGCGGCTGGCCTCCGGTGGTTTCCTGGTGGATTGTGCTCCTGGCCTTTGGTTTTTCCGCTGCCATTGGGATTGTGTTTGGTATGTTGCCAGCCAACAAAGCAGCCAGAATGGATCCCATTGTGGCATTGCGCCGGGATTAATGATAAAACTTCTCAAGCATCCTAGAATAAAATAACGTGAGTTTGATGGCATACTGTTTAGATGTGTTTTTACAGAGAAATTTAGCCATGATATGGTTGTTTGAAGAAAATGGAACTCATATGTTTTATCAAACTGACGATAAAATAAATCGTAAAAAAACGAAGGGCAAAGGAGATAAATCCTTTGCCCTTTTGGGATAAAATAACGGTGCTAATTTGCTGCTTTTCCTTTAGCAGATTTATTGTGCAGGAGACAATGCTGTTAAGATATCCGTTAATACTTGTTTGATTTCTTGATCCCCATTGAT
Organism: uncultured Peptococcaceae bacterium; assembly: GCA_958417755.1. Lineage (GTDB taxonomy): Bacteria > Bacillota > Desulfotomaculia > Desulfotomaculales > Desulfocucumaceae > CATZDY01. The sequence goes on from CATZDY010000045.1 coordinate 571, forward strand.
ATTGAACAATACGCCTTTTTTCTGGTAATAATCGATCAGTGGCTTGGTATTGTCTTCATAGGCTTGGAGTCTGGTACCCACGGATTCTGCATTGTCATCAGAGCGTTGATAAAGCTCCCCTTGACAAGAATTACATTTATTCTCAACTTGAGGGGGATTGAAGATGACATGATAGGATGCGCCACAATTTTTACAAACTCTTCTTCCTGTAAGCCTGTCCATCAAACGCTCCAAAGGAACAATAATATTAATAACCCCGTTCAATTGTAATCCCAAGGAATCCATGGTAGCATCCAATGCCTGGGCTTGTTCCACTGTACGGGGGAAGCCGTCCAATAGAAATCCTTGCTGGCAGTCTTCTTGGGATAAACGATCTTTGACCATTCCAATGACTACTTCATCTGGAACCAATTCACCCTTATCCATATATTCCTTGGCCTTTTTTCCCATTTCTGTGCCTGCGGCAATGGCAGCCCGAAACATATCGCCAGTGGAAATATGCGGTATCTTCAATTCTTTGACCAACACTTCTGCTTGGGTGCCTTTGCCCGCACCAGGGGGACCCATAATGAGTAAATTCAACGAGAACTCCTCCTAATCTGTTTTCTAATTTTTTATTATATCATATTTATTCCCGAGAAAAGGAGAGTCAAAGGAAAAATAGACATTATCTATAGATAAAGAATAAAATATACCAATAATTATTTGTTGTTTTATGTAATTTAATGGATGATTTAAGAGCAAAATTGATTGAAGAGGCAGGAATTGAGAGGACAAAGGAAAAAGATTTTATGGAGAAACGAAGGATTTACAGGAGGCGGTATAGTGAAACCAGTAAAAAAGTTAGTGCTTGTTTGTTTGGTGTTCGTTTTTTGTGCTTGTATGGCTGGTTGTAACCAAGAAAAGACATTAAAAATTGGTTTACTGAACATTGATGATAGTGTTCCTTTTTTTGTGGCCCAAAAGGAAGGTTTATTTGAAAAACACGGGGTATCTGTGGAATTATTGCCCTTTAACAGTGGCCAAGCCCAAGCAACAGCTGTGGAAGCTGGTGAACTGGATGGAATGATGACAGATATGATTGTACAAGGGCTGTTAAAAAAGGGTGGCACAGACATGAAAACCGTTGCCATTGCTTTAGGGGCTGTTCCTGAAGAGGGACGTTTTTTAGTGGTATCCTCTCCCCAAAGCGGTATTCAAGTCCCTTCTGATCTCCTAGGTGCCAAAGTAGCTATTTCTACCAATACCATGATGGATTTTTTGTTTGAACAATTTGAAGGTCTTGAACATTTGGATAAAGATACAATCACAAAAGTGAATATGCCCAATTTAATGTTGCGGGTGGAAGCTTTACTCCAAGGAAAGGATATCCAAGCTGCCATTTTGCCGGATCCCTTGGCTGCTTATGCAGTTATGTCTGGGGCGCATGTTGTGATTGATGATACAATGTTTGATGTAAATTTATCCCAATCTGTGGTAGCCATGACCCAAACAGCCATTGATGAAAAACGACCGGAAGTTGAGAAGATGTTAGCCGCATATTGGGAGGCTATGACTTTATTGAACGAACATCCAGATGAATACCGGGATTTTAGTTTGCAAGTTGCCAATGTACCTGCAGAGCTGGCACAAACCTATCCTTTTGTGACCTATACTCCCAAAGCAATACCTGATGAAGAAGGGGTATCCAGGGTGGTGGATTGGTTGGTAGCAAGAAAGCTGATTCCTGCGCCCTATGGTTATGAAGAGATGGTAGATACAGGTTTTATTCAATAAAATGCGATTGGATAGGGAAATTTATGATAGTGCTAAAGCATGTGGATTTGGATTATCCAGGTAAAAGAAAAGAGAGCTTTCCTGCTTTGTGCGCTGTACATGTAACCGTGGGATTCGGTGAACGTTGGGCTGTGATTGGTCCTTCTGGTTGTGGGAAAAGTTCTTTGTTGCATGTGATGGCTGGTTTATTGCCTCCAACCAAAGGAGCAGTCTATTACCAGCATAAACCTTTGGAGAAACCCCATGAGGAAATCAGTGTAATTTTACAAGAGTATGGTTTATTCCCCTGGAAAACAGTGGCCCAAAATATTGCCTTGCCTTTGGTGATTAAAAAAGTCCCTAAAAAGCAAATCCATGATCTACTACAGCCTTGTATGGATAAATTGGGTTTGCAAAAGCATGGTCATAAATTTCCAGGACAATTATCCGGGGGAGAACGACAGAGGGTAGCCATTGCCCGGGCTTTGGTTACCAGGCCCAAAGTTTTGTTAATGGATGAACCTTTTTCTGCTTTGGATGCTTTGACAAGGGAAACATTGCAAAACCTTGTTTTGACCCTTTGCCAAGAAGAAAACTTAACCCTTGTTATGGTTACCCATAACATAGAAGAAGCTGTCTTTTTGGGGCAACAGATTATTGTTTTTGGACAAACAGTAGGGAGAATTGTGGATGTGGTAACCAATAAGCACAGTGGTTTGTATACTTATCGGGATACACCGGAATTTTATCAACATTGTCACGACTTGCGGCTTTTGATTCGAGGTGACGGAAAATAAAAAATAAATTTTTCAGTTGCCTGATTGCTCTGGCAATTGTCTTTCTTGCTTGGCAAGGCGCCAGTATGGTGATGAACAAAGCTTTTTTGCCATCCCCAATGGTTTCTTTGCAAACCTTTGGGGATTTATTAGCGAATGGAGAAATGACCAAACATTTTTTGATTAGTACGTTTCGCATTATAGTAAGTATACTATTAGCTCTTTTATTGGCCGTGCCCTTGGGTTTAGCCATGGGGAGAAATGAAACATTGGATCATGTAGTAGGGCCAATGGTTTATCTGTTATATCCATTACCCAAAGTGGTATTTTTACCTATTATTGTGGTATTGATGGGGTTAGGAAATGTGCCCAAGATTTTTTTGATTACTTTGGTGATTTTTTTTCAGATTCTTGTGGTGACCCGGGATGCTGCGAAAGTCATACCCTTGGCCAGTGTACAGTCCATGCGTTTGTTGCATGCCAATGTTTGGCAAACATATCGTCATTTGATCGTGCCTTATTGTTTACCTAAAATCTTAACATCTTTGCGCATTACTTTAGGAACAGCCATAGCGATTTTATTTTTTTCTGAAACCTTTGCTTCCTTTGATGGATTAGGTTATTTTATTTTACATGGCATGGAAACCAGGGATTATCCTTATATGTATGCTGGCATCATAGGGCTGGCTTTGTTGGGTATGGTGTTATATTTTCTGGTGGATGTATTGGAGCAATTGTGGTGCCATTGGCAAAAGTATTGAGCATAAACAGTGTGCAATTGCTTGGTAAGGGGGCTCAATATGGATACCCAAGACTTATATCAATTGGCTAATTCGTTATCCTTACAGTTTTGGCATAAGCCTTTGACAATCAAAGTGGTTTGGAATACGCGGTTGCGAAGTTCTGCAGGCCGCTATATCTATAGCAAAGCTGGTCCCCAAAGGATTGAAGTGTCTTATCAAGAATATGTAGACTACGGCCTAGCAGAAGTTGTTAATATTTTAAAACATGAATTATGCCATTTCCATTTACACCAACAAAACAAGGCCTTTCAAGATGGCTCAATGGTATTTAAGCAAGAATGTCAACGAGTGGGAGCCCAGCTTACAGCAAAACCAAGGGCTGTAAAGTATGTGCAAATATTTTGCAGTTCCTGTGGCCAATTACTGGGGTATCGTCAAAGGATAAGAAAAAATTTGGTAAGCAGTTGTTGTGGCAGCTCATTGATGAGAGGAAAAGAAGTTTTGATTACTGCCCAGGGGGAAATAACTTAAACATTGTTCATTGTTCTTTGCCTTAGAACCATAGAAGCAAGGAGGGGTTGAGGGTTGAATATTGCTTTTTTCCTGGTACCAAAAAATGAAGTTGTGTATGTGCAGTCTGATTTTACCATGCGGCAGGTTTTAGAGAAAATGGAATATCATCGTTATACTGCGGTGCCTATCATTGATAAAGAAGGCAGATATTGGGGAACCATTACTGAGGGGGATTTGTTATGGAAGATAAAAAATACCCCAGGCTTGGACTTTAAAGGAACAGAGAAAGTTTTGCTGCAGGATATTCCTCAAAGAATGCAAAATGCCCCTGTATCAATTAATGCCCAGATTGAGGATTTGTTTGCCCTGGCTATTGTTCAAAATTTTGTGCCAGTGGTGGATGATAGTGATGTTTTTATTGGCATCATTCGTCGTAGGGAAATCATGGAGTATTTTGTAGCCCAAGCAAAAATCAATGTTTGCTTTAATAAAAGTGACCCCTAAAAATTAATTTTGGGGGTCACTTTTTAATGATATTTTGTTGGCCAGGATGCATAGACAAATATGCAAAGGCAATTACTCTAAAGTGTTTAAATCCTGTTTGGTACTTAATTTTGTCATAAGATTAGCCAAAATTTGCCGTTCTTGATTATCCGCTGCTTGCCATAGTTCTTTTAGAACTTCTTGTTCTGGGTTTGTGGGGGGTACATTTTCCGCTAGGATATTTCCTGCTTGGCAAGCCAAAGAGGATATTTGGGTTTTGGGGACCCCTAATTCTTCGGCGAATTCCACTGCCTGCCCCAGGAATTGTTTCCAGTTTTTCCAGTCTGTGTTAGCTTCTTTGGTTATATTCATGATTTGTATTCCTCCTACTCCACTGCAATTTCGTTTTCTTCCTTAGTATGTCATGGGCATTGTCAGTTTATACAAGTGTTTATAGATTATGCCTATTGTTACGGCAAGATTTAGTGGCACAACTCTTGGGAAAAAGGCATATGCTGATAAAAGATATGCAGGTAAACCCGTTCAATGACAAAAGGAAAGGAACTGCTGTGGAAGCGGGCTCCAGGCAAGCAGTGTTGCTATCTTGGGGGGAATAATGCATGAGGATTGGTGATATTGTAATGCGGAAGGTATATGGAGAGGATATGCAGTTCTGTGTCCTCGGATTTTATACCAACCAAGAAAATGGTGAGAAAATAGCTATTTTGGCCTTTTTAGATCCAACTTTAATTGTAGAAGCAGAGGTACAGGAATTAACGCCTGTATCACTGAAGCATTTGTTTGCCCTTACCAACAATGGTATGCATTATCATTAAACCGTTCAATCTGGACGGTTTTCTTTTATCCACCTCTTTGCCTGAAAGGAATAGCTGGGTGGATATGGAATTATACTAGGAATATAAGTTATCTGTCCATAATCGAAGGTTAGAATGATGAAGGAGAAAAGGAATGGAACGTGAAAACTTACTGGCCTTAGCTGAAAGCATGATAGCAAAAGCAAAAAACAGAGGGGCCGACATGTCGGAGATATATATCAGTCATAATCAGGAATTAATGCTTGAAGTTCGAAATGGTATCGTGGATACTATGAAATTAGCCCAAGAAACAGGTTTGGGATTGCGGATTATGAGGGAAGGCAAGGTAGGATTTGCCTTTACTTCAGATATGGTTTCAGAAGCCTTGGACGGGGCGTTAGACCAAGCCTTGGCCAATGCAGCGGTAACTGCTCCGGATCCCCATCGCATGTTGCCTTTGCCTGGGGCAACATATCCTGATTGCACTCAATATGATGAAGATATTCAAAGGGTATCTGTGGAAGAAAAAATTGAGTTAGCTAGAAAAATGGAGCAAGAGGCCAAGTCCTATGATTCTCGCATCAAGGTCATTGAGGGAGCAACCTATACAGATACTGAAGAGGAGCTCCTTTTGGTCAACAGCCGAGGGGTAAAATTGACCAATCGGGGATCGTATTTTGGCATTAGCATTGCTTTGGTGGCTGGGGAGGAAGCAGATAGTCAATCTGGTTTTGCTTTAGATTATACGGTGTGTTATCAAAATTTGCGACCCGCTGCAGTGGGACAGGAAGCTGCCCGTAGAGCAGTGAGAATGTTAGGGGCTAAACCAATGACAGGGGCAAAAGTCCCTGTCATCCTGGAGCCCTATGTGGTAACAGGATTTTTAGGGCTGCTTATCCCTGGTTTGTCTGCAGAATCAGTACAAAAGGGCAGATCCTTGTTTGCGGGAAAATTGGGACAAGCAGTGGCTTCTCCTTTGCTACAAGTGGTAGATGACGGTTCTTTGCCCAAAGGCCTTGCTTCAGTACCCTTTGATGGAGAAGGGGTCCCAACTTCCCGAACTGTCTTAATTGATAAAGGAGAGTTAAAACAATTTTTATACAATACTTATACAGCTTCAAAGGATGGTGTTGTTTCCACTGGCAATGGAGTGCGCCATTCTTTCAAATCTACGCCTGAAGTTGGTGCTACGAATTTTTTTATTGAACCTGGACAAGTATCCCCAGAGGATATGGTACAGGGAATCGAAAAGGGTTTGTATGTAACAGAAGTGTTGGGAATGCATACAGCCAATCCCATTTCAGGAGATTTTTCCTTAGGAGCCGCGGGGTTATGGATTGATAAGGGAAAGGTGGTTACACCGGTTCGGGGTATTGCCATTGCCGGGAATATTATTGAATTACTAAAAAATGTGGAAGCAGTGGGCTCTGATTTAACATTTTTTGGTGGCAAAGGGGCGCCCAGTATCATGATTCAGGAAATGTATGTAAGCGGTCATTAAGTCTTTGGATATAGATATTTTACGATAAATCCTTGAAATCTAGCAGACTGCTGTTATATTTGCAAGGTTCGTAAATTGTGGTAAAATATCCCCAGTGTTTGGAGGGAAACAAGGATGAAACTATTGGTGTTAAATGGTCCAAATCTGAATGCATTGGGCAGCCGGGAACCAGAAATATATGGAGCATTAACCCTTGCTCAAATCCAGCAACAAACTGTTGACTTGGCTAAGGAATTGAATATTGAGGTGGACTTTCATCAATCCAATCATGAGGGGGTATTGATTGATTTACTGTATCAATATCAAAATCAGTGTGATGGTTTTGTGTTGAATCCTGGCTCTTTTACTCATTATAGTTATGCTTTGCGGGTTGACTTGGCTTCCATTGCTGTTCCTTGTATTGAAGTGCATTTATCTAATATTTATAAGAGGGAAGAATTTAGGCATCATTCTGTAATTGCGCCAGTTGCTATGGGGCAAATAGCTGGTTTAGGCGCTCAAGGATATTTGTTGGCCATAAGAGCATTGGTACAACGAGTCAGGGGGAATAGGGATTGACAAAAAGATTGCATTTGTTGCGGGAAACAATGAAGCAAGCTGGGGTAGATGCCTTTTTAATAACCAGACCGGAAAACCGGTTTTATTTCAGTGGATTTACAGGATCAGAGGGGATTTTGTTGGTAACACCAGTCAATTCCTATATATTTGTTGATTTCCGTTATATAGAACAAGCAAAAAGTCAATGTTCCCAATGGACTGTGGTGCAAATGAGCAGATCTGCAGCAACAGAGGGTGTATTGGTATATTTAAAGCAGGACCAGGTAAATGTACTGGGTTTTGAAGGGGATTTTCTTTCTTACCAGGAGTATTGCGACTGGAAGGAAGCATGGGGTATTCCTTTGCTATCATTGCCAACCATGCTGTCTGATATTAGAAAAATAAAAGAACCAATAGAAGTGGAATACATTGCCCGGGCTGTTCAGCTGGCGGATGATGCCTTTGCTCATATCTTGTCAATGATACGACCAGGGGTCATGGAAAGAGAAATTGGCTTAGAATTAGAGTTTTTTATGCGCCAGCAGGGTGCTTCGGGGGGCTCCTTTCCTTTTATTGTAGCTTCAGGTCCGCGTTCTGCTATGCCCCACGGGGTTGCGTCAGAACGCAAGATTCAGCAAGGAGATTTGTTGTTAATGGATTATGGAGCTATTTTTGAAGGATATTGCTCGGATATGACCAGGACTGTGATGGTGGGGTATGCGGAAGAGAAACATAGGACAATCTATCAAATTGTTTTAGAAGCCCAACTGGCAGCTTTGGCAACTGTTAAAGCAGGGATACCTGCTTCAATGGTAGACCAAGCTGCCAGAGAAGTAATCAAATCTTATGGCTATGGAGAATATTTTGGCCATGGTACAGGACACGGGGTTGGTCTGGTGATTCATGAAGAGCCCAGAGTATCAAAAAATGATGATACAATATTGACAGAAGGCATGGTGATTACAGTAGAGCCGGGTATTTATTTGCCCGGCTGGGGCGGAATACGCATTGAGGATATGGTCTTGGTAAAATCCCAGGGATGTAATATTTTTACCAAGTCACCAAAACAAGAACTCCTTGTATGTGCTTAAATGGAGGCTAAGCATGGAGATTAAGATTTTATAGAAAAAAAGGGAGGAAGAACATATGATTTCTACCAATGATTTTAAGACAGGAGTAACCATTGAATTCGAAGGTGATGTGTATCAAATTGTTGATTTTCAGCATGTTAAACCAGGCAAGGGAGCGGCCTTTGTACGAGCTAAAATAAGAAATATGCGCTCCGGCGCAGTGGTGGAGCGGACCTTTAATGCAGGGGAAAAATTACCCAAAGCCAGGGTTGAACGTAGGGAAGTGCAATATTTATACAATGATGGCACGGATTATAATTTTATGGATATGGAAAGTTATGATCAAATGAATTTGAATGCCGAGCAATTGGGGGATGCAATTAAATTTCTAAAAGAGAATATGTTGATTAAACTATTGATGTATCAAGGTAAATCCATTGGGTTAGATTTACCAAATTTTGTAGAATTGGAAGTAACAGATACAGAGCCAGGGATCAAAGGCGATACAGCCAGTGGGGGAACCAAGCCTGCAACCTTGGAAACTGGATATGTGGTTCAGGTGCCTTTCTTTATTAATGTGGGTGATGTATTGCAAATTGATACCCGCACAGGTCAGTATTTAAAGAGAGCTTAATCTTGTGAAAAGTGAGTAAAATGATAATGTTTGCGAAATAATAAAAAAGCCGAGGCACAGGCCAGGCGGATTATAGCGAGGTGATATTGACCAAGGAGGAGCGCATCCTATGGAAAATTTGAAAGCCAAAGTTGCCTATTTGCAAGGTCTTTCTGAAGGTTTTGACTTACAAAAGGATTCCAAAGAAGTGAAACTGATCCAGGGAATTATTGATGCTTTGGATGATTTTGCAAAGGCAATCAGTGATTTACATAAAGACCAACATCAAATGGAAAACTATATGGAAACCATTGATGAAGATTTGTATCATTTGGAAAATCAGTTTTATGAAGGTAAAATGGAAGGGACTGGGCGTCCAGGCGAATACCTGGAAAGAGAATGTGCTGGCTGTGGAGAAATCGTCTGTTTTGATGCCAGTGTATTGGATGATGAAGATGTGGTAGAAATTACTTGTCCCAATTGTGACGAAGTAGTATTTATCAATGATGACAGATATGAAACAGCAGATGAACCTGAAATTTTGGAAAATCATCAACAAACCAGGGAAAAACAGCATAATTAGCAAAAGATAGTGGTTGGGAGAAAAATAAACAGCATTCTACAGGGAGTGCTGTTTTGTCTTTTGATATCTTTAGAATATAAACGTATCTTATTATCTTAATATTTTGTTTTTATAAACAAACATGAGCGGGAATGTGGTACAATACTGTTAATATAGTATTGGCTTAGATAGATGCATATTGGGTGGGCTATGATACAAATATGTGGCTTACAATTTGCATTGAATGGAATGCAATGTAGTGAAAGGTGGTTTTATGATGTCCGAGAATCAAAAGATACTTATCATCGGTGGAGTGGCCGCTGGTCCTAAAACAGCTGCCAGAGCCCGTAGGTTGGATCCCCATGCTGATATTACCATTGTAGAGCGGGATACCTTAATTTCCTATGCTGGTTGTGGCATGCCATTTTATGTAGCTGGCGCTATTCGGGAGTTTAGCCATTTGTATGAAACTTCTTATGGTGTTCCCCGGGATGCACAATACTTTGCCCGGGAAAAAGGGGTTAAAGTTTTAACTGGTCATGAGGCTGTTGCCATTGACAAGAATAAAAAAGAAGTTTTGGTACGCAGTATAGCCAGTGGAGAGGAAACACAGTTGTCTTATGATAAGTTGGTGCTTGCCACTGGTTCCAATCCTGCTGTGCCACCAATAGAAGGCATTGATTTAAAAGGTGTGTATCGTTTTAATCATCCGGAGGATGCCAGGATAATCCGGGATAAAATAGAAGATGTCCAGGAAGCTGTGGTCATTGGGGCTGGTTTAATTGGCATGGAAGCAGCGGAAGCATTGCGGAAGAAAAATATATTTGTAACAGTCATAGAATTACAGGACCAAATTTTGCCAAATATGTTGGATAAAGATTTTGCTGATGTATTGGCTTTGCGATTAGAGGAACAAGGAATTGAATTTCGTTTTGGACACAAAGTGTTGCGTTTTCAAGGAGATGAAGAGGGCAAAGTAACAGGTGTGGTAACGGATCAAGAAGAGCTGGATGCAGATATGGTAATTGTTGCTGTAGGGGTTCGTCCCAATGTGGAATTGGCCAAAACAGCAGGATTGACCATTGGCGAAACAGGGGCTCTGGTGGTCAATGAATATTTGCAAACCAATGAGCCAGATATCTATGCTTTGGGTGATTGTATAGAAAATACCCATCGGATTACTGGTAAAAAGGTGTATACACCTATGGCTACTTATGCCAATCGCCAGGGCAGGATTGTGGCGGATAATATCATCAAAGGACCTCATAGCAAATTTAATGGTGTATTGAGTACAGCAGTCATGCAGGTTCTTGATATCAATGTGGCCCGTACAGGGTTAGGTGAGGACCAAGCCAAAAATTTAGGATATGATGTGGTGAAAGCTGTCAGCACTGTGTTTGACCGCACTCATTATCATCCCAAAAATAGCATGGTATTATTTAAATTAATTGTAGACAAAAAGACGCACAAAGTATTAGGTGGCCAAGGTATTAGTGCTGGTGAAGTGGCCAAACGGGTGGATGTGGTGGCCACGGCCATTACATTGGGGGCCACTGTGGAACAAATGACAGAACTGGATTTGGCTTATGCACCTCCCTTTGCTACCCCCATTGATGTGATTCATCACACTGCCAATATGGTGCTCAATAAAATGGACGGGCTTGCCAAGACCATGAGTGCCCAGGAGCTAAAAGAAAAAATGGACCGGGGCGACGACTTTTTAATGGTAGATGTGCGGACTCAAAAACAGTTTGCTCCTAAGCATATTGATGATCCCCGGGTCATGTTAGTGACCTTGGGAGATATTCGAGAAAGGATTGAAGAAGTTCCTAAGGACAAAGAAATTGTCTTGCTTTGCGCCATGGGGATTCGCAGCTATGAGGCCCAACGTATCTTTGAAGGGTTTGGCTTTAAAGATGTGAAATACATGGAAGGCGGTTTGCATGCTTGGCCTTATGATTTAGATTAAATATAAGTAAATAAAAAAACGGGGTTAACCCCGTTTTTTTATTTACTGTATTTCATTTATTTGTAAGCTTATTCTGTAATTTGAATTTGAATTTCTTTTTCTTGGGCCTCTGGTTTTTTTGGTAATGTAATATGCAAGATACCGTCTTTATAGGTTGCTGTGATTTTTGCGTTGTCTATGGGCACATCCACAGAGAAGGAGCGATTGAAGGCGCCGTAACGACGTTCAATCTTAATGTGATTGGTTTTTTCATCCTTTATTTCTGCTTTACGTTCCCCATGAACTGTCAGTACATTATCCCTAAATTGGATGTTCATGTCTTCTTTCTTCATGCCTGGAATTTCGGCTTGCACAATAATGGCCTCTGGTGTGTCTTTGATGTCCACAGGGAACATCCACCGCTGATCTGCCTGTTCTTGATCAGATTGTCCGCTTAAATACCCAAAATTGTTGTCCAATAATCTGTTCATTGCTTCCCGAAAACTTGTGATTTCCCGAAAAGGTTCCCATTTTACCATAGACATAAGAAAACACCTCCAAGTATTTTTATCATGTGTATAAAATAGTGTTTCTACTTTGACTAACTTTGACCTTCTGTAATTATTTATACCTTATTTTCATGATTATGTCAAGATAAAAATTGAAATTTTTAAATGATAAATATCTGCAAATAATAAATAAAGCGTATGAGATCAAAAAACCCTCACAAAGGAACATTCCTTTGTGAGGGTTTTAACTATTTATTCACCAATAGCGATATCAATCTTTTTCTCTTTGGCCACTTCCTGTTTTGGCAAAGTAATTTGTAAAACACCATCTTTATAAGAGGCAGTGATGTTTTCACTATCAATGGGTACACCCATGGAGAAGGAACGACTAAAAGCACCGTATTGCCGTTCTGTTTTGATATGATTGGTTTCTTTTTCTTTCTTTTCAGCTTTGCGTTCACCCCTGATGGTTAAAACATTATCCCGGAAATGGATGGTGATGTCTTCTTTCTTCATACCAGGTATTTCTGCATGAAGGAGAATGGTGTCCGGGTTATCTTGAATATCCACAGGGAACATCCAACGTTGCCCTTGGTCTTGATCAGAATGACCTGTCAGATACCCAAAATTATTTTCCCAAAGTCTATTCATGGCATCCCGGAAGTTTGTAAGTTCTTGCATTGGTTCCCATTTTACCAAAGACATATATAGCACCTCCAGATTTATTTTGCAGCGAAAATAGATTTATTGGGCTATTGATAAAGCGCTTTCCCTCGGCTGATAATATCGATAATCTATATCCGGGAATATATTGTTCCTTTGCTCCAAAATGGATAACCAATGTTGATCAATGCAATGGTTTAAAATGGAATCATGCAGTTTTAGAAAATTATCCAAATGGGTTTTTGTTCTCCGGATGGCATAATCAACCATGGTTCCAGTACTCATGATAAAAGCCCAATCACTGCTTTGGGCCAGGAGCAATTCCCTGGCAGCTTGATTTAATGCTCTTTTTACTATTCCCTCAGCCATAGGATAATATTCTGCTAGCTGAATCATTCTTTTTGCTGCAATATGGAGATGTCGGTAAATCCAATCGTTTTCTTTGGCCAGCCATACAGCATTGTATCCATTGCTGCCCCAACTGGAAGCGCAGGGTTTCGCCACTTGATTACAAGGATACAGACGCAAATATTCAGAAGGTGTGGTCAAGGCAAGATCTGTTTGATCAAAATGGATTTTGCGAAATAAAAAATCCAGCCATTGGGGACCTTCATACCACCAATGACCAAATAATTCTGCATCATAGGGTGAAATAACCAAAGGAGGTCTATCCATAAATTGAGATAAATAATTCACTTGTAAGGTACGATTAAAAATAAAATTACCTGCATGCAAAGCAGCCTTTTCCCTGGCAACATCCGGACGATAAACTTCTTTATGTCCGTCTTTACCTGTAATACGGTGATATTTGATGCCAGTATGGATACGGATGCCATCTGGATGAATATATGGTTTTATGTATTCGTAATCCAAGTCAAACCCTATGTCGCGATAAAATTCTCGATAATCGAAATCTCCGGGATACCCTTCACTGGAGCTCCACACTTGCTTTGAAGACTCCACATCCCGGCCAAAGGCCGCAACACCACTGGGACAATATAGAGGCGCGTAAATGCCGAATTTAGGTCTATGGGATGCAAACATAATGCCATGGGTATCTGTAAAAAAATATTTGATACGGAATTCTTTCAGAATATCATCAATACCCTCTGTATAGGCGCATTCTGGTAACCAAATGCCTTCTGGTTGACGGCCTAAATGCTTGCGGTGCAAATCCACCGCAACCCCTATCTGAGCCCGCACAGCTTCTGGATGGACCAATAATAGAGGTAAGTACCCGTGGGTTGCAGCACAGGTTATGATATTTAAATGACCTTTATCTTGGTGTTTTTTAAATGCTTGAATGATATTGTTGTGGTATACCTGGCAAAAGGTATGTTTTGTTTTATGAAGAAGATTTTGATACATCAAAGCCACTTCTTGATACGGCGTGTGCTTGGTTCTTGCCAACTCTTTTTCAAGCAGTTCAAGCAAAGTATTTAAATGCCGAATATATCGTTTTTGCAGCAAAGTATCAGAAAGCATGGATAATAATGGAGGGGACAATGACATGGTCATTGCAAAGGGAATATTTTCTTCCTCCAATTGATCAAATAAATGGATTAATGGAATATAGGTTTCTGTAATGGCTTCATATAACCATCTTTCCTCTAAAAAATTTTCATTTTCAGGGTGTCTCACAAAGGGAAGATGGGCATGTAATACCAAGGCTAAATATCCTTTAGGCATGATTGCCTCCTTGTTTTCATCAAGTTTTGGCGTGGGCATATTCTATATTAATGATTTTTGTTCTGGCATAAGGAGCTGATACCCAAGGGCAGGATATGGGATTTGCGACTTAGTTCTTCCACCAGGATGGCAGAACTAAGTCCCATTTGGATGAGTATACTTTGGTATACTTCTCCTATCCACATCCACTCTTCGTCAAAACAATTGGAAAGAGAATTCCTGGGAGTTGTTACAATGTTAGAACGTATGAGAGTGACAAACTGACCGTTGGGAAGAATTCTCCCTAAGTCCACACAAAAAGAGCTATCCGGTTTTTCTACATCAAAATACCAATTGTTCGCATGATGGGCAATTTCAATGTCATGAAAATCATTGGCATTGGAACCATTAAAGTCAATACCAGTCACATCATATACCCGTAGCACAGCTTTGCTATGATGCCAAGCGTCTTTGCCATAGGTATTGGTGAATTCATCTATTTTAGTGGCTGTAATTTCCCAATAAGCATAAAGCCATTGCGGATCTCGTACCAAGAGCAATAAACGATCCAAACCATAAAAATTGGGTAATTCCGGGGTTGGCTCTTTGGTGATGAGAGGGGGTGCTGGTGCTAATTCTTCAGCTGTTTCATAATCAAAAACCGGGCGTTGCAAAGTTTTTGCTGGGGTAGGCTTTTGATTTTTTTTACTCAGCCGAGACCATAGAAAAAAGGCAACAAAAATAATCAATGCTGCTCCCAGTAGCCAAGGTATAAAAATGGTCATGCTTTGTCCTCCTTTTTAAACGTGCGCAGCAATCGTATAGGTTAAAAAAAATCCTTTTTTAGTATTACCAGCCCGGAAAGAATTATAATAAAAAATAAAAATAAAAAAATCTCTATGTTTGCTTAAACCAAGGACTTTGGTTAGGCTTTTAAAGCAAGGATACAGATGATATGATAAAATGAAATAAAAATTGAAAAATGAAAGCTGGTGAAAGGCAACCATGGAATATGATGAAAAAAAGATAAAACAAATATTACAAAATGCCAAAACCATTGCCGTGGTAGGGCTTTCTCGTAAGCCCCATCGGGATAGTTATCGGGTGGCGGAATATTTACAACAATCTGGTTATCGCATTATCCCTGTGAATCCTTCTTTGCGAGAGGAGGTCTTGGGAGAAAAGCCTTATCCCAATTTATCTGCCGTACCAATTCCCATTGATATTGTCAATATTTTTCGTAAAAGCGAAGATGTACCGCCCATTGTGGAAGAAGCTTTGTCTTTAGCCCCCCAGTGTATTTGGATGCAAATGGGGATTGAGAATCCCGCGGCAGCGGCTAAGGCCAGAGCCCAAGGGATTTGGGTGGTCATGAATCATTGTTTGATGGTGGAGCATAAAAAAATCCTGAATCATTGATAGAAAAGGAATCATGGTAAAAATCAATAAAGGGTAAGAGGAGAATCGGTTCGTGGGTGTTACACAAGAATATGTAACCATTATTTTTGACTTATTAAAGCAATTGTATCCTGATGCTGGTACGGAATTGGTGTTTTCTGATCCTTTTCAACTTTTGGTTTCTGTGATATTATCCGCGCAATGTACTGATAAGCAAGTCAATAAAGTGACAGGCAAATTATTTACCAAATATCGTACCCCAGCTGATTTTGCCAAGTTAACCCCAGAGGCATTGGCAGAAGAAATAAAAGAATGCGGTCTCTTTCGGAATAAGAGCAAAAATATTGTAGCCACCAGTAAAATGTTGATGGAGCGATTCCAAGGGGAAGTACCGGATGATATTGATATGTTACAAACATTGCCTGGGGTGGGGCGGAAAACAGCCAATGTCATTGCCATTGTGGCTTTTGGCAAACCAGCCATGCCAGTGGATACCCATGTATTTCGTTTAGCCCGTCGGTTAGGCTTATCAAAAGGGAAAACACCAGAAGCTGTAGAAAAGGATTTGGTTGCTTTGATTCCCCCGGAAAATCTGGGTGATGCCCATCACCAATTGATTTTGCATGGTAGACGTGTATGCCGTGCTCGAAACCCTTTATGTGCTGATTGTTTGTTACATATACATTGTCCGTCAGCAAATTTAGGGGAAGGGAGTTTCAAAGAAATTCAATGAATATTGTTTTAGTAGAACCAGAGATTCCAGCCAATACAGGCAACATTGCCCGTACTTGTGCTGTCACAGGAGCGCATTTGCACTTGGTGGAACCATTGGGCTTTTCCACAGCAGATAAATATTTAAAACGAGCGGGGCTGGATTATTGGCATTTGGTGCAAATGAACTATTACCGTAATTTTGCCCATTGTAAAGAATCCCATCCCCAAGGTAGATTTTTTTATATGACCAAGAAAGCGCAAAAACGTTATGATCAAGTACAGTATCAGGCAGGAGATTTTTTGGTATTTGGAAAAGAGACCCAAGGTTTACCAGAGGATATCTTGGCAGCCAATCCAGAACATTGTTTGCGGGTTCCCATGATTTTGGGGGCTAGATCGTTAAATCTAGCCAATTCTGTGGCTGTGGTGTTGTATGAAGCATTAAGACAACAGAATTTTCCCCATTTAACTTGAAATAAGTAAATTTTAAAAAACCTGTACAAATATTGCGAATTTTGTACAGGTTTAAAGGGGATTCATTGTCCTAAGATATTAGACTTTGGTTTGCACCCATTTTTCCCAAGAAATCATTTCTTCCAAAGCTTTGCGGGGACGTGGTTTGGGATCCTGATCCGGATAGCCCAGGGGAGTAATGCCAATGACCCGCCACGGGGAAGGAATTTCCAAAGCCTTTTGAATGACATTTTCATCAAAGAGTCCCATCCAACAAGTGCCCAATTCTTCAGCCCTGGCTGCTAAAATAAGATGTTCCATGGCAATGGCAGCATCAACAAGATAATATTCCTTGTCGCCCATTTTACCTGAATTATCGGGGTTAGCACAAAGAATAACCACCACCGGGGCAGCTGCTAAGGCCTTTTTCCCGGGATTTGTATCTGCAAAAGCATTGAGCAGGGCTGTTTTATTGGCTGTATCCTGTACTAAGATAAAATGCCAATTTTGTGAGTTTTTCCAGGAAGGGGCTAATCTAGCAGCATTGAGTATGCGTAAGATGGTTTCTTCTGGGATTGGATCTGATTTATAATGGCGGATGCTTCTTCTGGCCTCAATGACTTCATAAAATTCCATCATCCATTCCTCCTTCATATATGATGCATGAATCTTATTGTATCAAGTTCGCTCCTATTTTACTCTTTCCTTCCAGGGGATGGCATGAAATGAAGAAATTGAGATGTTTTGATTGTAAAATGTGCAAACTAGTGTTGTGCAATATAAGGAGTAAAGGAGCGTGTAGAAGATGATGGGTATTAGAGAACTGAAAGAAGCAATGGAGCAAGAAGGATATTTGTGTGAGGAAGAATTGGCTGTAACCATTTATTTGGCTTTGGCTTTAGGAAAACCTTTATTGGTAGAAGGCGCTCCGGGAGTGGGTAAGACTGAAATAGCCAAAGTATTGGCCAGGGTTTTCGCTACTGATTTGATTCGTTTGCAATGTTATGAAGGTTTAGATGAAAATAAAGCTTTATATGAGTGGAATTATCAACGCCAGTTGTTGAAGATACAGATTATAGGGGATAAGACAAATCCCCAAGAGCTGGAAAAAGATTTGTTTCATAGGGATTATTTGCTAGAGCGCCCTTTATTAAAGGCCATACAAGCAAATAAAAAAATTGTTCTATTACTGGATGAAGTGGATAAAGTGGATGAACCTTTTGAAGCTTTTTTATTTGAAATATTATCTGATTTTCAAGTTTCTATTCCCGAATTGGGAACATTAAAAGCCTTGCATATCCCTATG
This sequence comes from uncultured Peptococcaceae bacterium, assembly GCA_958417755.1. Classification (GTDB taxonomy): domain Bacteria; phylum Bacillota; class Desulfotomaculia; order Desulfotomaculales; family Desulfocucumaceae; genus CATZDY01. The sequence continues at coordinate 18,598 of CATZDY010000045.1, forward strand.
GTGGTATTAACCAGCAATGGGGATAGGGAATTATCCGATGGTTTAAAAAGAAGATGTATCTATTTGTATATTGATTACCCCAGTCTTGAAAAGGAATTGGGAATTTTACGCTTAAAAGTGCCGGAAATCGGAGAAAAAATGACCCAGAGCATTGCAGAGGCGCTTCAGTATATTCGCAACCATTTGGATTTACAGAAACAGCCTTCTATTGCAGAAGCCATTGACTGGGCAAAGGCTTTGGTTGCCTTACATTATGATACCCTAACCGTGGACGCAGTGACTGATACCATCAATTTGTTGGCAAAAAACCATGATGACAGAGAGATACTCCTGGATGAAAATCATGTAGCCAAAATGTTGGGAATGATTCCTTCTTTTCAACATAAACATGTTTCCCATTCAAATGCTTTATCCTCAAAGGATGAAAAAAATTTGCCAGGTGAGCCTTTATGACCACCAATGTGCTGAAAACAGATGTTTGGGATCCCCATGGAGCTGTTGGAAACTTATATGGATTTGTACGAATTTTACGAAGTTTAGGTGTTCGGGCAAGTATTGCAGAAGTGATTGATGCTTGTAAAGCCTTGTTGTTGATCCAGTTCGAGCATAAAGAACATTTCTATAGCGCTTTAAAATCATGCTTAGTAAAAAGCAGAGAAGAAAGCCAATTGTTTGACTTGGCTTTTACACAATTTTTTGTTCAATCTGCGGAAAAACAAGCAAGGTTAAAACAATGGCAAGAATTAGAGCAACAAAGAAATGAGCAATTGCAACAGGCTCAACAGGATTTACTTAATTCCCTTGAGAACTGGGATCAAGATGTGATAGGAAAATTAACTGCAGAACAATTTGATACTTTTTCCCGCATGCCCATGGAAGAACAGCAAAAATTAAAGGATAAATTAGAACAAATGAAGGCTAATCCAGTAAGGGATCCCAGTGATTTGTTGTACATGGTGGTACAATCTTCCTTACAATATTGGCGCTATCATATGTTACAAAAAGAAAGCCAAGAGGATATCGGTAGGGATTTGGAGATTCAATTGACAGGTGAAGAAGATTTGGATCCTTTTATTGCAGGGATTCAGCAGGACTTTATACACCGTCCGGAAGACAATATTTTGTATCAGGATATGCAAAAAATTGAAGAGCCGCAATGGCAAAAAGTGGCTGTTTACATCCAAAGAATGTCCTCTCGTTTGGCCAGCAGCATGTCACGACGCTATAAAAAACAATCTGGATGTCAACAAATTGATATTCGATGTACATTGCGTAGAAATATGAAATATGGGGGAGTTCCTTTAGAGCTATGTTATCAATCCCGCAGACCTTCAGCGCCCAGCTTATTGCTTTTGTGTGATGTATCCG
>CATZDY010000046.1 GCA_958417755.1 uncultured Peptococcaceae bacterium
TATATATCAGTTCTTTGTAGATATTGAAGCCATTTATCATAATAAAACTTTACAACAAGAAATAAGCTATGCAAGAGAAAATCTTTTAATCCAAGGCTTGAAGGAATTAAGAGCTTGTAATACTTTTTTTGAATTAATTGCTCAAGTTTATGAAATAAAGGAATTGCTTAATCTTTGTAGAGGATTAAATACCTATCAAGAAAAAATAGATGAAATCAATCAAAAGATAGAGGGTTTAAAGGAAAGTATTTGTGGTTCAGAATCTGAGCGAATGAAAAAGAAGAAATATGTTGAAGAAGTTTTTCCTTACATTGATTTTTTACGAACTCAAATTAATGTAAGCAAACAAGCTAAAGATAAAGCAATAACAATCATAAAAGATTGGTCGGATCATAGGGAAGATATTATTAATTTTATATATCGGTTGATAGTAGGAATTACATAATGATTAAAAAAGATGAAATCATTTCGCCTAGTTATTATCCTAAAAAAAATATAAAAAATAGATATAATCCAATAAGACAAGGACCACTTACCAATAATCTTACCAAGATTATGCTCAACAAAGATAGTCAAAGGATTTATAATGAGTGTAATGAAATTATTTTAAGGCATGGGGGACTTGTTTTATCAATTCCTGCCGAAATATATAAAAATTTAGAAGGCGGTCTTAGAGTATCTGTATATCGTTTGCTAGATGCTCTGATTGAAGAGTTTACTAAATCTGGCGCTAAAGATACCTTGGTAGAATTTCCTTTGGTTGAATATATGGAAAAATGTAACCTTAAAAATAAAAAGGAATTAAGAAAGCAGGTTTTAGCAGATATAGAAACTTTGAAATATTTGAAGATGTATTTTGAAAAGAGCATAAGAGGAGAAGGACAAAGTTATTCTTATTTTAATATTTATGGTAATTTTGCTACCATTAAAAATGGTATTATTTTATTTAAATTTCATGATGACTTTTTTGTAAAACTAAAGCAATATCCAATAATGCCATATCCAGAAGAGCTTTATAGGATAAATCCAAAAAGAAATCCCCATAGTTACTTTTTGGGACGTAAAATTGTTGAACATAAAAATATGAATAGAGGAAAAGCCAACGAAAATATAATTTCTGTAGAAACTTTATTAAAAAATTGTCCCTTACTTCCTGTTTATAAAGATTTAGATAAATCAAAGGGCAAGATTAGAGAAAGAATTATGAATCCTTTTGAAAGGGATATGGATAAATTGAATGATATTTTTACCTGGGAATATTGTCATCGTTATGGGAATAAACTTTCCGATGAAGAATTGATAAATTTTAATTATGCAATTTTTTGTAAATGTTTGGTTCAAATATTTTGGCGAGATTACCCTAAAAAAAGTTAACTTATTCCTCTAAACAATGAATTGTGGATAAAAAAGGTATACACCCAGTAACGAATTAATCATTTTTGCCAACAGGATTTTTATGAAATAGCTTATTTTTGAAGAAAGATAAACTGAATGCAAGAGGCCAAGAATGACAAGAAATAGAGTCATTTCTGGCCTTTATTTTTTAGGGATTGAGAAATTAAACTAGCATTATTGTTTTGTGCTTTATAATATTCTATAAGAAATTAAATGCCTTATAGTATAAGTTTAAAGCATAAAAATAGAGTAGATGATAATGGATAAAAATAATTTTGACAATATATATTGTATCAAAAAATTTCACAAAAAAAGTTTATTAATGTAGAAGATGTCCTGATGAAATAAGAGGGAATAAATCTAATAGTTTTATTGGATACAGATGATGTGGTATTATATAAAGATAGAAATATTATGGTCATATTTATAAAAGATTATCCATTTTAGCAATATACTTTTAGAAAACAGAGATAAAATATGAAGTTCTGGAAGAATAAAAAGTTGGGGCCAAATTGGGGATGAAATGCATCTTATAAGATATAAATCAATGCTAAATGAAATGGCAACATGAGAATAACCCCTTAAAACTAAAAGGGTATGGTATTAAAGTAAATTATGCGTATCTATATGTTGATTTTTAAGGAATTGAAACGCCGAAAATTGTAATGTTTGATATATCTTATTTTCAAGCTACTGCTAAAAAGGGGTGAGATAAGCAACAAAGGTTGCTGCAAAACCCTTTTTATTATGGGTCGTGACCTTGCGAAGCGTGCGAAATCAGGGCCTCCGGTCAACCGGCGGTTTGAGCAGAGCTTTATAAGCTTCTGTTACCAGCCAGCGCCTAAAAATGCTGGCTTTAGTTTATTCAAGCCTTAACGCCGTTGCTACCCTTAAAAAGAGGGCCTTAACTTTCATTTCACTTTATAGTGCCTATAATGATGGGGGGAGGTGCCGTAATGAAGCAGGTGTTCATTGTTGAGGATGACATCAATTTAAGCGAAGGCATATGTCTTGCCTTAAACAGTTCGGAAATCAATGTGGTGCAAAGTCACAGCCTGAACGAAGCACGCAAAGCAATTGCCTTTGCTCAACCTAACCTGGTGCTTTTGGACATCAACCTGCCTGACGGCAATGGTCTTGAGCTGTTAAAGGAAATCAAAACAATTTCCAATACGCCAGTCATCCTGCTCACTGCCAATGATACTGAAATGGATGTGGTGATGGGGCTTGAACACGGCGCGGACGACTATATCACTAAGCCTTTTAGCTTGGCTATCCTGCGGGCGCGAGTTAACGCTCAGCTTCGTCGTGCCGGTGAAAGCCTTGGCAACATTGTTATCATCAATCCATATGTCTTTGATTTTAAGCGCATGCTGTTTTCCCGTGATGGCAAAGCAGTGGATTTAAGCAAAACTGAACAAAAATTATTACGCCTGTTGGTAGAAAACAGAGGACACACCTTGCCGCGAGATGTTCTGCTTGATCGTGTGTGGGGGGGTGGAATGGATTTTGTGGATGAAAACACCCTGTCAGTTGCCATCAAACGCCTGCGAGACAAACTGGGGGCAGCGGATTGGATCAAAACCGTGTACGGCATCGGCTATTTGTGGATGGTGGAATAGATGACTGTAACAGGATGGGTTTTGTTTGCAGCTGTCACCGTCATCATGGTGGCTGCCCTGGGCTTAGCTCTATGGCAGCGTCAAATATACAGGTATACCATGAAACGCCTGATGGAAATGCTGGACGCTGCCATAGACGGCACTTTCCGGGAACAGGATTTTGATGAGAGCCTGCTGTCAGCAGTGGAAAGCAAGCTCAATGGATACTTGTCAGCTTCTGCGGTATCATCGCGGAACCTGGCGGCAGAGAAGGACAAAATAAAGGAATTGATCGCCGATATTTCCCACCAGACAAAAACACCGCTCTCCAATTTGTTGCTGTACGCGCAGTTGCTACAGGAGCAAGGCCTACCAGAGGAAAGCCGGGTCTGTATACAGGCGCTAAACGCCCAAGCTGAAAAGCTAAGCTTTCTCATCGCAACACTGGTTAAGCTGTCCCGCCTAGAGACGGGTGTCCTCACAGTGCATCCTAAAAAGAACGCTGTACAGCCTATGTTAGAGGAGGTATGTGCCCAGCTTAGTCCAAAAGCGGTCCAACAGGGTGTTGCCCTTGTTTTTGAAACCACTGACGCTGAAGCTTTGTTTGACCCCAAGTGGACGGCAGAAGCCATCTTCAATCTGGTGGACAATGCTGTGAAATACACCCCCGCCGGTGGAGCAGTCAGCGTTTCTGTGACCCCATATGATCTCTTTTGCCGCATCGACGTGAAGGACACTGGCATGGGCATTCCTGAGGAAGAACTGCCCAAGGTGTTTGCCCGGTTTTATCGTTCTCCCGCCGTGGCCGGCCGGGAGGGTGTGGGCATCGGGTTGTATCTTGCACGGCAGATACTGAGTAAGCAGGGCGGATATATCAAGGTGGCGTCTAAACCCGGCGAAGGCAGTGTGTTTTCCGCTTTTTTGTCCCACGCAAGGTAATTCTTGCAAAACTGTTAGAATGTTTTAGCCCTGTGAAAGATTCTGGTAAGGTTTCTATGCTAAAGTCTGTATTGTGGAAAACACATACAGCTTTATTTTTTTATGGAGGTATAGTAGATGATTATTTTGCAGACCCAGGAACTGAAGAAAATATACGGTAGGGGCGAGAACGCGGTGCACGCGCTGGACGGTGTGGATTTACAGATTGATAAAGGCGAATTTGTTGCAGTGGTAGGCACCTCTGGCAGCGGAAAGTCCACCTTATTGCACATGCTGGGCGGACTGGACCGGCCCACCAGTGGCAGTGTGGAGGTGGATGGGCAAGCCATTTTTTCCCTCAAGGAAGAAGCGCTTACCATTTTCCGCCGTCGCAAAATCGGCTTTGTGTTCCAGAATTACAATCTTGTGCCAGTGCTGAATGTATATGAAAACATTATGCTGCCCCTCCAGCTGGATGGTGGAACGCCGGACAACAGCTATATGGAAGGCATTGTGGAGACACTGGGCCTTTCTCAAAAGCTGCAAAACCTGCCCAACAATCTTTCCGGCGGACAGCAGCAGCGGGTGGCCATTGCCCGGGCCCTATCCACCAAGCCCGCCATTCTGCTGGCAGACGAACCCACCGGAAACCTAGATTCCAAAACCAGCCAGGATGTATTGGGGCTTTTGAAAGTAACTGGTCAAAAATACAGCCAAACCATCGTGATGATCACCCATAACGAGGAGATCGCCCAGATGGCTGACCGCGTCGTCCACATCGAGGACGGCCGGATCATGGTTGGGTAAAGGGGCGAAAACTATGCATGTATCCAATAGCAAATGCATTTGGCGCCTGAGCATCAAAATCCTGTGGGCGGCACGAGGGCGCAACATCATCGCCGTTTTGGCCATTGCCCTCACCACCGTGCTGTTCACCACCCTGTTTACCATTGCCTTGTCCATCAACCATTCTTTCCAGCAGGCTAATTTCCGGCAGGCGGGCGGATATGCCCATGGCAGCTTCAAATACCTCACCTGGGATCAAGTGGAGGATTTACAGGGTGACCCGCTCATCAAGGAGTACGGCCTACGCCGGTTCGTCGGCATGCCCACGGACGTTCCCTTCAATAAAACCCATGTGGAGGTAAGTTACAGCAACGCCAATGAGGCCAAGTGGATGTATATTGACCCGGTGGAAGGCAGCCTGCCCGAGGAAAGGACAAACGAAGCTGCCACTGATACGAGGGTCTTGTCCCTGTTGGGCGTAGAACCCAAGCTTGGTGAACCGTTTACCATCACTTTTATGGTAGATGGCCAGGAAACCACCGAAACCTTTACCCTGTGTGGCTGGTGGAAATACGACCCGGGCATTGTTGCCAGCCATGTGCTGATACCAAACAGCCGTGCCCAAGAAATTTTTGACACGCTGGACATCCAGGGAGAGGATGGCATGACCAGCACTTGGAACATGGATGTTATGTTCGCAAGTTCGCTGGATATCGAAGGAAATGTCAATGCTGTTTTGGCCAACGCTGGTTATCAAAGTCACAGTGGCGGGGATGATGGTTACATCGCCACTGGTGTCAACTGGGGATATACCGGTGCACAAGTGGCGCAGCGTTTTGACCCGGCTACCATGGTGGCTGTGGGCATATTGCTGCTGCTCATTGCTTTCACCGGTTATCTCATCATTTACAATGTGTTCCAAATCTCTGTGACAGGTGATATCCGCTTCTATGGCCTGCTTAAAACCATCGGCGCCACTGGACGGCAGCTGCGGCGCATCATCCGTATCCAGGCAATGGTCCTGTCTTGCACAGGCATACCCATTGGTCTTTTGTTAGGCTATTTGGTTGGGATACAGCTCACACCAATGGTACTTTCCCGGCTGGATGGCGTGGTGGTCAACGCCGTATCAGCCAGTCCGCTTATCTTTTTGTTTGCAGCGGTTTTCTCCTTTGTCACGGTGTTGTTCTCCTGCCACAGGCCGGGCAAAATGGCGGCAAGGGTATCGCCGGTGGAGGCGGTACGCTACATCGAAGTAGGCGGCAGCAGAAAGGCGCTTCGCAAGGCGAAAACCGGTGCTTCTTTGCCCAAAATGGCCTGGGCGAACCTGGAGCGCGGAAGACACAAGACGGTGGTAACCATCGTCTCCCTGGCCTTGGCGGTAGTGCTACTGAACCTGACGGCCACCTTTACGCACGGTTTTGACATGGACAAATATCTTCATCGCATGGCAGCAGACTTCATCGTAGCTGACGAGGGGTACTTTCAGGTAAGCGGCGCATTTTGGAACCAGGATATGGCTGTGCCGGAAGAAGTGATTGAAATGGTTCAGGAACAGGGCAACATCACCAAGGGCGGCCGCACCTATGGCCAGACTTCATGGGTACAGGAATTTGTCTCTGAGGACTATTACCGGGCTCTTCAGGGACGCTGGAATACAAAGGAAACACTGGACTGGTTGGTGGAAAATGCTGAAAAAGAAGACGGCCTGATAGCCAATAACGCACAGCTGTACGGCATGGGGAGATTTACGTTGGACAAACTCACTGTGTTGGAGGGTAACATCTCTAAGCTGTATGAGCCTGGCAAGCGATATGTAGCTGCAGTCTATTCTGCCGATGATTACGGCAGGGCTAACATGGACAGCCACTGGGCCAGGTTGGGTGATACCGTATCTATGCGGTATGTGGACGAGGTAAAATATGTTAATATGGAAACCGGTGAGGTGTTAAACACCATTCCCGAGGATGGACAAAACTTCACCACAAGGGCAAAATCCTGGCGGGATATAGAGTATGAGGTAGCGGCACTGGTATTGGTGCCAAGTTCTCTTGGCTACCGTTACTACGGCAAGGATGAGTTTGTGCTCAATGACCAGACTTTTATCCAGGACACTGGGACGAATTCAGTGATGTACTACGCTTTCGACACCACCGAGGAAGCAAATGCGGGTATGGAAGCCTTTTTGCAGGATTATACCCAAAACCTCCAGCCGCAGTTTGGCTATGAAAGTAAGCAAAGCTACGTGGCGGAGTTTCAATCCTTCCGGAACATGTTCACCATATTGGGCGGGGTGCTGTGTTTCATCATCAGTCTGGTGGGTGTGCTAAATTTCCTCAACGCCATGCTCACCGGCATTATGGCCCGCCGGCGTGAGTTCGCTGTGTTGCAATCCATCGGTATGACAGGCAGGCAATTGAAAGCCATGCTGATTTGGGAGGGGCTATACTATACCCTTGGCGCTGTGATGGTATCCCTTGTGCTTTGCATGATAACAGCACCGCTTTTGAGTTCTGTTTTAGGCAATATGTTCTGGTTTTTTACCTATCGATTCACCATCCTTCCGGTGTTGGTTGTGGCGCCTGTGTTTGCCCTGCTGGGCATGTTCCTGCCATTGGTAAGCTATTGGTTTGTGGCAAAGCATTCCATTGTGGAACGCCTGGGGGAGGCGGAAATGTGATTTGGATGAGCGGTTATCAATAAAAAATAAATGCATGCATAACATGGGGCGGAAAACAAATTGTTCCGCCCTGTTTTCGCGCTAATATCATTTCACCACTTAACAATCTTGGAATTGCAAATTCATAAAGTTCATACCTAAGCATAGGCGAAATAATCAATCAATACAAAGAGATATATGAGAGACATTTTGCAATAGCTATGTAAGAAAATGCAAGGGTAAGAAAGGCATGATATTTTGATGGATAAATTAGGGTAAAGGAATATATAAAGCCTCAGGTCAAACCTTCCGTCTAACGGGTAGTCCTGATTCTTTGTTTGGAATTATGCAAGATATTTTTTCAAAATTATAGGGACATGAATCATGACCACGCAACAAATGAGTGGTCATTATTTTTTGCTTCGTATTTCTTGCTGGTCAATTCTCATAATAAAAATTATACATGATATTTTTTTAACCCATTCGTATAGTACAATAACAGATTTGAACGCAGAAAGAATATAAAGGTATTTACAAAACTATCCTAAATGGATAAAGTACTTCTATTTGTTGCCCACTGAACAAAGGTTTCCATGCCTAAAAGAACGAAATCCAGCCTTATCCAGATAAAGGAAAGACAGATTCCCAATACAGTAGCTGGGTAAAGGGTGATAAGAAGTTCAGGTTGGCAAATTAGCTTCAAACATAATATTTTAAGCTTGATTTGCATACCAATGCATCCTTTGCTTCACACGCTGGCCAAATTCAGTGGATGCTTGATAGAAGTAGTCTAAAACACAGTTTTGAATGGGAGCTGCTATGGTATAGAGTTCTAGGGCAATGTTATCAATCAAATGTTCCTTTTGCACATCTGAAAGACAGTGGTAGTGTTCACCTGCTTGGCTAAAGTTGTCTGGCTTAGGGATATGGGAACGCATTGCAACCCCGGAAATATATTGGCCTTTACCACTGGTGACCAGGGAACAGGAGGGGGACCAGGCAGGAGTATGATTGATGGGGATTTCCCTGAAATTTGGTCCTATGCGGTGGCGTTGGGCATCCCAATAAATAAAAGAACGTCCTTGCAGCATTTTATCATCAGAAAGTTCAATGCCAGGAATCAAATTGGCAGGGGAAAAAGCAGCCTTTTCCACCTGGCATTGATAATCATCGGGATTGCGGTCCAAGATGAGTCTTCCCACTGGGATCAAGGGGTATTGGCCCTCATCCCATATCTTGGTATCATCCAAAGGATCATAGGGGAGTATCTGCTCATCCGCTGGATCCATCAGTTGTACACATAAATCGTATTCTACCCGTTGGCCCTTTGCCAAGGTATCATACAGATCCTGGCCAGCGATATCAGGATTTTCTCCTGCCAACCGCAGGGCTTCTTGGCGGTTAAGGCATCTTTCCCCAGCCAAAGGCAGCCAATGGTATTTCACATAGCGCCGGACATCCTGGGCGTTTTTCCAGACAAAGGTACTGACACTATGTCCTCGAATATGGCGTAGGCTATCCACTGTGCCCCAATCAGAGTAAAGCCAGGTTAGCATATGGGTTGCCTCTGGGGTACGGGCCACAAAACCCCAAAACCTCTCAGGATCAGGCAAATTGTTCATTGGGGATGGGGAGAGGGAGGCAATGGTTTCGGGAAAACGCATGGCATCCCGGATAAAGAATACAGGGATATGGTTGCCCACCAAATCAAAGATTCCTTCTTTGGTATAAAATTTGGTGGCAAAACCCCGTACATTGCGGGAGGTATCCGGGGTGCCTCGGTTGCTTACAGCCAGGGAAAAACGGACAAAAACCGGTGTCCTTTGGGCTGGATTTTGTAAAAAACAAGCCTGGGTATAAGGCTTCATGGACTGAAAAGGTTGAAAATAGCCAAAGGCACCGTATCCTTTGACATGGACCACTCGTTCTAAAGGTTTGCTATGGGCAAAAATTTCTAATGTTTCATGCAAAATGCTGTCTTGGAGCAACACAGGACCCCGGGGGCCCACTGTAAGGGAATGATCTGTATCTTTGGGGCAAGTACAGTCTTTTTTCTCCTTTGCCTTAGGGCCTGATTTTTCGTGGCCAAGCTTTGACTTTGAATAGAAACGGGATACATCCTTTCCCAGTATAGGTTGTTGGGGACATTTTTCTTCCTTCATTGTTTTCTCCTTTCCTTTTATGCACAATTCACGTTCATGTTTGAAAGCATTTGAAATCATGTTATTGATAAAGTTATGTTTATGTGTATGCGTCAAAAAAAGGAATTTGACCAGGGACGTATAAAAAAACTAAACAGGTAATAAAGAAAAATGATGGGTTCGAAATAAAGCAAAGGGATATAGTAACAATGTGGCCCGACTCACAAAAGAATTTTAGGAGGAATAGGGCATGAGAGTGCTTGGCATCAATGGAAGCGCCCGCAAAGACGGCAATACAGCCATGATTATGCAGGTGGTGTTGGATGAATTGGAGAAAGCGGGAATTACCACAGCATTGCTACAATTAGCAGGCCAAGAAATCAAACCTTGCAGAGGTTGTTTTGCCTGCCAAGGGAAGAAACAATGTATCATCCAAGATGATGTTTTTCATGATTATTGGCAAAGCATGGTGGCTGCAGAAGGCATTCTTTTAGGTTCCCCTGTATATTCAGCAGATGTGTCTGCCACAATGAAAGCTTTGCTTGAACGGGCAGGCGTGATTGCAGCCACCAATCCCGGTTTACTGCAACATAAAGTGGGGGCTGCTGTGGTGGCAGTGCGCCGGGGTGGAGGCATGACAGCTGTGGATACGTTGAACCATTTTTTCTTGAATAAAGAAATGATCTTGCCGGGTTCTACCTATTGGAATATGGTGTATGGAAAGGATATCGGCGATGTCCAAGGGGATGAAGAAGGAATGGCGAATATGAGAAATTTGGGGAAAAATATGGCTTGGTTGTTAAAAAGGATGAATACATAAACCACTTTTCAGGTCCTGTATTAGTGGGGAAATCTAATTTGATATAAAATGATTTTCAATTGGCTTTGGTTTAGGCAAAATCTTTAGCACAGGTTATGTATTTCTGTTATATTTATCAAAAAATCCATTACCTCTATCAATGTGCGGGGTGTTTCGTTCTATTTTCAGAATAGAAAGGAGAACCATGTGACCACTGTACTTTTTATGAGTGCCCTTATCATTCTGGTTTGTATTGCCTCCAATAAGCTTTCCAATCGATTTGGTGTCCCGGCATTGTTGATTTTTATTGTGTTAGGTATGCTCTTTGGCTCGGACGGGCTTTTTAAAATACATTTTGACAATTATGTCATAGCAGAACAAGTGTGTTCCTTTGCTTTGATTTTTATTATGTTTTACGGTGGGTTTGGTACCAACTGGAAGATGGCAAAACCTGTGGCAATAAAAGCCACCTGCTTGTCCACCTTGGGGGTGGTGATCACCGCCTTGATGACTGGACTTTTTTGTCATTTTGTGCTGCGGTTTGATCCTTTGGAAAGCTTTTTGATTGGGGCTGTCATCAGTTCCACGGATGCAGCCTCGGTGTTTTCCATTCTTCGTTCTAAACGCTTGAATTTAAAAGATGGAACAGCTTCCCTGTTGGAAATGGAAAGCGGCAGCAATGACCCTGCTTCTTATATGCTTACCATTACTGCCTTAGGCCTTATGCAAGGCGGTAACTTGGGCCTAGTGGTGGAAGTGGTATTTTCCCAGGTGGTCTATGGTACGCTCATGGGGGTTGCCATTGCTTTGTTCGCCTTGTTGGTTTTGAATAAGATTCATTTGGTCACTGATGGATTTGATTCAATCTTTGTTTTGTCCATTGCTGTTCTCTCCTATGCATTGCCCACCATGATTGAGGGCAATGGATATTTAGCAGCTTATCTTGCGGGCATCATCATTGGCAACAGCAAGATAAAGAATAAAATATCCTTGGTTCATTTCTTTGATGGCATTACAGGATTGTCGCAAATCGTGATCTTTTTTCTCCTGGGTTTACTTGCTTTTCCGTCGCAAATTCCTGCCATATTGTTACCTTCCCTTGGTATTACTTTATTCTTAACTTTTGTATCCAGGCCTGTTGCCGTAATGGCGATTCTAGGTCCTACCCGAAGTTCATGCAGGCAGCAGCTTTTGGTTTCCTGGGCAGGATTGCGGGGTGCTGCTTCCATTGTGTTTGCCATTATGGCCACAGTGAGTGAGGTCGCTATCCATAGCGATGTATTTCACATTGTGTTTTGTGTGGCTTTGCTTTCCGTTGCCTTTCAGGGAACCCTATTGCCAGGGATTGCCCGCAAACTGGATATGATTGATAATGAAACCAATGTATTAAAAACATTTAATGATTATCAAGATAAAACAGAGATTCAGCTCATTCAAACCCATATTCCTGGGGGCCATCCTTGGGTAGAAAAGTCCATTGGGGAACTGAAACCATTGGTAGATACTTTGATTGTATTGATCAAACGGAAAGGAGAAGTTGTGGTTCCCAAAGGTGATACCATGATTCAAGCTGGGGATATATTGGTCTTAAGCGGTGAAGTATATCGAGATGATGATGACCAGGTGGTTTTACACGAAATACAAATTGAAGCCAAACATAAATGGAAAAACCATGCCATTCGGGATATCGTATTGCCTGACCATGTGTTAATGGTACTTATCAAAAGAAACGATGGGACAATGGTAATCCCCAAAGGGGAAACTATCATCCAGCAGGGCGATATTTTGGTCATGATGAATTGGGAGCACAAAGTAAAAGAAAATTCCTTTGGTTAAACGAAAGGACTCTTTAAGGCAGTAAAATTTTATTGATCAACTTGGAAAAAGCCAAGCAACAGATTGGAAGAAAGGAGACAAAGAAAGCCAATTGAAAATTATGCGAAAGAGAAAAGGAGGCAGATAGAAACGGGACATATGCTTGGTAAGGGTTTATGGTAGATTTATGTTTGGCAATGTTTAATGTTGTTAGGTAAAAAGTAACGTTAGAGAGGAGCATTGAGGTGGAAAGAATAAAACGGCTTGGTTGGATCAGTTTTGTATGTGCCCTTATTTTTATTTTAGCATGTACCACTGCTTTTGCTGCAGAAAATTCCTCAGGCTTAACCTATACCTGGGATTTAAAGCAAATGTATGCGTCTCAAGAAGATTGGGAGGCGGATTATGCTTATGTTGAGAAGACTATTTTGCCAAAGATAGAAAATTATCGGGGAAAATTAGGAGATGCCAATGCTTTAAAAGAATATTTGGATCTTTACTGGGAAGCAAATGGCCTTTTGACCAAGTTGTATCTTTACGGCTATTTAGGCACCCAAAAGGATCAAACAAATGCCACCAGCAGAGGGTTGGTGGATCGGCTCTACACACTTGATACTAAAGTGAGTGTTGCGTCTGCCTTTGCGGATTCTGAATTGGTGGCTTTGCCCCAGGAGGTGAAATCCCGGCTATTGGGACAACCAGTATTATCGGATTACGCCTTTATGCTAAAGGATATATTGGCGGATGATGCAGATACTTTAGGGGAAGAAGCCCGTGCTGTATTAAGCGGTCTTTTTCCTACCCTGGGTATGCCGGAAACTGTATTTAGCACCTTAACCAGTGTGGAAATACAGTTTGAGCCCATTCAGACCTCAAAAGGGGAGACCATTGTAGTTGATGAAGGAAATTACGGTTCCTTATTGGAATCACCGGATAGAGGGATTCGCAAGGCAGCCCAAGAAAGTATGATGCAAGGCTACCAGGCCCATAACTATACCTTGGCTTCTTTGCTAGCTGCCCATGTAAAGAATCAAGTGGCTCTGGCCAGAGTCCAAGGATATGACCATGTATTGGACATGGCCTTGGAAAATACGGATGTTCCGGTGAATGTATATCACACTTTGATTCATACCACCAATCAAAATCTTGCGCCTTTACACCGTTACATTACATTGCGTAAAGAAGCCTTGGGATTGGATACCTTTTATGGGTATGATATGTATGTACCTTTGAGCAATTACCATCCCCAGGATATTGCCTATGCCACAGCTGCCCAGGAAGTGCAGGAAGCCTTGCAAGTTTTAGGTTCTGATTACAGGACAAAACTTTCCCATATGTTAACCAGCGGGCATATTGATGTCTATCCAGCTGCCAATAAAGTTTCTGGTGGTTTTAGCGTAGGAGGTTTAGCTACCCCTTATATTTTACTCAATCATAATGGTACCTTTGATAGTGTTTCCACCTTATCCCATGAATTGGGGCATGCCCTTTACAGTATGTATGCCTATGAAAATCAACCAGTGCAATATCAACAACCTACCATTTTTACCCATGAAGTTGCGTCTACCACCAATGAAGCTTTATTAAGCGGTTATGTACAAAACCGAGCCAATACCACGGCAGAAAAGCTATTTTATTTGGACCAACAGTTGAGTAATTTTGTTAAAACCTATTATAGTCAGGTCATGTATGCGGAGTTTGAAGAATTCATCTACCAAACAGTGGAACAAGGAGGCTCTTTATCCGCAGACCTTTTGAATGAGAAATGGCTTGCATTACAGAAAAAATATTTTGGTGAAGATTATAAGGTCACAGAGCTTACGCCTTATGGATGGTCCAGAATCCCTCATTTTTATTATACATTTTATGTGTACCAATACGCCACTTCCATTGCCTGTGCTACGGATATTGGGCAACGGATTTTACAAGGACAAGAAGGGGCTTTAGAGCAATATCGTTCTTTCCTAAAAGCAGGGGCCTCAAAGGATCCCGTTTCTTTGCTGCAGCTTGCCAATGTTGATCCTACCAACGCCAGCACCATGGAAGCTGCCATTGGCCATTTTGACCAACTTTTAGATGAATTTGAAACATTGGTAAAAGATAAATCAACTAGATAAAATCTTTATTTTAGTTCTATTGATAGGATAGGCATGAAAAACCGCGAAAAGATAAACAATAATTGGGCCATAAGAGGGAACAATGGAGGCTTGATAATGAAAAGATATGTGGCATTATTGGTTACCTTGCTCATGTTGATAAGCCTTGTGCCCGGAGCATATGGGGCTGGGGATGGGCCTGTTAGCAGGGAATATATGGTAAGTCAATTGGTCCAAACCCTGGGTCAGAATACATTCCCCAAGGACAAGGCGGATCTTACGATTTATAAGGATGCTGGACAAATAGAAGAAATCTATCAGGATGATTTTGCCCTTGCCCTGGGCAACGGATTGCTGCAAGGGTATGAAGATAATACACTAAGGCCCAAAGACCCCATGAACAGAGTGGAAGCCTTGGTTTTGCTAAGCCATGGATTACCTGATCTGAAAGAAATCCAGGAAGAAATCCATTTTAGCGATACGCCCCAGTGGGCTGAAAAAGACATTGCCAGGCTAACCAGGGCAGGATTTGTCAAGGGGTATGGAGATGGAACCTTGGGGGCCAATGATCCTCTAACAGCAAGTCAAGTGGCTTTCCTGCTGGAGCAAGTCAAGGCCCAAACCCCTGACATTTCTTTGCAAGATGATTTTTATTCTGCTGTGAATGAGGAACTTTTGCTAAACCAGGCCATTCCTCCGGGAGAGTCGCGGTGGACCCAATTTACCCAGGTACGGGATCAGGTGAATCAAAATATCAAGGGGATAATTGCTGAAGCAGTGGCGAACAAAGAACAGTATCCCCAGCATTCTATCCAGCAAAAAGTGGCAGCTGTATATGAAAATGCAGTGAACATGGAAAAACGGGATGCTGATGGCCTCAGGCCTTTGCAGCCCTATTTGGAACAAATTGATAAAGCCAGTACCATAGAAGAGTATTTGGACGCATTGGCGAATATCTCCAATGCTGGTTGGTTTAGTTTGCTTAGTTTTTCGGTTGCTCCGGATTTAATGGATTCCAACCGCAATGTGGTTTATTTTTACGGATGTGATACAGGATTATCCCGGGAGATTTTTGAAGGCCCGGACAATGGGGACGTGCTCCAAGCTTATCAGGCTTATTTGACCCAATTGTTTGTTTTAGCAGGGGAGTCCCAGGAAAAAGCTTCTACCATTGCCCAAGAGGTTTACACCATGCAAAGGGATTTGGCCAGTGTATCTTTAAAGATCCAGGATACTTATGATGTTAACAACACTTATCATGTTTATGATGTTTCCCAATTGCAAAAACTGTTTTCTCATATTGATGTAAAAACTTATTTACAAAAAATTGGCTTGGAACAAGCTACCTCTGTGGTGGTGGTGGATATAGGGCAGGCGGAAAAGATCAATGCCTATTTACAAGAAGAACAATTGCCTTTGCTCAAACACTATGCCAAAGCCATTTTGTTTCAGGACATGGTGGATTACCTTACCACAGGGCACCGAAAAGCAAAGCAGGATTTTGATGAAATCCAGTCTGGCATTACCGGGACCTTGAGCAATGAAGAAAAAGCCAACAGGGTGACCCAGGAAATTTTGGGCTGGCCCTTGGGTAAGCTCTATGTGGAAACATATTTTGCCCAAAGCAGCAAACAGGATATTGAAAACATGGTGCAGGAAATCATCCAGATATATGAAAAAAGAATCAATACACTCACCTGGATGAGTGAGAGCACCAAAGCCAATGCTGTAAAAAAATTAAAAACCATGCAGATCAAAATCGGCTATCCTGAAACCTGGCCTACCTTCTTAGACCAGGTGGACATTGTGCCTAAAGAAAAAGGGGGCAATATTGTAGCCAATTGCTTGGCTGTTTCCACGGCTATGGAAAATTACCAAAAGGCTCAGCTGGGTAAACCGGTGGATAAAACCCAATGGGAAATGGTACCTCAAACTGTCAATGCTTATTATAATCCTTTAGCCAATGAAATTGTTTTCCCAGCAGGCATTTTACAAGCTCCCTATTATAATCCTCAAGCTTCCCGGGAGTCCAATTTGGGGGGCATTGGCATGGTGATTGGACATGAAATATCCCATGCCTTTGATACCAATGGCTCGCAGTATGATGAACAGGGCAATGTCCGCAATTGGTGGACTGCTGCTGATAATGAAAAATTCAAGCAATTGGCTGCCAAAGTGGCGGATTATTATAACAGCCAAGAAATTTTACCCGGAGTCTTTGTCAATGGAGAATTGACGGTAACTGAAAATATTGCAGACCTCGGAGGCATGGCTTGTGTTTTAGATATTGCTGGGCCGGACAATCCCAATCTAAAGGATCTTTTTGCAAACTATGCCCATATTTGGGCCAATATTAGCACAGAACAAGATATAAAAAACAGAATATTAACAGATGTGCACTCACCGGGCAAAATTAGAACCAATGGCGTATTGTCCTGTTTTGAAGTATTTTATGATACCTATGGCATCAAAGAGACTGACGGCATGTATGTGCCCCCGGAAAAAAGGGTACAAATATGGTAATAGATTCTTAACATAGCGTAGTGACAAAGGCTGTTTCAAAAGCTTCTTGCTTTTTTGAAACAGTCTTTGTTTTGTTATTGGGAGTGATACAATAAAAAAGGTAGTATTGAATCATGGTGAAGCAAGTAAGGGGGATTATTTTGATGAACATTGACAGATAAAAAAGTACTCTGGTATTATTATAATATTATATGAGGAAGTGTGCCTAGGGTTCCGCGTTTATGCTTTGTAAGCAAAAAACGGCCGGTCCAAGCGGCACAGGTCCATTGTTTTGTCTTTCGCCTTTGGTTTGAATTGAGGGAGATAGACAATGGGTCACACCGACAGGGAAAAAAGCCCAGGCGGTAGGTTTCTCTTGCTAGAAGCCTATATGCCTGGGCCTTGATTTGGGAGGAGAAAAAAGGGTCATGAAGAAAATGGACAAGCCGTTGGTGGGTATTGTGATGGGGAGTGATTCGGATTTACCTGTCATGAAGGATGCGGCAGAGATATTGGAAAAAACTTTTGGTATCACCTGTGAGGTGGTCATTGCTTCTGCCCATCGGGCGCCGGAAAAAACGGCGGAATATGCCCGTTCAGCGGCGAAAAGGGGCTTGGAAGTGCTCATTGCCGGGGCTGGTGGGGCTGCCCATTTACCCGGGGTGCTGGCAGCCCTTACGCCATTGCCAGTGATTGGGGTGCCTGTGGATAATGGGGCTTTAAAGGGAATGGATGCTTTGTATGCCATTGTGCAAATGCCTGCGGGTATTCCGGTGGCCACGGTGGCCATCAATGGGGCTAAAAATGCCGGAATTTTAGCAGCCCAAATGCTAGGCATTCACTATGCTGGGATCCGGGAAAAAATCCTAGCCTATAAGAAAGAGCTGGCTTTAGGGGTTGAGCAAAAGTCTGAGAAATTGGCCCAATTGGGGATTGAAGCCTATTTGTGGCAAAAAAAGAAATAAGCCAAGTTAACACCAAAGCCCAAGGATGTATTTGCAAATCCTTGGGGGTATTTTGATGATATAACTGACGAGCTTGGAGGATTGCCAATGATTGAACGATATGCTTTGCCTGAGATAAAACAGATTTGGTCAGAGGAAAATAAATATAAAACATGGTTGGCTGTGGAAATTGCTGCTTGTGAAGCCCTGTGTGAGCTGGGGCGTATTCCGGCCGAAGCGTTACAAACCATCCAAGAAAAAGCAAATTTTACTGTGGAACGGGTAGCGGAAATTGAAGCAGTGACCAATCATGATGTCATCGCCTTTTTGACCTGTGTAGGGGAATATGTGGGGGAAGACTCCAAATATATCCATTTAGGGTTAACTTCTTCGGATATGCTGGATACAGCTTTGGCTGTACAGATGAAAGAAGCCGGCACGCTTATTGTAGAACAAATGCAAGGCCTTAGAAACGCTTTGTTGGAACAAGCGAAAGAGCATCGCTATACCATCATGATGGGGCGTACCCATGGGGTCCATGCAGAGCCCATTACCTTTGGTTTAAAAATGCTGTTATGGGTGGCAGAAATGGACCGCAATATTGCCCGCATGGGAAGAGCTGTGGAAACCGTTAGCGCGGGAAAAATTTCCGGTGCTGTGGGCACCTATGCCAATGTGGATCCCCAGGTGGAAGCTTATGTGTGTAAAAAATTAGGTCTCACCCCTGCTTTGGTTTCTACGCAAATCTTGCAACGGGATCGGCATGCGGAATACATGACTGCCATAGCCATTGTAGGCAGCACGTTGGATAAGATTGCCACAGAATTGCGCACCTTGCAACGCACAGAATTGTTGGAAGTAGAAGAGTATTTTGCCAAAGGACAAAAGGGCAGTTCTGCCATGCCCCATAAACGCAATCCCATTACTGGAGAACGGATCAGCGGGATGGCCAGAATGTTGCGGAGCAATGCCCAAGCTGCTTTGGAAAATGTGGTGTTATGGAATGAACGGGATATTTCCCATTCATCAGTGGAAAGAATGATTTTGCCGGATAGTACCATGATTTTGTATTACATGTTGCATAAATTAACCCGTTTGATTCAAAATTTGTTGGTATATCCGGAAAATATGCAGAAAAACATGGACAAAACCCATGGCTTGCTGTTTTCCCAGAGGGTTCTCTTGGCTTTGGTGGGCAAAGGTCTCACCCGGGAACGGGCTTACGAATTGGTGCAAACCAATGCCATGCAGGCCTGGAAAGAAGGCGTTCCTTTCCAGGATTTGCTTTTGGCCCATGAGGAAGTAAGCCGTTTGTTATCAAAAGAAGAAATCCAAGGCTTATTTGATTATAGCTACCATTTAGCCCGGGTGGATGAAATTTATCAAAGATTCGGCTTATAAAAGGAAAGGCCAAACTTGCTTGACCTATTAGGCAAACATGTTTGGCCCTTAAAGTGTTGCAATGATTCCAATGATTCATAAAACAAATGTGTATTGTTTTTTCGGAAATCAAGGCAACAGAATTTTTTACTGTTCGTATGTGATTGATTATAAGAATGGAGGGAGCTAAAAGCAGTGAGGAAATTGGAAATGTTGTACGAAGGAAAGGCCAAGAAAATATATCGAGTGGATTCTCCGGATCACTTTTGGGTGGAATATAAAGATGATGCCACAGCTTTTAATGGCTTAAAAAAAGGGACCATTCAAAATAAAGGCGAATTAAACAATAAAATTTCGCAATTCTTTTTTCAATTGTTAGAGAAAAAGGGAATTCCCACTCATTTTGTAGAAAGCCTGGGGGATCGGGACATGTTGGTGCGTCCCTTGGACATCATTTTGGTGGAAGTGGTGGTACGCAACGTGGCAGCAGGCAGTTTGTCCAAACGCATTGGATTGCCTGAGGGAACGGAATTGCCGGAACCAGTGTTGGAATATTACTATAAGAGTGACGAACTGGGA
>CATZDY010000047.1 GCA_958417755.1 uncultured Peptococcaceae bacterium
AAAAGGAAAGGGAGCAAGGATTTGTCAGCTCCAAGCGGGCCAGCCGGGTGAACCAGAAACTCATTGCCCAGTACAGTGATAAAGCGGAAGTGGGCAATAATTTGGGGGAACTATTAAAAGCAGCCTTGGAGCAAAAGAAATAGAACAAATAGCAAAAGGACAGCCTGAAAGCTGTCCTTAGGGGTTGCAGCCAAGGAAAAAAGGTCCATGGACAGGGGACGCCCCCTCTCCATGGACCTTTTTTGTTGTTATTCTCCTACTGCTTTGCCACAGCAAGATCCCGGGCTGCTGCAACCATTGCTGTCCTTGCCCTTGGTGCTGCAACAGGAACCGCCGTGCAGCTCTCCATTGGCTGGTTTTCCCACGGCACTGGGAATAAAGGGCGCGGAAATGAGCTTTTGGATGTTGCCTTGGCCGCAAGCAGGGCACAGGGGCTCTTGTTTGGCATTGCCCGGCAACTCTAACATTTGAAATGTGTTGTGGCAATCTTTGCAGGTGTATTCAAAAATAGGCATCACAAGCCACCTCCCAATCGTTTGCTTTGCTACAAGCTTTCGACAAACCAAAGGAAAATCCTTCTCTTTAAGGTCAGGGCTGCCCTTTATTGGCCCTGGGTCAAAGGGGCGAACATGGTTTGATAAACCTCTTCCTTAAAGCCCACAGCCACCTTTTCCCCATCCGTGAGCACCGGCCGTTTGATGAGCATGCCATTGCTGGCCAAAGCATCCAGCAATTCCAAAGGGGTCAGGGAAGCAAAATATTCTTTGCCCTTAGCCCGGTATTCCCTGCCACTGGTGTTGAGAAACTTTTTCAAGGGTAAGCCGCTTTTGTGCCACAAATCTTCCAAGGTGGCGGTTTTAGGCGCTGTTTGGGTTAGATCAATCTCTTGAAAGGGGATTTGGTGTTCTGTGAGCCATTTCCTGGCCTTGGCGCAGGTGGTGCACCGGGGATGGCAATAAAAGGTAAGGGGATCCATGGGGCAAAACCTCCTGTATTCATTTTATTAGGGGTATTGTACCCCAAAGGGCTGGGTTTGAACAGGTGTAAGGAAAGGATTGGGTGATGTGAAAAACCCAGGGAAAAGGAGAAAATTTTGTTGCTTTATATCGTACAATTGTACTATAATAATATCGTACAATTGTACGATAAAGCAAGAGGAGGAACAAGCATGGGAAAAATCCCCCAGATATCTGAGTCAGAATGGGAAGTCATGAAAGTGGTGTGGGACAAAGAGGGGCTGACAGCCATAGACATTGTGGCTTGCTTGGCTGAAACAATGGGGTGCAAGGATGCCACCATTCGCACCTTGATCCGCCGTTTGGTGGCCAAGGGGGCTTTGCAATACCAAGTGGATCCCCGGGATAAACGGATTTTTTATTACTATCCCCTGGTATCCAGGGAGGAAGCCACCAAAAAAGAAAGCAAACATTTTTTGCAACGGGTGTTCAACGGTGCTGGGGGATTGATGCTGGCTTCCTTTATTCGCAAAGCGGATTTAAGTGACCAGGATATCCGGGAAATCGAAAAAGCATTGCAAGAAAAGAGGGAGGAACATGCTGGCAGGGATTGAGGCTATCTGGCAAGGGGTTTTGACCATTGGCTTTGGAGCCACAGTGACAGCCCTGGGCATTCTTTTGGTACGAAGGGTGGCGGGAAAACATGTATCCCCCCACTGGCAGTTTGCCCTGTGGATTGTGTTGCTGGTGCGCTTGTTAGGTCCTTGGGAAATCCCCAGCCCAGTGAGTGTTTTCAATGTATTCCCTGGGACCCAATGGGTCCGTGAAGCCAAGCAAGGGGAGGCTCCCCCGGCTTTACCTCCAGGCTCAAAGATCCAAGGGGAAAAGGCTTTGGCTTCGCCCGGGGCTGCTCTGTCCTTGCCTTTGGAAAGCCAAGGAGCAGAGCCTAAGGGGCCAGTATCCCCGGTGCTCCCGGAGGCCCGGACATCCTGGGATACTTGGTGGCAGTGGAGCGCTGGGATATGGGGCTTTGGGGTTTTGTGCGTCCTGGGTTATTTGTTGTGGGTAAACCTGAGGTTTTTAAGGCAAGTCAGGGCTTGCAGTGAAGGGGATTCCGCCTTAACCCGACAGCTGGAGGACTGTAAGGCCCTGCTGGGATACAAAGGCAAGAGGGTAGTTGTGGCCTATACTGAGGCAGTGGAAGGGCCGGTGGTATTTGGCTTGATGCGGCCCCGCATCTTAATCCCTCAGGCCATGGGGAGTACCTACCAGGAGCAGGAACTGCAAGGTATTTTGTTGCATGAATTGGCCCATGTGAAATATCATCACGTGCCTTTGTGTTGGCTTTTTACCCTGTTGTGCGCCTTCCATTGGTTTAACCCCGTATTATGGTATTGTTTGGGTCGGATGAAACAAGACGCGGACTATATGGCTGATGCAGCAGCCCTTAGGCCTTTGCCTGAACAGGGACGTCGCACCTATGGACAGACTTTATACCGCTTGGCCCGGGAAATCAAAACAAGAAAGGAGCACGGATTGGTCATGGGAATGGCAGAACAGAGCGCAGTGAAAGGAAGAATCTTGCAAGCCCTTTCCTTTCAGCACCCCAAGAGGTTAGTTTCCTGGGGCAGTGTATTGGTGCTATTGCTCTTGGGCTGTGTGTTTTTAACCGCCGGAATGCCCCAGAGCAGAAGCAATGTGGTGGTTTATGTGGGGGAACAGGGGTTGGCGGCTATGGATTTGCATACCAAGGAACAGGTGGTGTTGGATCCCGCGTATTTCCCCCAGGATAACCAGGATTGGGGGCAAAGCAATCTGGTGCTAAACCAAGACAAAAGCAAAGTAGCCTATGCCAAACAAAACATCCTATATGTGGTGGCTGTGGATTTTGAGGGCGCTCCTACTCCTCTGGCCTTAGGGCCCCAGGACGGGGATTTTTGCTGGCAAAATGAGCATACCCTGGTGGCCAATGTACCCACCGGGGGGCTGGCTGCCTATGTGTTGGATAACAAACAGGGCTTGGCAAGCACCATCACCTTGGGAGAGCCCCAGGCTGTGTATACAGGTCTGACCATGGGACCCGGAGATTTGCTCTACGGGGAAAAAGCCATGCGTTACGAAAAGGATGACCAGGAATACATCAAAACCGTAGGCTTGGTGGCCTTTGATACCCATACTGGAGCGGAACAACTGATTTTAGCAAGAAATAAAGATGCTGATTGGTCCTACGGCTCCCGCTATCAGATTGCCAACATGTCTTTGGATGGTAGCAAATTGTATCTCTTTTTTTCCGGCTCTGCGTCCCTTTCCACGGACGGCGTGCCCTTAGGGATTTACGATTTGGTCCAAAACCGTTTGCAAGAAACCGAGGTTTTTATGCTGCGCTACAAGGATAACTTGGCTTTGGATCCGCAACATCCGGATACCTATGCTGCCTGTGTGGGAGGCGGACGGGAAATGAGCTATAACAAAAGCATTTGGCTGGCCCAAGGGAATGACCAGGATCCCGAAGGGATGACCATATCCCCCCCAGGATATGTGGCCCAAACCCCGGTGTTTAGCCCCTTTGGCCGGGAAATCGTTTTCACCGCTGCTCCGGAGCCTGAGGCTGAGCCTTGGACCCCCAGGAGCACTACCTCCCATTTGTATGTGTATGATCTGGATACCAAAACAACCGAACCTTTGACCCAGGGAGAAGATGTTTTTGATTTTTATCCCTTTTACGATACCCAAGGACAATTGCTGTTCCTGCGCCAAAAGGGAGACCAGGAGACCATGTCCTTGTATCGCCTGGAAAATGGGCAGGAGACAGAGCTTTTAAGGGGTATTGTCAAGGATGTGGGTTTTTACGGCCACACCAATCCTTGGTGGACCTTTGTCCATGCTCCGGTGAGTACCTTCCAGAGCTCGGGAACCTATGAGAAGCGTTAATAGAAAACAAACAATACAATTGCTAAGGAAAAGAGGGTGTCCGGGAAGTGATACCCTCTTTTCTTTTGGCTAGGAAAGGTGTTTTATTTCCCAATCTATTTGTTCTTTGTCGTGATAGGGGGCATATATCTTTAGGACAAGCAAAGCAAAGGTGAACACAGCAGTCCAAAGTATACTTGGCTTAAGCCTTTTCCAGTTAGGTATTCCTCCTGGCTTAGAGATTCATTGCAATGGGCGCTCTATGGCAGTGATGAGAAATTTGGATGTTTTTTGGTTTCTAAAATAGGAGATGCGTATTAAAATTGTATCACTGGTGCTACAATATGGAGTAACAACAGCCAAATCATAGGTTGTTTGATGGTATAATTTTCTTGTCATACCATGTGGTGACTTGTTCTTATCAGAGGATAAAGTAGGATGATAGCATAATAGCAGTAATGTTCGTAAAAGTAGCAAGGGAATTATATGATGCAAGACACTGAAAATAAACGGCTTTAGAAGAAATTTGGGAAAAAGACATAAAAATGCATGATACGTGCCAAAGAATGAGGCATTGATTGTTGCGATATTTCTCTTGAAATCCAAACAAGAGGGGATGGATAAAAAAGAGTGCTTGGAATTTTGCGCTAGGACTGATTCGGATACATGGTTTGAGCCTTTAGCAAAATTTTTAGAACTGGTTGAAAAAGAGAAAAAAGGTGAAATCACCTCAAAGGATATCAAAAAAGTGCTGGATATAAGTATACTGTGAAAGGGGACAACTGTTATGTTTAACCCTTAGGTATGGGAATCGTAAATAAATGCAATAGAAAGTATGAGAAAAGAAATGGAAAGTAGAATATGTAAGTTTGTGAATAAAGCTGTATGAAAATCCTAGCATGGGATTGCTATACTATCATAAAGTATGTGAGAAGAAAAAAAGGAGCTTAAAAATGATACGGGTGGCCAATATCAAGTTGTCTTTGGAGGAAAAGCCCCAGGCTTTATTGGGCAAAATCAGCAAAAAGCTCAAGGTACGGAAACAGGAAATTCTGACATACCGCATTTGCCGGGAATCCGTGGATGCCCGGAAGTCCAACATGATGTATCTGGTGTATACAGTGGATGTGACCTTGGCAGAGGAAAAGCGGGTATGGGCCCAAAACAAAGACCAGGATGTGACCTTAACCCCAGCCTTGGCCTATGAAGAGGTGCCCATGGGCCCAGGAGTGTTACGGCATCCGCCGGTGATCATGGGCCTGGGACCTGCAGGGCTTTTCGCCGGTCTTTTGCTGGCCCAGCGGGGTTACAGGCCTCTATTGTTGGAGCGGGGGGCGGATGTGGATACCCGGGTCCAGGCAGTGCAGAAATTTTGGCAGCAGGGGATGCTGGATAGCAATTGCAATGTACAATTTGGCGAAGGGGGAGCGGGTACTTTTTCGGATGGTAAACTCACCACTTTGATCAAGGACAAGCGTTGCCAACGGGTGCTGCAAGAACTGGTAGACGCCGGAGCGCCGGAGGAGATCCTCTATTCTTTTCAGCCCCATGTGGGCACAGACCGGCTGCGCCAAGTGGTAAAGGCTTTGCGGGAAAAAATCATCGCCCTGGGGGGTGAAGTGCGCTGGAACAGCAGGGTCACAGACATCCATGGGGAACAACAGGAAGCATATCCTGGGGGCAAATTAGCCGGTGTGACTGTGCAGGTTTTGGGCCAGGGGCTGGAGCGAATCCCCGCCCAAGTGCTGATTGCAGCCATGGGGCATAGTGCCCGGGATATATTTACCCTGTTTTATGAAAAAGGGGTGCGCATGGAGCCCAAGGCTTTTTCCCTGGGATTTCGCTTGGAACATCCCCAAAACTTGATTGACCGGGCTCAATATAAACAATTCGCCGGGCATTCCAGATTGGGCCCGGCAGCTTATAAATTGGCCCATCACAGTGCTTCGGGCCGTTCAGCCTATACCTTTTGCATGTGTCCCGGGGGCATGGTGGTGGCTGCTGCTTCAGAACCCCAGGGTGTGGTAACCAATGGCATGAGTTTGTACGCCCGGGACGGGGACAATGCCAATAGCGCTTTGTTGGTGGGCGTGGGGCCAGGGGATTTTGGCAGCTCCCATCCTTTGGCTGGGATAGCGTTTCAGCGGCAGTGGGAGCAAAAAGCCTTTGTTTTAGGGGGCAGTGATTATGGGGCGCCAATCCAGCTGTTGGGAGATTTTTTGGCAGATCGTCCCTCCCAAAAGCTGGGCTTTGTGCAACCCACCTATCCCCGGCCCGTGGTATTAGGAGAGTTGAAGCATTGTTTGCCTGCCTATGTGGTGGATACTTTGCGGGAAGCCATCCCGGCCATGGCCCGGAAGCTAAAGGGGTTTGACTTGCCTGAAGCTTTGTGCACAGGGGTGGAAACCAGGAGCTCTTCCCCAGTCAGGATTTGCCGGGATGAACGCTGTTGTGCCAGCCTGGAGGGTTTGTATCCTGCGGGGGAAGGGGCTGGTTATGCCGGGGGCATTGTGTCCGCAGCAGTGGACGGGATGCGGGTGGCGGAACAAATCATAAGGGCCTACGGCAGGCCCTAAAAGGGGCAAAGGGTGAAAGGAGCCAGTATGAGGGGACAAAACAAATTGGTGGCTGTGGTGGGGGGCGGTGCAGCAGGCTTGGTGGCTGCCATTGCGGCCCGGAGAAAGGGCGCCCGGGTGATGATCTTGGAGCGTTTGGACCGGGTGGGGAAGAAAATCCTGGCCACAGGCAATGGCCGGTGCAATTTGACCAATCAAAATCTGGATATAAGCCATTATTTCGGGCAAAATCCCAAGTTTGTGCACAGTGCCCTGCATAGCTTTGATTATGGGGAAACCTTGGCCTTTTTTGAAGCCCTAGGGATTACTTGCAAAGTGGAGGAGGGGGGCAAGGTGTTCCCTGTTTCGGATCAAGCTTCCAGTGTTTTGGATGTATTGCGGGAGGAAGTGGATCGCTTGGGCATTGCTGTGTATTGCCAAGAAGAAGTTACGGACATTGTCCCCCAAAAGGGGGGATTTACCCTTTTTTTAGCTGGGGGGAAAAAGAGAACAGCCCAGCGGGTGATTTTGGCCACCGGAGGCCGGGCAGCTCCGAACCTGGGTTCCAATGGCAGTGGTTACAAATTGGCGGAAAAACTGGGGCACTCCATTGTGCCGCCCTTTCCGGCTTTGGTGCAATTGAAATTGGACGCCCCTTTTTTAAAGCAAATCAAAGGGGTTAAGTTTGTGGGACAAGCTTTTTTATTGCAAAGGGAAAGGGTTTTGGAGCAAGCGGAGGGAGAAATTTTATTCACAGAGTATGGGGTTTCTGGTCCTCCCATTTTATCCCTTAGCCGCCGGGCAGGACAATGCTTGGGACAGCAAGAAGAAGTGTGCTTGCGGCTTTGTTTGATTCCCTGGCAAACCCCGGAAGAATTGCGAGCCTACCTTAGCCGTCGTTTTACCCAACAGGCCCGCAAAACAGTATCCTTTGGGTTTGTAGGATTTTTACATAAGCGCTTGATTCCTGTGGTGCTGCGGGAAGCTGGGGTAGTTGATCTCCATAAACCCATGCAGTCTATCACCAAGGAGGAAAGAAAGGGCATAGGGCGAATCTTACAAGATTGGCGTTTTTCCATTAAAGGGGCTCACTCCTGGCAACAGGCCCAGGTTACTGCCGGAGGGGTAGATGTGCGGGAAGTGGATCAACGGACCATGGCTTCTAAGAAAGTCTTGGGCTTGTTTTTTGCCGGAGAGTTGTTGGATGTGGACGGTGCTTGCGGGGGGTATAATTTGCAATGGGCTTGGTCTTCAGGTTACATAGCTGGTGAGCAGTCCGTCTTATAAGAAAAACCTGTCTAGAGTCCCAGGGCCTTTTAGGGCATGAATGCCTCAATAGGGGTTGGTGGCAGGTTGACCATACAAAGAATTGTGACAGGCAAAGGAGTTATCACAGTACTTGGGTTTTTAAAAAGGAGGAGATGCGGATGTCCCATTGTGGCAATTGCAGCAGTTGTGCAGAAAGCGAAGGAAAGGCCAAAGAGTATATCAATAATGCTGGTTATTCAGCTGTTCAGTGTCCCTTTTGCGGCCATGAAATCACTTTGTTAAAAATGCCGGCAAATCACAAAACAGGTTGTGCGGAATGTGATACAGTGATTGAAATCATTCCCTTGTTGTTGCACTAAATAAAAGCAGCGGGTCTAAAATGGCCCGTTGTTTTTTAATCAATTGCATTATGAAAACAGAGAAAAGTCCAGCTTCATTTTGTTGCCAATCAATCCTGTATAGGTCTTAAAGAGAAAAGAGATTGGTTTTATATTTGTTAAGGGCGAGCGTTGTTTCGTCTTTTTTTGTATCTGGAGACTCTGGCTTGCTGTCCTCTGAGAAGACCTGGTTTCAATTTTTGATAAACCTAAGGTTTAAGGTATGCATTTGTTGTAGAAAAACAAGGCGAACAATTGTTTGTTTACCTGCTTTTGCTGTACAATAAAGGAGAGAAACTGTTGCTAGAAAATGGATAAGCCAACGAGGTTTGGGCCAAAGAAAAGGAAATGGTGAAAAAGAGATGACAGAGACCATAGGGTATGGATGCCTGGTCCTTAGCCTAGTGCTGCTGATTTTGTTGGTGCTGCAAAGCCTGGGCCAGGGGAAAAAAACAAAGGATTGGCAGCAGGAGCTGAGCACCTTGCGCCGGGACGGAGAACGGTTGGAACGTTTGTTGCGGGAAGAAATGGCCCTGAGCAGAGGGGAATTCAATCGGGCTGCTGGGGAGACCCGGGAGGAGCTTATGGGCTCCTTTCATCATTTAAATAATGCCAACATTGGCCGGGTGGCGGAACTGGCAGAATTGCAGGAGCGGCAGTTGGAGCAATTCGCCCAGCAAATGGTTGCTTTGACCACTACCAATGAAAACAAATTGGAACACATGCGCCAGACTGTGGAAAAACGGCTGCGCATATTGCAAGAAGACAATGGCCGGCGTTTGGAGCAAATGCGGATCACAGTGGACGAGAAATTACAATCCTCTTTGGAAAGACGCTTGGGAGAATCCTTCCGCCAAGTGAGCGAACGCTTGGAGCAAGTACACCAGGGCTTGGGGGAAATGCAAAACCTGGCTGCTGGGGTGGGGGATTTGAAACGCATCTTTACCAATGTCAAGACCCGGGGAATTTGGGGAGAAATCCAGTTGGGCAATCTGTTGGACCAAGTGCTGACCCCAGAGCAGTACGAAAAAAATGTGGCTGTAAAAAAAGGGGGAGAACGGGTGGAATTTGCCTTAAAATTGCCCGGAGGAGAGGGGGAAGATGGGGTGGTATGGCTGCCCATGGACGCCAAGTTTCCTGTGGAAGACTACCAACGCATGTTGGATTGTTTAGAACAGTCAGACGCCCAGGGAGCCGAGGCTTCCCGCAAGCTTTTGTCCCTCCGCATCAAGGCAGAAGCCAAAAGCATACGGGACAAATACATCGCCCCCCCTCTGACCACGGATTTTGCCATTTTGTTCTTGCCTGTGGAAGGCCTGTATGCAGAAACCTTACAATTTCCCGGCTTGTGTGAAACTTTACAACGGGATTACCGGGTGGTGGTGGCTGGTCCTACCACTTTGGCAGCCTTGTTGAATAGTTTACAAATGGGCTTTCGCACCCTGGCTGTGGAGAAACGTTCCAGTGAAGTATGGGCTTTGCTGGGGGCTGTGAAAACAGAGTTTATCCAGTTTGGTCTTTTGCTGGACAAAACCGGGAAAAAGTTGCAGGAAGCCAGCAATACCATTGAAAGCGCGGCTTCCAAAAGCAGGGCCATTCAGCGGAAGTTAAAACAAGTGCAGCAATTGCCTACCGCGAATGTAGAAGAAGAGGAAGAAGATTCCTGAGCATGGCAAGCAAGAATTTCCATATCTTCTGTTAGAATCAACAAGAAGGGTTTTATGGGAGGAACAAAGGAGCTGTATATTGTATCATGGAGATAGAACGGAAATCCTTGGAAAATCAAGGGTGAGCGTTTTATCTTTTTTTAAAGTCAAGCAAAACCCAGAGTTGGAATAAAAGGATGATGCCCTATGGGGGTAAAATGAAAACAAGCGGGGCATACAATCGAAAAAAATCTAGCAAAAAGTTTTATCAGAATGAAAAGTTTTGCAGTTCTAAATATATAAACGATTCTATATATAAAGATAATGCACGATTGATTGTTGAAAAAGGTGTATGAACTACCCAGCCCAGGTGGGGCTGGATTTTTTTATTTTTGTCGTATCATGTCGTAATATGGAGGAGCCTTTGAACGTTATATTGGGATAGAAAAGGTTTTGTTGGTAATATGGAAAGACAAAATGAGTAGTGTCTATGGAGCATTCACTTGAAGAACAGGGATTTTGGCTGGGGAGTATAAAAAAACAAAAGCCAGCATCTGGGATGCTAGCTTTTGGTAATCCTAAGCGTATCGCAATCCGTCTTGGCATGCATCCGGAAACCAAGCGATTATCCTTGGATAGGCATTGGGCAAATGGCAGAAAGTAACCGTGAAATTGAATGTTATATTGATTCTGCTCTATGCTTAGACTATTGAAGCTTTCTTTTTAGGATTTTGCCGCTGGCTCCCCGGGGTAAATCTGAGGTAAAAACATATTCTTCCGGGATTTTATAGGAAGCCAATTTGTCCCTTAGAAAAAGGGTCATCTCCTTTTTGCTGGGCACTTGACATCCTTCTGCCAAGACAACATAGGCTTTGCCGATTTGTCCTTTGCCTGGATGGGGTATGCCAATGACCGCTGCTTCTTGGATGGCTGGATGTAAAGTCAGGGCTTCTTCCACCTCTTGGGGATATACATTGAATCCTGCGGTGATGATCAATTCCTTGCTGCGACCAGCAATGTAGAAATATCCATCCTCATCCTGGTAAGCCAAATCCCCGGTGTGCAACCAATGATCGCGCAGTACTGCGGCTGTTTCCTCCGGGCGGTTGTAATACCCTTGCATGACATTGCCCCCTTGAACAATGAGCTCTCCAATTTCCCCAGGGGGTAGCTTTTGGCCTTGGGTATCCACAACAGCCACCTGTAACCCAGGCAACGGAAGGCCGATGGATTTTAGCTTGCGGGTACCGTACAAGGGGTTAATGCAAACCACTGGAGAAGCCTCGGATAGACCGTAACCCTCCAGAATAGGAAACCGATACTGTTCCTCAAAAATGCGCATGATTTCCCCGGACAGGGAGTCCCCGCCGGAGATGGCAAATTTGAGAGAAGGAAAGGTTACTTGTTGGGGAAATTTGCTGATCACATGAAACATACTGGGTACCCCGCAGAAAACAGTGACCCCTTGGGGTTGGGTCAATACTTGCAGCATTTCCTTAGGCCGAAAACCATCTAAAATGGTAATGCTGCAGCCCAAATACAGGGGCAAAAGCACGCAAACTGTCCAGCCAAAGCTATGAAACATGGGCAATACAGCCAAAAAATTGTCCTCTCTATCAAAATCTGAGGCATGATCCATGGCAATGACATCAGCGATTAAATTGGCATGGCTCAACATGGCTGCTTTGGGCCGGCCAGTGGTACCGGAAGTATAAAGAAAGGTAGCAATGCTATCCTGGGTTTGCAAGGGAAAGGAGATAGGCTTTTCCTTTAATAAGGAAAGAGCCTCTTCCCCTAATCCCAAGGGAGAATCCAGCACGATCAATTCCAAAGACAAAGAACCATTTTCCTGAAATTTTGCCGCTAAATCCGCTGTGGTCACCAAAAAACGGGCTTTGGCATCCCCCAGGATATACAAGAGCTCTTGGGGGGCTTGCAACAAATGCAAAGGCAGCACTGTGCCCCCAGCCCTGGTGATGCCCAGGTAAGCGTAAATAAAGGCCGGACAATTGGGCATGGCCAAGGCCACCCGTTCTCCGGGCAAAAGACCTTGTTGCAACATGTAACAGGCAAAGGCCTGGATTTGCTGTTCCAATTCACCATAGGATATGGTTTTGTCTTGATAGCGCAAGGCTGTGTGCAGGGGATGCTGCAAATAGGTTTGATGTAATCCGTGGATTTGCCATTCCTCGGGCCTCAATTGTCGCTTGGTGGTGTTACGTTTGGCGTGTGTTTCGTTTTTTGCTTGCTGTTCCAAGTGGAATAATCTCCTTTTCTTTGGCATTCCTTTATGATGATAAAGTAACTTTGTCTTTGTGTCCAGTATTTTGCCTAGGGATGTATATGACATTCATCCTTAGGGTGACGGATGAATGGGCAATATAGGATGTGAATCCCTTAAAATACCCCTTTGGGGTGATGGACAAGGAAAACAAAATATGCCATGGTATAAAGGATATGGTAGCATTGGACAATGGCATACAGACAGAGGGATTTATGTTGTGCTACAATCAACACCACTATGTTGTTATCCTGGGATTTTTTGCTGCTTACTATACTGTTTGAGGGCCGTGAGGCCAATATACGTGAAACATCTTGTTATTTGTGATTTTCTTTTTATAATAAAGGAAAAAGAGGAAAGGGAGATGTAATGTAGAAAAGAATGTATAATCTATAATAAAAAGGAAATCAAATACAAAATTAAAGAGGAAAAGAATATTTTATGTTCACACAACAGGGGAATGAAGAAAAATGATAGCTTGGTGGCTTATGCTGTCTTGCTTAAGAAAGGGGGGATGAAAAGGCTGGTTATCAAAGCAAGCACTAGAGAGTGAAGTGTATAATACACGATGTGTTTGCATATAGCTATTTTCCTGATAAATAGGAGGAAATAATAGCAATTGGCTAAATGTTTGTTGTAAAGCAAAAGTTTGCATATGCTGCAATGAAGGCATAATGATATATTGTATTGTTTTAGGATGCTTTTTTAGAGAGAAAAATTTATGTTTTTTAGGTTAAGATGAAAGAGATGGCTGTGCCAATTTGTGGATAATAGCCTTTGTTTGGTTTGGGATCTTAGGGAGAAACACGCCCCTAAGGGAAAGGATTTCGCTGGAATCGCTTTTCTAATCCAGCTTAATTGCCATGGCAAGGAAAAAGGAAGAAAGATATAAGAAAATGAAGGAATAAGTTGATTTTTTTACGCCAAAATAGGTGATTTGGTGTATTTTGATATGTAAAATATACCAAAAGATTTTTGGGAATTATATTCCTGGCCATGGAACATATGGTAATCATGATATTTTCCCCTAAAGGGGCAATATTGACAAAATATGTTTCTTTTTGTATAGTGTTACTATTCCTAGGTGAATCAATCAATCAGTTGAATAGTCATCAATTTAGCCTAATTTAAGAAGAATATAGCCCATTAGCAGATAGGTGTTTTGGGACAAGGGGGCAGAAAAACTGGTCAAATCCTAAAGGAGTGTTGTTGTATGGAGGGGTATTTGACAAAAAGAATAAAGATGAAACTATGGGAGATGTGCTAGCATGAAGTTTCGGGGAAAACGACTGGCAGTTGTGGTATTGGATATGTTGGCTTGTGTGCTGGCCTTGGGATTGGCGGTATGGCTGCGGTTTGATGGCAAGATTCCGGAGATGTATACACCCGATCTTTTTTTTACCTATTGTGGCATTGCCATGGTGTCTGTGGTGGCAGCGGGTTTTGTATTGGGCGCTTACAACAGCCTGTGGGAGTATGTGGGTTTTTCCGAGATGTTTCGACAGTTTTTCATTGTCATGCTGTCAGGATTCGTGTTTTTGCTGGTCAAGCTGTTGGGCTTGGTGGAAGTCTACGGATCCATTGTGGTCATGTATTGTGTGATTTTATTCATCATCACCGCAGGTCTGCGCAGCTTGCCCCGGTATAGCCGCTGGTGGATGGCCAAAAGAGGGCTTAAAGGCGGTAAAATCCGCCGGGTGGTGGTGATTGGAGCTGGTGCTGCGGGGGATATGTTGATCAAACGTTTGTGCACCAATTCCATTGACGGCTTGTATCCTGTGGCAGTGATTGACGATAATCAGAAGAAGTGGGGTACCAGCCTTTCCGGAGTGCGGGTTTACGGGGGCATTGAGAGCATTGAAGCTGTGGTGAGACAACAACAGGCGGATGAAATTATCATTGCCATTCCCTCAGCAGCGCCTCAGGATATCCGCCGCATTTGCGATTGTTGTCAAAAAACCAACAAACCAGTGAAGATTTTTTCCAGTGTTATGGATGTGCAAAGTTTTTTGGCAGGAGACAAAAAAACCCTGCGGGAGGTTTCCATTGAAGATTTGTTGTTCCGGGATTCCGTGGAAATGGATATGCAACCAGTGTTTGATTTTATCCGGGATAAAGTGGTGCTGGTCACCGGAGGTGCTGGTTCCATTGGTTCGGAAATCTGCCGCCAGGTTTTACAATATGGCTGTAAAAAGCTCATTATTTTTGATATCCATGAAAACGGCTTATTTGACCTCAATGAAGAGTTAAAAGCCAAATTCGATCCCAAGCGGTACAAGCTGTGCATGGGATCCATTCGGGATAAAAAACGCTTGGGAGAAATCTTCGCCACCCAGCGGCCGGACATTGTTTTGCATGCAGCTGCCCATAAACATGTGCCTATGATGGAACTAAATCCCATGGAAGCTGTCAAAAATAATGTATTCGGAACACAAAACGTGTTGCAAGTCTGTGTGGAATACCAGGTAAAACGCTTTATTTTAATTTCCACAGACAAGGCGGTACGGCCCACCAGTGTCATGGGGGCCACCAAGCGTATGGCGGAACTGTTGGTGCAAAAGTACAATGGCAATGGGGGCTGCGAAATGGCGGCAGTGCGCTTTGGCAATGTGCTGGGATCCAATGGCAGTGTGATCCCCACCTTTCGTCGGCAAATTGCTGCCGGGGGTCCGGTAACTGTAACCCACCGGGATATTGAACGTTATTTTATGACCATTTCTGAAGCCGTGTTTTTGGTGTTAACCGCTGGAGCCCAGAGCCAGGGAGGCGAGATTTTTGTTTTGAACATGGGCAAGCCAGTGAAAATTTATGATTTGGCCCGGGATATGATCCGCTTGTCTGGTTTGGAACCAAACAAGGACATAGACATCAAAGTGGTGGGTTTGCGTCCAGGGGAGAAATTGTATGAAGAATTGATGTTGGACAGTGAAACAGTGGACGAAACCTCCCATAGCAAGATTTTTGTTATTCAAGGGGAAAACGCTAAGTTTAAAGATTTCTTGGATGAATTGCAACACATTGCCAAGGTGATGAGTCAGGAAAAGGATGAAAAACAGTTGCGTCAGCTGGTGTTTCAGGCCATCCGGGAGCAAGAAAAGGATGAGACTGTCTTGCCGCCCAAACCACCGGGGAATAAAAAAAGAGTGGACCATTCAGCAGCTTCCGCTTTATTGTAGGAGCTCATAGGGTAAGCATAGATGGAAACCAATGGAGTAGGGAAAATAGAACAATAAAGAGAACAATTGGGGGATAGGGATGGAGCTGGATGTAAGGGAAATATTGGAAATTCTTTGGCGGAAGATATGGGTGATTCTGGGCTGCACAGTGGCAGGCGCGGTATTGGTGTTTTTGTATACTTTTTTGTTGGTGGATCCCCAATATACAGCCAAAACAACGTTGTATATATATAACAATGACAATCGCCAGACCGTGGGCATTACAGCCAATGATTTGACAGCATCGCAAAAATTGGTGGATACCTATGTGTTGATTTTAAAAAGTGATGTGGTTTTGCAAAAGGTGGCCAAGCAAAGCGGTCTTTCCTATACAGTTGGCCAGCTCAATCAAATGATTTCCGCTTCTTCCATGAATGGAACAGAGGTATTGCAAGTCTCTGTATCCAGCAAAGCGCCTCAACACGCGGCCAAAATTGCCAATACAGTGGTGTCAGTGGGAAGGGATGAAATCATGCGGGTGGTAAAAGCTGGTTCTGTGGAGCCCATTGATGTGGCCACAGTGCCCCAAGTACCCTCTTCCCCCAATATTCCCATGAATACAGTGATTGGCGGCTTATTAGGCTTAGTATTATCTGCTTTGGCAGTGATTGTCTTGGAAATGTTGGATACCCGGGTGAAGAGTGAAGCGGATTTGACCAATCTGTTTGATGCCCCCATCATTGGGGTGGTGCCTTCCTTGGTGCCAGAAATAGAGCGTCAAAAACAACAAGCAAGCCAAACCGTGCCAGAACAACAAGCCCAGCAAAGCAAAGGGAAACCAGGGGAGGCATCTGTATGATTCATTTCAATTGGGGCAAATGGGGGAAGAAAAAACACAATGTAAACAGCCGGGAAGGCACTTTATTGACTGACAATACTCCCTTTGTCATTAGCGAAGCCTATAAAGCCGCCCGGACCAATCTCATGTTTATGGCTTCTTCCGCCGGGCAGGAGGGCGGGGTGCAGTTTGCTTTTACCAGCGCCCAACCTGGGGAAGGGAAGACTACTAGCTGTCTTAATATGGCCATTGCCTTTGCCCAGACAGGGTCCAAGATTTTAATCATTGACGGCGATTTGCGCAAGCCCCAAATTCACCGCTATTTCAATTTTCCCGCTGCCCCGGGATTAAGCGATAGGTTGGGGGGCTTTACCAAGGACAGTTGCATTCGCCAGACCTACTATGAAAATCTATCGGTTCTTACTGTGGGGACCATTCCGCCCAATCCAGCGGAACTGTTGGCTTCCCGGATGATGACCGATTTACTGGCAGAACTTTCTGCGGAATTTGATTATGTGTTTATTGATACCCCACCCATTAATGTGGTGACCGATGTGGCGGTGATTGCCAATAAATTAAAGGGGGTGGTGCTGGTTGCTCGTCAGGGATACACAACCACAGTGGCTTTAAAGGCAGCAGTGCTGGGTTTGGAGCAAGTGGGGGCCAATATTTTGGGTTTTGTGTTGAATGATGTGCAAAGCGACAGGTATTTTTACAAGTATCGGTATAGCGGCAAGTATAAGTACAAATACGGGTATTACCGCTATGAATATAGTCACAATACCCAAGATTCGTGAGTACTAATTCATGAAAATGTATATGTAGGGGAATTGAAATGTACATTGATTTTCATGCCCATGTTTTGCCCGGCGCGGACCATGGCAGCGATAGTGTAGCCACCTCATTGGCGCAATTGCAAAAAGCAGCGGCCAAGGGCATCCATACCATTGTAGCCACACCGCATTTTTATTTGCAACGCCGCCATACGGTG
The DNA here is from genome assembly GCA_958417755.1 of uncultured Peptococcaceae bacterium. Classification (GTDB taxonomy): domain Bacteria; phylum Bacillota; class Desulfotomaculia; order Desulfotomaculales; family Desulfocucumaceae; genus CATZDY01. The sequence continues at coordinate 16,979 of CATZDY010000047.1, forward strand.
GAAGGGTTTTTAGCCCGTAGGGAAAAAGCCTTTCAGGCCTTGCAGGAAGCTATGGATGAGGGGTCTATGACCATCATCAAAGCAGCGGAGGTTACCTTGGCTGTTGGTTTGGAAACCTTACCGGATCTGGATCAATTGTGTATTGAAGGAACCAATTACATTCTGTTGGAAATGCCCATGAATACTTGGACCCGTTGGGTGTATGACACGGTCTACCATATTGCAGCCCAGCGCAAACTGCGGCCCGTCATTGCCCATGTGGACCGCTATGATTGGTCTGCTATGTTGCAATTATTAGATCTAGGGGTTTATGCGCAGATCAATGCCAGTGCTTTGGTTTCTATGTTTCGCCGGAAACGTTATGTACAGCTGATCCGGGAAAATAAGGTACATGTATTGGGCAGTGACGCCCATATGGAAGCCAAAGAATACGAAGCCTTTGCCAAAGCAATCAAGCTCTTGGGGGCTTATGGCGACCGGATGATGCAACAGGCATCCCTGATTCTACAAAATAAAGCTTTTTGACCCTTACTGGTAAAGGCTTTCATCGTTAGAGGGGTAATCTTGTGAAAATTATCAAAAGGATTATTTTGATTGTTCTCCTGCTCATCGTGGTATTGGTGGTGGCAGTGGGCATATGGCAAAAAAATAACATTGCCGCTGTACGGGATTATATGCGTTATTCTGATAGTGAGTTGGCGGAGAAAATCAATACAAATAGAGAATCTCTGCAGGAATTATTGCAACAATATGCCCCGCAAATTGCCCGGGATTTCACGGCAGAGGAAGAAAAGAAAATCCTCAGCGGAGAAATCACGCCAGAAGAAGCAGTGGCCCTATTGTTACAAAAACCCTCGGAGAATGAAGGAGAAACAACTGGTACTACTTTAGGGCAAGAAAATAATGGCAATGCAAAGGTTGATGCCATTATTGGTAAACATGTAGCCCAATTATACAGCTATAAAGCCCAATATCTCGGTGCTTTAGGAGGGTTAGAAAAAAGTGCCATGGCAGAGTTTTCCGCTTTGCCTAAAGAGCAGCAGACCTCCACAGCAAAAAAGAAAATTTTGGCCCAAAAACTTGGCCAAGCCGCTGCCTTAGAAAGTGAATGTGACAGCCAAGTCAATGCAATTCTTTCCTCCCTGGAACAAGAATTGAGGGCAGCCGGTGGAAATTTGGAGATCATCGACACCATTCGCTCTGCTTATGAACAGGAAAAAAGTCTGAAAAAGGCCTATTATCTCAAGCTTATGGGATAATGCACAAGGATTCTTGGGACATTGTGCCTATGATTAATTGTGCAAATCCAGGAAGCAAGGGTTGCTAACATTGATAAAAATGAAGGCAAGCTAGTAGATAGTAGATGCTTTTTCAAAATAAAATTAAAGAGAGGTGTTTTGTATGAAACAGCGGCTTTGCAAAAAGGCCACCATCGGCATGGTTTTCATCTTGGCGTTTTGCCTGATGGCTAGTGGAGTAGCTTTTGCTGCTTCACCCCAGGATTTTCCCGACATGCCAAATGATTGGTCAACCGTTGCGTTAACCAATGCGGTGAACAACGGGCTGTTGGCAGGATCCGGCGGTTTGTTGTTGCCCAACAATTACTTAACCCGGGCAGAGATGGCCACCATTATCAATCGTGCCTTCAATGCCTATGCCCAAGCAGATATCAGTGCTTTTACGGATGTGAATCCCAATGCCTGGTATCACAGAGAAATGGCCATGGCCGTACAGATGGGTTCATTTAAAGGTTCCAGTGCCACAACATTGAATCCAGATAACAACATCACCCGGCAGGAAGCCTTTGTGGTGTTGGCCAATGCCTTGAAATTGCAAAGCAGTCCAGAAACAGAACTGGATAAGTTCGCTGACAAAGGTAACATTGACAGCTGGGCCCGGGGTTTGTTGGCCACCTTGACAGGACAAAAATATGTCAATGGATTCAATGGCTACCTTAACCCCAAATCCTTTATCACCAGAGCTGAATTTGCTGCGGTGATGGATAATCTTATCAAAGCGTATTACAAAAAAGCTGATACCTATACCACTGTGGCTACTGGCAATCTGATGATCAATGTACCTGGCGTGACCTTCAAAGATGTCACTGTAACCGGAGATTTGATCATTGGGGATGGTGTAGGAAAAGGCACCCTGACTTTGGATAATGTCCAAGTCCAAGGCCGGCTGGTCATCCGGGGCGGGGAAGAGGCTATTGATCTCATCAATGGTACCACCATTGCCGGAGAAATTGTGGTCTATGATCCCAACGGTACTGTACACTTTACCTGCAACAAAGACGATGAAGTGGTGAAAAACCTGCGGGCTTTGACTCCTGTGACCTTTGCTGATACAGTGACAGGTACAGGGGAAGAGCCCAAGAAAGAAGAAGATAAAAAGACCTCCTCTGGCGGCGGCGGCGGTGGC
>CATZDY010000048.1 GCA_958417755.1 uncultured Peptococcaceae bacterium
TCTTATTTATATTTTAAAGGATGAAGAAAAGGGGATTATTTTATCCGGCTTAGGAGAAAAGTTATTTGTTTCCAAATCCAATATTACAACTTTAATTGATCGCATGGAAGCCGGGGGACTGGTAAAGCGAAAGCCCAATGAAAATGACCGACGTATTATTCAAGTCATAGCCACTGAAAAGGGGAAAAAAATAGTAAATCTTATTTTACCTAAATTAAATGAATTTACAGATGAAATTTTTTCCTGCTTAACAGAACAAGAGGTGGAAACAGTTAAAAAAATTTTTCAAAAATTAAGAAATCATATTCAGTGCATAACCTCAAAATCCACCCCTTAAAAGATGAATGATAAAATGATAGTAGCAAAGGCAAAGGAGGTCAGAAGCCCATGAATGAGCAGAAGGACAGCAAAACCAAAAAAATTCTGCTACAAAAAATCCTTCCCCTGGTGTTAATTTTAGGCATAATTGTTTTGCTGTGCTTTGTATTTGTCAATCTAGAAAAACATAAAGCTGAACAAAAAAGTGATTTAGTGGTACAAGGTAGTTTAAAAACCACAGAAACTGATTTAAATGCTAAAATTGCTGGGATTATTAAAGAAATTCATGTGGCTGAAGGAGATACTGTGGCTGAAAATGATGTGCTGGTGGTTATTGACAGCAAAGATTTGCAAGCCAAAAAACAAGAAGCAGAAGCAGCATTGGCAGCAGCACAAGGACAAGTGGCTTCAGCAGAAGCCGCCCACGCAGCTGCTGAGGCTCAGTATCAAAAGGCTTTAAATGGAAGTAGAAGCCAGGATATTGCCCAACTAAAAGCTGCCTATGAATTGGCAGAAAAAACATACCAACGGACCAAACAATTATATGAATCTAATGTTGCCTCTGAAGCGGATTATGATCAGGCTAATGCAAAATACCTGACAGCAAAGGAACAATATGATATGGCTGTCCAGGGAACTCGGGAAGAAGATAAAATGGCTGCCCAAGCTTCTGTAAGCCAAGCTGCTTCCAGTATCAAAAGCGCTCAGGGTCAAGTATTACAAGCCCAGGCCAATATTGCAGAAATTCAATCTTATATTGATGATACAATCATCAAAGCCCCTGCTTCAGGTACAATTACCAGCTTAAATGTAGAAGTAGGAGAATTGGTTTCCAGTGGCATGCCTTTGGCAACCATTAGTAGCTTAGCAAAACCCTGGGTGGAGGTCAATGTAGAGGAAACAAACCTATCTCAGATTCATTTAGGAGACACAGTTAAGGTTACCTTATTAGCCTATCCTGATGAAATATATGAAGGTACTGTGGTTAGAGTTAATAAGAAACCCGATTTTGCAACCAAACGAGCAACCAATGAAAGCAATGACTTTGATATTCTTTCCTATGGCGTCAAGGTGGAAATTTCAGGTATCGAACAACATACATATCCTGGAATGACTGTTGTGGTGGATTTTGGAAAGAAAGCCGGTCAAGCATAATGAAAAACATATTGAAATCTATCGTGCATCAATTTTATCAATGGAAACATCAATATGGCAATCGCGTTATGGTTATATTTATTTTATTCTTCATTCCCATTGCAGCTAGTTTAGCTTTAGGGTATGAAATGGGTTACAATAAAATAGAAACAATTCCCACCGTGATTATGGACCATGATAATTCTGAATTTAGCCGTACGATTTCGGAATATATAGAGGAAAATGATATGTTCCATGTTGTTCAATATGCACAATCAGATCAAGAAGTAAGAGATATGATCATGGCAGGTAAAGCTATGATGGGCGTAATCATGCCCATTGATTTAGCAGCTGATATGAAAAAAGGAAAGGCCCCCAAAGTATTGGCTTTTTATGATGGTTCTATGATGCCCGTAACTTCCTCTGCCAAGTCAGCTATGGCAGAAATTTTCATTACCTTAAAAGCTGGATACTTACAGGAAGTTTATGAAGGTAAGTTAGATACTGTATCATCCCAAGCACTTAAACAAGTTCAGCCCATTGAAGTCACCTACCGAACGCTCTTTAATCCTACCCGAAGTTATCGTAATTTTTTGTTGCCAGGCATGTTAGTAGCCCTTGTACAAGTGGGAATTGTCATCATGGGCGTTGAACAATCCAAAAAATCGAACAAGAATTTCTGGCAAGCGTGCAAAGCAATATGCATTTGGGGGCTCTTAGGAACTGGTTCTATTTTCTGTTGTTTAGGAATGCAATTCTTATTTTTTGGACTTCCCTATCGAGGAAGCTTGGTAGCAGGTTTATTATCAACATTCCTTTTTGCAACTTGTTTAATTGGATTTGGTTATTTAGTAGGAAAAATTATCCGGGATACTGTTTTTGCTACGCAAACAGCTTGTGTCATCGTTCTACCTACCAGTATTTTAGGCGGATATACATATCCTTTGATGTCCATGCCACAATCTTTTCAAAGTATTGGCAATCTAATACCTTTTACACACTATGGGAATGCCATTCGGAATCTTTGTTTAAAGGAAATGAGTTTTACCCAGCTGACCCCAGATATCATGATTTTGTTAGGATTTTTAGTGGCAGAACTTTTGATACTATTTGGTATATTTTGTGTGGAGAAAAATCATGAGACAAAAATCTCTTCATTTAGCGAATTATAAGGATACAATCAAATGTATATTAACCCTTTTTATCATTCCTGTGGGCTTTACTTTGCTTTTTGGATGGATTTATAGTCCCACATATACAGAAAATATTCCTCTTGCTGTTTATGATGGGGATAACTCTCCTATTTCAAGAAGTGTAATTGACAATTTTCGTGACAGCAAGGGATTTACCCTGGTTGACATAGCAAAATCACAACAGGCAGTGGAGCAAAGCATGTTAGATGGTTCAATTCAAGCTGGTCTCATTATTCCACCTGACTTTGGTAAATCTGTGCAAGAAAAAAATTCACCTGGTATGCTTGTGCTCATTGATGGCTCCAATATTGTGATTGGCAATAATGCCTTAGCCTATGCCAGTGGAATTTGTAATGCACTAAATGCCAGTTTACAAGTTAAAACCTTGGAAGCCGGAGGATTGGTTCCTTATATTGCAGAAGAAAACTTAACAACCTTGAGTCTGGTGGATCGAGTCCTTTTTAATCCCCAGCTCAGTTATTTCCGTTACCTTTTTGCTGCTTTGTTAGCCATTTTTATTCAACAAACATATTTAAATATGTTAACTCCAAAACTGATTCAGGCCAAAATGCAAAGCAGAAAACAATTCATGGCCCAAGGAAATGGTACAAAAAATTTAGTAAGTCTTATTTTGCAATATGCAGGTATTAGTTGTATTGCTTTCTTAAGCTGCCTGATCATTGCAGGGGGGCTCTTTGATTATCCTTTAAAAGGAAGCCTCTTTTTAACATTACTGCTCATTTTTATTTTTTTAATCAATATGACTGCCATGGCCCTCCTAATTGCCACCTTTTTTGACAATGAATTGCATTGTGTGCAATTTGCCATGTTTCTGTCTATACCCACCATGCTCACATGCGGGTATACTTGGCCAGAATTTATGATGGCCCCGCATTTCGCCCCTTTTATCAAAGCTATTTGGCCACTTTATTATATTTGCAACCCCTTAAAAGACTTGCAGCTAAAGGGAGTTACATTTGCTGGTATTGAGCAATATGTAATTGGAGGTCTAATTTTTGCAGCTATCTGGCTTCCCATTGCCATTTGTTTGTATTGGCAAAAAAGCAAAGCAATCACATATTTAAATGGAATGGATAGCTACGACACCTATCAAAAAAATTTATGATTGAATCAATTTACCACAATGAGGGCAAGTAAAGGTATCTTTTTTTCTTCTTGCTATCAACACTGAACCTTGGCAATGGGGACAACGAATTTGGCGAGATGAAAATAATTTTATAGGAATCATCACAATCATACCTGCTAAAACGATTAGATATAATAGAATTAAATATTTCAAAATAATCACGCCTTTACTGAATTTATGATATAAAATGCAATAATTGCTCATAAATTTGAGCAATTATTGCATTTTATTGATAACCATTCTTTTCTACAATTATTAAATTAAAAGAAAATAGAATCACCAATGAACAAGTCTTTCACATATTAATGTAATACTTTTTTAAAACCTTTATGCTGAAATATATCATTAATTTCTTTTCTGGTTTCTTCATCCACCAACTCAGATATGGAAAGTAAATTATTAGACAACTCACTCTTTAAATAAATAGGAGCGGAGGATTTTAGCGCCAAGGCAATGGCGTCACTTGGTCGAGCATCCACTTCAATACTTCCATTAGGAGTTTCCATCCGGATGGTAGCATAAAAAATATTATCTTTTACATCTGTAATGACTACTTGTGAAATCATAATTCCCAATTGGGTACACAGATTAATAAACAAATCATGGGTCAATGGACGAAGAGCCTCTGCATCCTCCACAGCCAAAGCAATGGATTGAGCTTCAATCATACCAATCCACAAAGGAAGTACTTTTTCTTCTTTTTCATCTGTAAGTAATACAATAGGACTCCCATTGATATCATGAGCGAATCCCTTTAAAATCAATTTAATCATATCCAACACCTCCACCTCCTTGTTTATTTTTATCAAGGTTGGTAAGAAAATCTATGGAGTCATTGTATCATACTATGAATGATAAAGGATCATGATAAAATAAAAGATTTATGCTCCCATTGGTTTTTTCAAGGATATAATCTATATAGGGTTCGAGGAAAAGGTATGGTTTCCCGAACATGGTCAAGTTGGCAAAGCCATGTGGTCATTCTTTCTATGCCCAAACCAAAGCCTGCATGGGGAACAGAACCAAATTTCCGCAAATCAAGATACCAGGCAAATGACTCTAGAGGAAGCTGATGCTCCTCAATTTGCTTTTGGAGATAAGAAAAATCATCAATCCTTTGTCCACCTCCGATGATTTCTCCATATCCCTCTGGAGCCAACAAATCAGCTCCTAAAACAACGTTGGGATCCTCAGGATCTGGCTTCATATAAAAGGCTTTGATCTTTGCTGGAAATCGATGCACAAACACAGGGGCATTAAAAGAATTCGCCAATTCTGTCTCTTCCGGAGCTCCGAAATCATCCCCCCAGGTAATTGAATGCCCTTTTTCCTGCAGTAAAGCAATTGCTTCTGTGTAAGAAATACGTGGAAAAGGAAGGGTAATTTTGCTCAATGTATCTATATCCCTATTTAAAATCTTTAAATCTTGCTGGTTATACTGCAATACTTTTTGAATCACTTCATAAATCATTTTTTCTTGTAAATTCAAATTATCCTCAAAATCAAAATACACAGCTTCAGCCTCAAGCATCCAGAATTCCATTAAATGTCGTCTGGTTTTTGATTTTTCAGCTCGAAAAGCTGGCCCCAGAGAATAGACCCGTCCTAATGCCATAGCGGCTGCTTCCAAATACAGCTGTCCACTTTGAGAAAGAAATGCTTTTTCCCCATGATAGTTTAATTCAAATAAAGTTGTAGTTCCTTCACAAGCAGCAGGGGTTATAATGGGTGCATCTGTGGGAACAAAATCTTTTTGATGCAAAAAATCCCTACATGTTTGTTCAATCGTAGCCCGTATTCGTAATATGGCCGTTTGTTTTGGGGTACGAATCCATAAATGCCTGCGTTCAGATAAAAAATCCACTCCATGTTCTTTTAAAGTAATAGGATAAGATTCTGCTTGATGAATAATTTGGATTTCATTTGGCTGAAGCTCTACGCCCCCAGGGGAACGGGGCTCTAATCGACAATTCCCATGAACAATGAGAGATGACTCCTGGGAAATTGTTTGGGCTTTATGAAATAATTCAGGTTGTTCTTTCCCATTAATCACACATTGCAACAATCCTGTACCATCTCTCATAATCAAAAAAAGTATTTTTCCAGAAGATCGCTTGTTGTAGAGCCATCCTCTTATTTCCACCTGTTGCTCGACATGCTCTTGCAAATGTTTAATCAATACCCATTCCATCTGATAGGTATCCCCCTCTCATGTATTCATCTACTGTTAATAAGTTTGCTTTTATTTCTATTCATCATTATATATGGACAAATTGAGTTATGAAAATTATTTCTTTTTTCTAAAATAGTAATCTTTAAAATCATTGGCAGTTTATCCATAATATTACATATAAGACTTATCCATTACCAGAGGTCTTATTTATCGGTTACCTATTTATTCATCATACCACTTGATAAAGCATATGATTGCAGGATTTCTGATATCATTTCAAAATAAAACTCAAATACAATGCCCTTATAACCTTTTGACTAAAAATGCATTCACATCCTAAACATATCCTATTTTCTGATAAAGTAAAATACTTTATGGATATTTTATTTACTTCAAGAAAAAAATAAAAAAAATATGAACAGGAGGATAATATAAATTATGGAAGAATTCACATCTCGCGTTCCTTGGAGTAGACAACCAAGCTTAAAAACCATAGCCAATGATTTAGGTGTAGATTTTGATTTATTAATTGAAGGTTTTGCCCAGGAAAAATCTGATACAGAATTGGCCCATGCATTTCATTGTTCTGAAAAAATTATCCAACATTTGCGTGAGCACTTTATGCAGTATGGCGTAGGCTCTATCATGGGACAAGATTAAATCATGATAAAACCCCTTAAAAAGTGACCTAGGACCAGCTGCTTGTAACATAACACATACCCCCAATACATGCTGGAGATGCTAGTCATAATATGGTCAAATTCATCAAACAAGCTGGTACAAAAGCATGGATATATCTGCAATACATTTTATAAATAAATAACCTGACATCATATTATAGCCCTACATCAAAGGACAATACATCCAAAGATTGAGGGCTATTGTTATAAAAATAATAACTTCAAAGGTCTTGCTAGCAAAAAGCTTATTAAATTTTATGTTATAAACTTTAGCTTAACTTATCCTTTCAATAGAAAACGTTTTTATCATCTGTTTTCTTTTTTATTTACATGAATCTATAGCCAAGCCCTTTAAAAACATGTAAAATTGAAACAATATAGTGAAAAAAAGAATATAAGGAAAAAGAATGACCTGTCCTGTGGGCTGTGCTATAATATTTCAATACAATTTTCCTAGGAGGTTGGTGTAATGATTCCAGATAAATTTGCGAAAACAGGATTAACCTTTGATGATGTATTGCTGGTTCCTGGGGCTAGTGATATTTTACCAAGAGATGTGGACACAAGCACTTATGTAACCAAAAATATTCGTTTAAATATTCCCTTGATGAGTGCTGGTATGGACACAGTAACAGAATCAAGATTAGCCATTGCCATTGCCAGAGAAGGAGGCATGGGAGTGATCCACAAAAATATGTCCATAGAAAAGCAAGCCATGGAGGTAGATCGGGTAAAACGTTCTGAACACGGTGTTATCACAGACCCGATTTTTCTTTCTCCTGAGAGTCCCATCAGTGAAGCTTTGCTATTAATGGAACGTTATCGCATTTCCGGTGTTCCCATTACCAGCAATGGACGCTTGGTGGGTATTTTAACCAACAGAGATTTACGTTTTGAAAAAGATTTTTATCAACCAGTGGGCAATGTGATGACAAAAGAAGGTCTCATTACTGCACCAGTTGGGACAACCTTGGAACTAGCCCAAGAAATCTTACAAAACCATAGGGTAGAAAAGTTACCCATTGTTGATGATGATTTCAATCTAAGAGGATTAATTACCATTAAAGACATTGAAAAAGCTCGGAAATTTCCCAATTCAGCAAAGGATGACAATCGAAGACTTTTGGTTGCAGCAGCAGTGGGCATTGCCGCAGATACCATGGACAGAGTTGCGGCCTTGGTGGAAGCAAAAGTGGATATGATCGTCATTGATACAGCCCATGGCCATAACAATAACGTTCTTTCGGCCACAAAGGAAATTAAATCCCGATATCCTGAGATAGACTTAATGGCTGGCAATGTAGCTACAGCAGAAGGGGTAAGGGATTTAGCCAAAGCTGGAGCAGACGCAATTAAGGTAGGTATTGGACCAGGTTCCATCTGTACCACGAGAGTAGTGGCCGGAGCCGGGGTACCACAGATAACAGCCATTTACGAATGTGCCATGGAAGCAGCCAAACATCAGATTCCCATTGTAGCTGATGGAGGAATTAAATATTCAGGAGATATCACAAAAGCCATTGCCGCAGGGGCAGATGTGGTTATGGTGGGAAGTCTATTTGCTGGTACAGAAGAGAGTCCTGGAGATGTAGAAATCTATCAGGGAAGAAGCTACAAAGTGTACCGCGGGATGGGCTCTCTTAGCGCCATGAAAGATGGAAGCAAAGACCGGTATTTTCAGGAAAATCAAAAGAAATTGGTTCCAGAAGGAGTAGAAGGGAGAGTACCCTACAAAGGAGCTTTGGCAGAGACAGTATATCAATTGAATGGGGGACTAAAATCAGGAATGGGATATTGTGGATGTAAAAATATCCAAGAGTTGAAAACAAAAACCACTTTCATTCGAATTACCCCTGCTGGATTACGGGAAAGTCATCCCCATGATGTGGTGGTAACCAAAGAAGCCCCCAATTATAGTTTTGAATGAATAAAAAGATAGCTTGCGATAAGCTATCTTTTTATTCAATGTTTAAAGCCCAAAGGACTATTGACAAGAATATGCAAAAAGGCATATAATACGAATACATAAATTGAAACTATTGAACAAGAAGAGTAAGAAAAATGCAGTATTCTCAGAGAACTGCTGGTTGGTGGAAAGCAGTAATACTGACTTTTCCGAATGGACTTGTGAAGGCGGATCGAAACCTTGAAAGGGAGTAGTGACTGACGGGAACCCTGTCCGTTATCAGTGGGGTGCATATGATAGTATGTAAAATAAGTGGGCGTTTATCGTCAATTTAGGTGGTACCACAGAAGTTTAACTTTTGTCCTGATAGGGGGCAAAAGTTTTTTATTTCATCTACCTACAAAATTTCGTATTTTACTATTTGCAAATAATTTAAAGTGGTAAGAATAAACTATTTTCATTTTAAAATTGATATAAGAATCAGTATAACTTGTAGCAAAATAAAATGTAAATGGAGGAATGAAAATGATAGTAGTCATGCAGCACAATGCTGAAGAAACTGAAATCAAAGATGTTCTATCCAGGTTAAAACAATGTGGTTTTCAAACCCACTTATCCCAAGGTGTAGAACGTACAATCATTGGAGCCATAGGAGATAAGACCAGATTACAAAGAGAAAATCTTGAAGTAATGCCAGGGGTAGAGAAAATAGTTCCTATTTTAGAACCTTTTAAATTGGCTGGTCGTTCTTTTAAACAAGAAAATACCCAAATCAAAATAGGCAATATTACCATTGGGGGCGAATCCATTCAAGTGATGGCTGGTCCCTGTGCAGTGGAAAGCAAAGAACAATTAATGGAAGCCGCCAAAGCAGTCAAAAATGCAGGGGCAACGATTTTACGGGGAGGTGCTTATAAACCTCGAACGTCCCCTTATGCTTTTCAAGGCATGGAGGAAAAGGGCCTTGAGCTGTTGGCTGAAACCAGAGAAAAAACAGGGCTTTATATTGTAACAGAAGTGATGGATCCCATTACCTTGCCTTTGGTAGCTCAATATGCAGATATTCTACAAATTGGTGCTCGCAATATGCAAAACTTTTATTTGCTCAAAGAAGTTGCCAAGATAGGAAAACCGGTTTTATTAAAAAGGGGGATATCATCCACCATTGAGGAATGGTTGATGGCTGCAGAATATATTATGGCCGGAGGAAACCATCATGTAATTCTTTGTGAAAGAGGAATTCGAGGATTTGACACCTATACCCGTAATACCTTGGATTTAACAGCAGTCCCTATTTTAAAAGAATTGACCCATTTACCTGTCATCGTAGATCCAAGTCATGCCACTGGAAAATGGAAATATGTTGCTCCCATGGCAAAGGCCGCAATAGTAGCAGGAGCTGACGGATTGTTAATCGAAGTACATCCCAATCCTGTTGAAGCCCTTTGCGATGGTACGCAATCCTTAACACCCAAAAATTTCTCTTTATTAATGGAAGAAATAAAATCACTTGCTGCTTTTTTAAACCGAAGCCTTTAAACTTATAATCATTCAATTTACATTTTATTACTACATGAGGAATTGCTATTGATGATGAAGAATAAAAATACCTCACCTTTATTTCATAAGGTCACGATTTATGGTATAGGCTTAATTGGAGGTTCCCTTGGCCTTGCCTTAAAAGAACATCATTTGGTTCACCAAGTCATGGGATTTGACCAAAACAAAAAAGTTTTATCCCAAGCCTTAGAATATGGCGCAATTGATAGCATAGCAAATTCTCCTAACGAAGCAGCCAAGGCAGATGTAATTATCCTGGCAACTCCTGTGGAAACCAGCATACAAATATTAAATGAAATCAAATCTTTTATCTCTCCCGGAACCATTGTAAGCGATGTGGGGAGTACCAAGGCAAAAATTGTAGAAGCTGCAAAAACCTTGCTTCCCGGAGAAGTTTGTTTTATTGGAGGACATCCAATGGCTGGTTCCGAAAAAATAGGTATCAATGGTTCAGATCCTTATTTATTTGAAAATGCCTTTTATATTCTCACCCCCAATCACCAGACAAACCCTCTTTCTTTGGCCAGGTTGGAACAAGTGATAAAAGGCATTGGGGCAAAACCTTATTGTATGGACCCAGAACAACATGATCAAGCTGTGGCAGCAGTGAGCCATATACCTCATTTGCTTGCTGCTGCTCTTGTTAATTTTTTATTTGATTTTGCTCATGGTGAGCAAATCGCTTTTTTGGCAGCCGGAGGTTTTAGAGACACTACAAGAATCGCTGCAGGTGATCCGGTGATGTGGAGAGATATTTTCCTGTCCAATGATGTGGTCATTGAGCATTTATTGGATCAATATAAGTGCTCTTTAGAAAAATTTTCCCAAGCCATGAAAAGAAAAGATGGAGAATCAATTTTACAACAACTTCAGCAAGCACGCAACTTGAAACTATCCATGCCTGTCAAAGCAAAGGGGTATTTGCCCATGTTATGGGAAATTACCGTGGCTGTTCCAGATAAACCAGGTGTTATTGCTGGTATTGCTAATATCCTAGGAACAGAGGGGGTCAATATTGCAGACATAGAAATTATGCGCATTCGAGAAGGAGAGGGAGGCTCTATTCGTCTGGGGTTTGCCACAGAAGAAGAACAGGGAAAAGCAGTGGAAAGATTAAGAACAAATGGGTATACTGTAATCAAACGATAAGTATGTTTTTCTTGAAACATTGTCTAGGCAATGGAGGTGCTAATCATAGATCATACCATAATACAAGCCAATGGTTTTAAAGGAATGGTAGATATTCCTGGGGATAAATCCATATCCCATCGAGCTGTGATGCTGGGAGCTTTAGCGGAAGGAAGTACAAAAATCGAACATTTTTTGCCTGGGGAAGATTGTTTAGCAACAATTCATTGTTTGCAAGCAATGGGCATACAATTTGCCATCGAAAACAATGGTTCAACAATCATTGTCCATGGCAAAGGATTAAAAGGCCTTTCTTCACCAGAAAATGTTTTAAATGCTCAAAATTCTGGTACTACCATGCGTTTATTACTGGGGATTTTGGCAGGACAACCATTCTTCAGTGTGATGACAGGAGACGATTCTTTGGTAAAACGCCCCATGGCAAGGGTTACTGGATTTTTACAAAAAATGGGGGCTTCTATTTGGGGTAGAGAAAAGGGAGAATATGCTCCTTTGGCAATCCAAGGAGGAAATCTCAAAGGAATAACTGCAAATTTACCAGTAGCCAGCGCGCAAGTTAAATCAGCTATTTTATTGGCAGGATTATTTGCCCAAGGAAAAACCATTGTATATGAACCAGCTCCTTCCAGGGATCATACGGAAAGAATGTTACAATACTTTGGGGTGCAAATAACAAAAGAAGAAAATGGAATTGTTCTTCAAGAAAAGGGGAAACTAAAAGCTTGTGAAATAACGGTTCCAGGGGATATATCCTCTGCCGCCTATTTTATGGTGGCTGCTTCTATCATTCCCAATGCTCAGGTTACTTTAAAGGGTGTAGGGATTAACCCAACTAGAGATGGAATGATTGAAGTGCTTCAACAAATGGGAGCGAATATACAAATAAACAATAAAACCATCCTGAATGGAGAACCAGTGGCTGATATTACTGTTCGCTATAGCCCACTAAAAGGCATAGAAGTGAAAGGAGATATAATTCCCCGTTTGATTGATGAAATTCCTATCTTAGCAGTGGCAGCGTCTACAGCCCAAGGGGAAATGGTGATCCAAAATGCAGAAGAACTTAAAATAAAGGAATCCAATCGTATTCAAAGTATGGTGGAAGAATTAAGCGGATTTGGGGTAAAAATCAAAGAATTGCCTGATGGCATGTGGATACAAGGTGGAAAGTTAACAGGTTCAATATGTGATAGCAGAGGGGACCATCGAATTGCCATGGCTTGTGCAATCGCTGGACTGGTTGCCCAAGGGAAAACGCTCATTAAAAATACAAATTGTGTAAATATCTCATTTCCTAACTTTTTTCAAACCCTACACACATTGATACAATAGCTTCATCTTTATTATATGACTTTCATCCTACAATTTTTATTAAAAATCTTATAAGTCAAACTATTTGTAATTTATGTTTATTTATTTATAATAAAAAAAGGAAATAACGCTAAGATTGTCGAAAGTGTCCTCCATCACATATTCTATTTCATAAGAATCAGGGAGATATAATGCCGGATTTCACAATTGCCATTGATGGACCTGCAGGAGCAGGAAAAAGTACTGTGGCCAAGAAGATTGCCTATCACTTAGGCTTTTTATATATTGATACAGGCGCTATGTATCGGGCTGTTACCTATGAAGCCCTTTACCAAGGAATAGATTTACAAAATGAACCTGCATTGATTACCTTGGTACAACATATGGATATTCAATTACAGACCAATGCAAACAATGAAATGAGGGTTTTCATCAACAACCAAGATAAAACGGAAGAAATAAGACATCCTAATATCTCTAAACATGCATCCATTGTGGCTAAAGTACCTGGGGTGCGGAAAGAATTGGTTACCAAACAACAAATGTTAGCTTCCAAAGGAAGGGTAGTGATGGAAGGACGAGACATAGGTACCAACGTTCTTCCCCATGCTACCTATAAATTTTTTATCACTGCATCTCCTTTAGAACGAGGCAAACGGCGCCAAAAAGAACTCATAGAAAAAGGATATCAAGTGGACTTAAATACATTAGTGAAAGAAATAGAAGAACGTGACCACATAGATAGTACTAGAACAATCAATCCCTTGAAGCCTGCCCCCGACGCAATTATTTTAGATTGTTCCAATATGAATGCAGAACAAGTCACTGATTTTATTCTGCAACGAATAGCCGGGGGAGAAAATCATGTTTTATAAATTTGCAAAAATGGTTTGTACTTTCATTCTCATTGTCATAAGACGTTGGGAAATAAAAGGGAAAGAAAATTTTCCTTTTCAAGGAGGCCTGTTGGTCACCAGCAATCATGTCAGTTATTGGGATCCAGTGGTGGTAGGTTGTGCCTCCCCCAGACCCATACAATTCATGGCAAAAGAAGCTTTATTCAAAATACCTGTTTTGTCACAAATCATCACAATGCTTCATGCTTTCCCTGTTCAAAAGGAAAGTGCTGACCGTGCTGCAATTCGAAAAGCCCTTAAAATTCTAGAAAATGAACAAATTGTGGGGATTTTTCCAGAGGGGGCAAGAAGCGCTGGCGAACTCATGGAACCCCATATGGGAGCTTCTTTATTAGCCATAAAAGCAAATGTACCCATATTACCTGTGGCAGTTTATGGTACAAAAGGTTTTTGGGGAAAAGTAATCATCTCTTTTGGAAAACCTTTGTATCCGTCTAGACATGTTACTGATAACAAAAAATTTAAAAAAGACGATATGGCTAAATTAAGCCATTTACTGATGCAAGAAATCGCGAAACTTTTGGATGATATCCACAAAACAGTAAAACCTAAAACTTAAATTGAAAGTTTTTTTATATACTGACATACCCAATGCAATATAATAAATTGGTATACTGAATGATAAAAGCGGTGAGTGTTGCATGATTTTGTATCGAGCTGCCAAAGCAGGTTTTTGTTTTGGGGTAAAAAGAGCCATTGAATTGGCAGAAAAAACAGCGAGAGATAGGGACGGGCCTATCTATTCTTTGGGTCATATTATTCATAATACCCAAGTGGTTGAACAACTCTCCCAACAAGGTATTATAAAGATTGATTCCTTAGATGAAGCAATGGCAGGAGGAACTTTATTGCTACGTTCCCATGGAGAAGGCTCTGATATCATTCAACAAGCTCAGGATAAATCATTGGATATTATTGACACCACTTGCCCTTTTGTCAGCAAAGCACAAAAAATCGCCGCCACAATGGCAGCAGAAGGAAAAAAAGTTGTGATTGTGGGGGACAGAAATCATCCCGAAGTAAAAGGCATTATGGCATGGACCCAATACACAGCCAGTGTGGTACGAAACAGTGAAGAAGCAAAAAAGTTACCTTTTATCGAGAATATGGGAGTTTTAGCCCAGACCACCCAAGCCCTACAGGTATTTCAAGCTGTGGTGGAGGAACTAAACAACAAAACAACAAACCTTACTGTTGTCAATACCATTTGTCATGCCACCACAGAAAGACAAAATGCTGCATTGGAGTTGGCTCATCAGGTGGATTTGATGCTAGTGATTGGTGATAAAAAAAGTGCCAATACAGCAAAACTAACAACACTATGTAGGGATGCGGGTACCACTACGTATCAAGTAGAAACCGCTATAGATATAAATCCCTTATGGCTACAAGGCGTACAAACAGTAGGCATTACAGCTGGTGCCTCCACGCCACAGTCAATTATTGAGGCAGTTGAAACACGGATGAAGGAGTTGGATGAAATGACTACGAATGAAGATGGCATTAGGGAAGAAACCATGATATCCCCAGAACAGGAGGATACGATGGAAAACACTGAACCAGTTCTGGAAGAAGAAGCCCAAGAAGGCATGAGTGACGCCATGGATGTTAAATCCGTTCGAACTGGTGAAATTGTAAAAGGTGTAGTGGTTCAAGTGACCCAAGATGAGGTCTTGGTAGATGTGGGTGCTAAATCAGAAGGAGTCATTCCTTTACGAGAATTGGCCTCTTTTGCTGTAGAATCCCCCCAAGAATTAGTAAAAGTTGGGGATGAAATAGACGTATATGTATTAAAAGCTGAAGACAATGAAGGGCGTTTAATTCTTTCTAAAGAAATGGCTGATGCTGAAAAAGCATGGGATGTTTTACAAGAAAAATTAGACAGTGGAGAATCTGTAGAAGGTGTTGTAAAAGAAGTTGTCAAAGGTGGCTTACTAGTAGATATTGGTATAAAGGCTTTTATGCCTGCATCATTGGTTGATCGTGGGTACATAGAAGATTTAAACAATTATTTAGGAACAACTTTGCAAGCTAGAATTATTGAATTAAACCAAGCACGCAAAAAAGTCATCCTATCTCGTAAAGTTCTGTTAGAGGAAGAATATGCCAAGAAGCGGGAAGAAATGTTACAAACTATCCAAGAAGGTATGACTGTAAAGGGTATTGTGCGTAGACTAACCAATTTTGGTGCTTTTGTTGATATTGGTGGAATTGACGGTTTGCTTCATATTTCGGAAATGGCTTGGCATAGAATCAATCATCCTTCGGAAGTAGTAAACGTAGGGGATGAAATTGATGTCATGATTTTAAAAGTAGATAGGGAAAACGAAAAAATTTCCTTGGGCTTAAAGCAAGTATTGCCCAATCCCTGGGATACTGTGGATGAAAAATACAAACCAGAATCAATTATTACTGCTAAAGTAGTGAGATTAGCTCCCTTTGGTGCCTTTGTTCAATTGGAACCAGGGGTTGAAGGATTGGTGCATATCTCCCATCTTGCTGACCATCATGTGGTAAAACCAGATGAAGTAGTGCAAGAAGGAGAAGAAATACAAGTAAAAGTTTTAAGCGTAGATAAAGAAGAGAAAAGAATACGGCTGTCCATCAGAGAGATTAATAAACAAAAGGAACCCCGGCAGCCTAAAGAACCTCAACCTGTTGCTAAATCAACTCCAGAGGTAAATACAAATGATGGTGGTAATGTTACCATCGGTGATGTTTTCGGAGCTTTATTTGAGGATAACAAAGATTAAATATTTTTTAAAATAACAAAAAATAACGGCTTATGAAGCCGTTATTTTTTTATGCATATTTGCTTGTGTGAAGGGCAATCTAAAAACAATATTGTTCAGCAGGAGGTTAAAAAATGACCAATTTACCCATTGGCATGATTGTTTTGATGATTGTTTCAGCACTCATTTTTTTGGGTTTAGCGCATCGTGTTCTTGATAGAATGAAATTATCTGACAAAGGCGCATTGCTCGTTATTTTAGGATTGATTGTGGGCAGCTTTATCACCATTCCTTTGATTCGAGGTAATATTGCTGTTAGTGTTAATGTAGGCGGGGCTTTGATACCCTTGGGATTGGTTATCTACTTAGTGGTTACTGCCGGAACAACAAAGGAAAGGGTACGTGGTTTGGTGGGCGCTGTGGTTACTGCCTTAGCTATATGGGGTGTGGGCTCTTTACTACAAGGCGGTTTTGCAGTGGAACCTGGGGGAAGATTCGGATTTATTGATACCCTTTGGTTATACCCTCTCATAGCAGGAATTGTGGGGTATCTTACAGGTAGATCTCGAAGAAGCTCTTTCATTTCTGCCGCTCTGGGCGTATTGCTTTTTGACCTGGGGTATTATGTTTGGTTACTCAGACAAGGAGCCCCAGCTGGACGGGTTGATATTGGTGGGGCTGGAATGTTTGATGCCATTGTTGTTTCTGCTATTTTTGCCGTTCTATTAGCGGAAGTTGTAGGGGAAATCAGGGAAAGAATAGCAGGCGGACCTTCCAGAAAAGGTAAAAACAAAGACCTGCTCCAAGCTTTACGCAAACCCGGTGTGGATATTGCCAACCAAGACCTTTCAAATCCCCAAAGAGAAGAGGAGAATAAGAAACATGAATAATCCATTGTTCGCACTAAAAAATAAACAAAAAATGCTTTTTATCCTCTTATGTATCGCCCTAATCGGCGCAGTATTCTTTGTATGGGAAAAAGAAAAAGGTTCTTTATATCAATCCGTATGGAAATCTTCTTTGGGATTTAGTGATGATGAAATGGATCATGCAGTAGGACATACAGTGACCATTCAAGATGAATCTGGAAAAACCATTTCAATGGCAGCCCGAGGTGTGGTGGTAAATGACGAAATCATTACAGCCCAGGGAAATCACTATAAAATCGTAAAAGTAAAAGGTAATGAAGCCCAAGCTAAATTATTGGGAGTGGATAAACAATTTATCGCTTATCATGACTATTTTAAAACTGCGGAAATACCTGCCTCTGTATTGGCTCAGGCCCCAAAACAATGTATTGGGATTTACCATACCCATAGTGATGAGTCCTATGTACCCACTGATGGAACAGAATCAATTCCATTTAATGGTGGTATTTATAAAGTAGGCCAACAGCTGGTAGGAAAATTAAAGGACGAGCATGTACGCGTGGACTATGATACAACACCTCATGATCCCCATGACAACAATGCTTACTATCGTTCCCGGCGCACTGCAACCAATATCATGAAAAACAACCCTGTGGCCTTGATTGATGTACATAGGGATGGCATTCCGGATCCCAATTATTATAAAGCTGAAATTGCAGATATGGATGTTGCTCAATTGAGACTTGTGATAGGAAGACAAAATCCCAATATGAATGCAAATCTTGATTTTGCTAAAAGAATGATGGCTTATGCCAATGAAACACATCCAGGCATTGTAAAGGAAATTTTTATGGCTAAGGGAAATTACAATCAAGATTTAATGCCCACTGCTTTATTAATAGAAGCTGGGACCCATACCAATACACGACAAGAAGCTGCCAATGGAGTTGCCTTATTTGCTGATGCAATACCAGTTGTTTTAGGTTTAACCAATGAAATTCCTAATGGAGGGGGAAATAGTGGAACTGCAAACAACCTTACTCCCAACCAAACTCAAAGCAGTGCCCAAAGCAGTGGGGCATGGAAATCTTTAGGATGGATTCTTGGTATCGCCATATTGGGTAGCGTGGCCTTTTTAATTATTAGTTCCGGAGGAGTAAAAGAAGCAAAAAATAAATTATTATCCCTTGTGAATAAAGAATTTACTGGTTTTTTAGGCCCCAGACGAAACAAAAGAAAATCTTTGGAGAAACAACAATCCAAAGAACCAAAAAAAAATCCTTAAAAATAATGCTCGCTTAAAAGCGAGCATTATCCTATCTGCAATCAGAAAAAATAATGACTGCAAAGGTTTCTAGGAGGATCCCATGCATATCATCTATCATTGTTATGGAGGTAACCATTCATCCGTTACAGCAGCGTATATACATCTAGGCCTACTACCCAGCACCAACATACCTAGAATCAAAGATTTAATAGCCTTAAAACAATTTGACAAACAAAAGTCAGCGGATATTGGAAAAATTATTTTTATTGGTACAGATGAAAAAAATAATCATGTATATGTATTGGGGAGAAAGAATCATCCTGATATTATCCAAAATGTATTCCATGAACTAGCAACTTGTTTTAACATCAACAATTATTTGCTAGTAGATGTAGGACAATACATTACCCCTTTTATGCGAATAGGGGGTTTTTTATCTAGAAAATTCGGCCTCATTCAATTGGGAAGACCCATTGTCGCCAAAGGCACAATGCTGGCTTATCCTAATTTATGCTCTATGGTTTTGCAAGTAAAAAAAAATTTACAAACGAATAGCCTGCCGAAAAAAAAACAAGGAATTCCCTTTCAAAATGTACGTATCTATTACTGTACTTTTTCTTTCTCTATGGCAGCCATTCAAGCTTGTATCAAAATAGGACTGTTGCCACCCTTGGCTATGCATCATAAAAACAATATCCCATGCTTTAAAAGCCAGGCAAATTGTTTGCAAAATGATATCAATGGGAAACGAATCTTGATTTTTTCTACTAGAAAACTCAATCCCCAGGCTATGATTTCCAGCTTTCTATCATTGCA
>CATZDY010000049.1 GCA_958417755.1 uncultured Peptococcaceae bacterium
GTCCCCAAAACCACAAAGAATTGGCCAAAGGAAGACCTTGTTCTTTTCTTTTTTGATTAATAGGATGCTGTTGCAAGATTTCCATGCTTTGGCGCATAAAATCCAATAGGATTTCCGCTCCTTTTCCTTGGGGTAAGTGGGGATGAACAGTTTGTTTGGAAATATCGTGGGGAGGAGTAAGAATCAAATCATCCGGACCATTTTTCCAAATCATTAAGTGACGGTAACTAATGCCAGCATAGAATTGATATTGGGTAGTATTGAAAGCAGCGCCAATGGTTTTTAACAATTCTTGGGCCTCTGCTGTAGAAATTTCCCCAGCACTATAATCAATCATTTTTGTGGTTTTTGCGTCAAGGGGACCGGAAAGGGTGACAAGATTACAACGAAAGGCTATATCTTCTTTTTGCAAATCAATCCCCATGCTTAATGCTTCTAAAGGGGAACGTCCTGTATAATACCTTTGGGGATTATAACCTAAAACAGATAAATTGGCTACATCACTGCCTGGGGCTAAATCCTGGGGTACTGTATGAACCAAACCAATTTGTCCCTTACTGGCAATGGCATCCATATGGGGGGTATGCGCATATTGTAAAGGGGTTTTACCATTCAATTGCGGACAAGCATAGTCAGCCATGCCGTCTCCTAAAACAACAACATATTTCATTTGCATTCTCCCTACGTATAGAAATATTACATTTCATTTCGGGCTTTGGTTCTTGCTTTCCTGCGAAAAAAATAATTTTTCATATTGTAACGAAACCTGGAATGAATCAGGGGAATTCATGGATTCAGTTTGCAAAAAACAAATGAATGAATATTAATAATAAGATTGACTTTTATGGAGATACTGGGTAAAATAAAATATATCAGAAGGGGAGTAGCAGCCCGGTTTCGGGTTGTCAAATCGTCAGTACGGTAGCAATACCCGGTTTGACAGTAGCCTTAATACATGGTTATGCGAGACCTTCACGTCAATGTACGTGAAGGTCTTTTTTGATGGTTTTTATATCCTTTATTTGGTATTTGTAAAAAAATAAAACAATTTTTAGATTTTAAAAGGATGAAAACAAAAAATAGCATAGAGAGGGGGCTAGAAAGCAAAAGATAAATACAACCTTTTGCAGCTAACTTTTTAAAGCATAATAATCTGCAGTTTTAAAAAAGTCAGTGTCAACAGAAATCAACATATAAATAAAACTGAAAAAGGAATTGATTTTTCATATTTTGGATATTGGTTACTGGCAAGTATGCAGTTGAGTAATGGGTATCGATAGGAGGAAGATTTTGTGGTAACAGCCCTATGTCTTATTTTAGGTTTGGCTTTGATTTTATTAGCAGCAGAGTTCTTTACCAATGGCGTTGAATGGTTGGGGAAAAAATTAAATTTATCCGAAGGGGCTGTGGGCAGTGTATTGGCTGCAGTGGGAACAGCTTTACCGGAATCCATTATTCCCATTATTGCCATTTTGTTTAGTCCGGATGCCTCTTCCCATGAAATTGGGATTGGAGCCATTTTGGGCGCTCCTTTCATGTTGGCCACTTTGGCCATGGCTGTAACCGGAATTGCAGCAATGGTATTTAAAGTCAATGGACAAAAAAGATCTCATATGTTGGTGAATACCAGCATTATGAAAAGAGATTTGGGATTTTTCTTATTGGTATATACCATTGCCATTGCCTCCGCCTTTTTACCGAAAGAATTAAAACCTATTGTGGCTATTCTTTTGGTGGTTACTTATGGGGTTTATGTTTATAAAACAATCAAATCCGGTCACGGCTTGGGAGAGTCGGAGTTAAAATCTTTGTATTTTGCTAGAAAAAAAGAAGAACCACCGTTATCTTTGGTCATTGTGCAACTGGTCATTGCTTTGGCCGCCATTGTTGGAGGGGCCCATATCTTTGTGGATGGTTTAACAGAATTATCTGTTATCTTGGGAATTTCCCCCTTTGTATTATCCGTATTCATTGCACCCATTGCCACGGAATTACCAGAGAAATTTAATAGCATCATTTGGATAAAACAGGGAAAAGATACCTTGGCATTGGGAAATATTACTGGGGCAATGGTATATCAAAGTTCTGTGATTCCTGCCCTTGGGATTATTCTAACTCCTTGGGTATTATCCGAATTGGCTATTATCAGTGCCATTCTGGCCATTGTGGGCGCTGGAATCGTATACCTAACCATATCAATGAAAAAGCTCATTTCACCCAAAATTTTAACCATGTTAGCACTTCTATACATTGCCTATATTGTGATTACAGTTTCTTTGTAAAGAATTGTTATAAAGACAAATCTTTATAGTATAATAATAAGGAGGGTATTGGGTAAAAATTGTATAAATGATCATGAACAAGAATTTATATAAGTCAGTATTAGGAATGAAAAGTTGTTGATTGAAATATCTAAAATTTAGAAGAAAAGGAGAACAGTGAATTTATGAATACAATGAAAGCATGGCTTTTAATGGGTATCATGACCATTATTTTGGTGCTTTTAGGGAATGCCATTGGTGGACAATCCATTGCCATCCTATTTTTTGGCATTGCCATGGCTATGAATTTTATCTCTTACTTTTTTAGCGATAAAATTGCGATTAAAATGACCCGTTCCTATCCTATTACCAGAAGTGACTCTCCTGAGTTATATGAAATGGTAGAGAAGTTGACCAGAAGAGCGGGACTGCCTATGCCCCAATTGTATGTGACTCCGTCGGATCAGCCCAATGCTTTTGCCACTGGGAGAAATGCAAATCATGCGGCCATTGCTGTAACAGAAGGTATTATGAGAATATTAAACCGTTCTGAAGTAGAAGGGGTATTGGCCCATGAGATAGCGCATATTAAAAACAAGGATATTCTAATAGGCACTATTGCTGCTGCCATGGCAGGGGCTATCACCATGTTGGCTAATAGTTTGCAATGGGCTGCGATTTTCGGTAGAACGGATAACGAAGAGGGAGGCGGTGGGATTGGAGCCTTGGTCATGGCCATTCTTGCTCCCATTGCGGCAATGTTGATTCAAATGGCCATATCCCGTTCCAGAGAGTTTAAGGCCGATGAAGTTGGAGCCCGTATTGCCAATAGTCCGGATGGCTTGGCCAATGCGTTGTTAAAATTAGAGTCAGCTGCCCAACGCATTCCGATGCAAGTCAATCCTGCGGCAACGCATTTATTTATCGTAAATCCTTTGACCGGCGCTTCTTTGCTAAAATTATTCAGCACCCACCCTACCACAGAGGATCGAGTGAATCGTTTGCGGAGTATGCGGGTGTAATGACAATCAGTATCCTTTTAATAACTATCTAACAAAAACATATGTACTTGTCATTTGGGCAAAGTCATATTACCATAAAATCAACAGTTTATCGGCAATAGAGATAAGGGAGGAACAATTGAATGAAAAAATTAGTTGCTTTTATTGGTAGCCCTAGAAAAAATGCTAATACCTATAACATTGTCCAAGAAATTGCAAAAGGCGCCCAAGAAGCTGGGGCAGAGGTAAAAATCTATAATTTAAAGGACATGAAGTTGGATGCTTGTTTGGGATGTTTCTATTGTAGGAAAAAAGAAACCTGTGTTTTGAAAGATGATATGACAGAAGTATATGAAGATATGAAAGACGCTTCGGCAGTGGTGATTGGTGCTCCCATTTATTTTGGACAAGTCAATGGATTGGTTAAGAATTTGATGGATCGAATGTTTCCTTTGATTGATATGCCGCCTGCCCCTAGATTTGGGACTAAGAAAGCAGCCCTGGTATATACCTTTGGTGCCCCTGACGCAAGCGCATTTCAAACTTATTTAGATTACAATACAGAAGTAACCAAAATGTATGGTTTTGATGTCATTGATGTGATGACTTTTTCCACGGGCAATGATCCCCGGGCTATTGGGAATCATCCGGAAACATTGGCCAAAGCTTTGGAATTAGGGAAAAAGTTAGTGGGTTAAAACATGTTATCAAGAACGTTTTTAAGGTTACAGGCTTAAGGCGGCATTATGGAACCGCTTTCTGTTAAGTAGACAGGCAAAAACAAAAAGTTTTGTATCTCCAATCATCGAATGGTGGTTGGAGATACTTTTATTGTGGGACAAGACCCAGTTGAGGACGCGAAGCGAGGGAATAAAAACCCGCTATGCTGGGTGCGGAATGTTTGTTATACAAAAAAATTACCTTTCCATGAAACCAAGTTGTTCAAGCCGATATTAAACAAAAGAAAGGTGTTTTTAACGAATAGGGCTTGCAACCAGATAAATCCCAAAGATTGTAGATTATAAAAAAATGTCAAGAAGTCTTGACATTTTGAACTGCATTATTTATACTAAAAATGTCAAATATATTTGACATTTGCGTGTAAAATATAATGGAAAGGAATATTTCTATGATTGAGATCAAACTTATTTTATTTGGCATCTATTTACTTGTCATGATTATCCTGGATATTGCTATGCTTATTTCGTTAATAAAACCGGGCGATGAGAGAAGACAAATGATTATTTGGAAAGCCAGTACATGGACTTTAGTCGGAACAACAGGAAGTTTAGTAATCAGCATAACCGAAAGTATTATTACAGTGCAAGAGATGAGTGTAAATCCCTTTACAACGCTTACTGCCACTGCTACAATATATTTCATTTTTCTCCTTTATTTCAGAAAGAAATATGGCGATTGACATGCAAAATATCATTCGATATAAAAGGAAACAACAAGGATTATCACAAGAGGAGTTAGCGAAAAGATGTGGTGTTTCTCGCCAAACAGTAAATGCTATTGAAAATAATAAATATGACCCGACTTTAGCTTTAGCATTTAGTTTGGCAAAAGAATTGAAAACAACAGTTGACGAACTTTTTACACCTGCTTAAACTGTAGCAGTTGCCATGTGTTAGGCTATTTTTTATGATAAGTAACAGAATATTTTGAGGTGCAAAAGTGAAAAAATTTGAGTATAAATTCATCAAAGAAGATATAAAGTTAGGTTTCTCACAAGCCAAAAAGATTGAAGAAGCTGAAAAGGAATGGAACAAACTCGGCAAAGAAGGCTGGCAATTCTGCAAAGAGGGGAATGGGTGCATGATATTTATGCGCGAAGTTCAAGAATAGAAAAATTGAAAGGTGTCTTATCCATAATCAATTTGTAAGCAAAGGGTATTCTGTTCCTATGGTGGGGCTTATCTCCCAGGTCATCCATACTGCCCTCCTGACAGGTGGTCATGATGATTTTTATGAGATGAGCCTATCTATATGATTGACAGTTGCGAGAAACCATGAATCATGTTATATTGATGGCCAGGATAATTATACCAAGAGAAAAAGGTGACATTTTGAAAGAATATCATATCATTACCTTTGGCTGCCAAATGAATGAATATGATGCCGAAAGCATGGCAGGGGCTTTGGAACAATTGGGATATGGATACACAGATTGTCTTGAGAATGCTGATATTATTCTGATTAATACTTGCTGTGTACGAGAAACAGCGGAAAATAAAGTATATGGATTATTAGGCAGGTTAAAGAAGTTAAAGGATAGAAAACCGAATTTAATCATTGGGGTAGGCGGGTGTATGACCCAACAAAAGGAAACTGCTTTTAAAATGAAACAGCGGTTTCCCCAGGTGGATTTAATCTTTGGTACCCATAGTTTGCATGAATTGCCCCGTATTATTCAGGAGTTACTGGATGCAAAGGCTTCCCGTGTGGTGGTACATCACGCAGGGCACCAGGGCGTTTATGAAAATTTGCCAGTCAAACGAATGCCAGGAATCAAAGCTTGGGTTCCAGTGGCTTATGGTTGTGATAATTTTTGTACCTATTGTATTGTTCCTTATGTTAGGGGGAGGGAACGCAGCCGCAGGCCAGAGGATATTGTAGGGGAAGTGCAGGAATTGGTGGCCAAAGGCTATCAAGAGGTTACCCTGTTGGGGCAGAATGTGAATTCTTATGGCAAGCAATGGCCTGAGACTAATTTTGCAGATTTATTATCTAGAGTGAATGCAGTGGATGGTTTAAAACGGATTCGTTTTATGACTTCTCATCCCAAAGATTTTACAGATGATATCATTGAGGCTATGGTATCTTTCAAAAAAGTATGTGAGCATATTCATTTGCCCATACAAGCGGGTAGCAATCAAATTTTGAAACGAATGAATCGTGGTTATACCAGGGAATACTATTTGCAATTGGTGGACAAAATACGCTTCAAATTACCGGATGTTTCCTTGACCACAGATGTGATGGTGGGTTTTCCTGGGGAAACGGAAGAGGATTTTTTGGATACCTTGTCATTGCTGCGGAAAGTTGGCTTTGATAGTGCCTATACATTTGTTTATAATGTGCGTCAAGGAACACCTGCAGCCACAATGCCGGCCCAAGTTACAGCAGAAGTCAAAAGCAAACGAATACAGATGTTGGTACAATTACAAAATACCATAGCATTGGCAAACAATCAAAAAGAAATAGGAAAAATACATGAAATGATGATTGATGGGCATAGCAAAACTGATACTACCATGGCCAGTGGTCGCTCAAGGACCAATAAATTAATTATAGTTCCGGATAAAGGATACAAAGAGGGAGAATTGGTGCAGGTGCAGGTGACAGAAGCTGCCCTAACCCATTTGAGAGGTAAAGTGTTACAATAGGTGTATTAAGTAGAAAGTTTTTGCTGGATATCCCAATGGTAGGCAGGAAAAAAAGAAAAATAAATGGAAATGTATAGCATTCAATAATAACTCGGTATAAAGTGTCGAGACGGAGGTGTTTGATTGTCTGTTTTAGAAAAAGCCACTGCTTTAGGTGAGGCTATTACCAGTTCCAAGGAGCTAGCCAACATGAAAGAAGCCCAAGAGGCCATGATGGCAAATCAAGAAGCCAATGCTTTGGTGGAAGAATTCAATAGCAAACAAAAAAAATTCATGGATTTAACTTCCCAGGGGGTTGAGCTTACCCTGGAGCAGAAAAAAGAAGCTGAGGAGCTGGAACAAAGAATTGTAGGGAATGATTTGATTCTTGCTTATTTTAAAGCACAGCAAGATTTTGAGAAAATGTTGGAGGAAATCAATCAAATCATAGGCAAAGCCATTATGGGTTCCTCCCACGGGAGTGATGCTTGTTCCAGTGGGTGTTGTTCTTCTTGCAGTGGTGGATGTGAATAAAGGGAATATCCCGGCTTTTAAGCCGGGTTTATCTTTTTTCCAAAAATTATTTATGTTATAATTTTTCCGGAGGGATGAACGGTGGGATATACCCCTATGATGGAGCAATATCTTCAGATAAAGCAAAATCACCGAGATTCTATCCTTTTTTTTCGCTTGGGTGATTTTTATGAGATGTTTTTTGATGATGCCTTGATTGGGTCAAAGGAATTGGAAATTACTTTGACCGGTCGGGACGCAGGGGGTAAGGATAAAATTCCCATGTGTGGGGTTCCTTATCATGCCGCAGATACGTATATTGCTCGATTAATTAAAAAAGGTTATAAAGTAGCCATATGTGAACAAGTGGAAGATCCTACAGTTGCCAAGGGGATTGTGAGAAGGGAAGTTGTTAAAATCATAACCCCAGGCACTGTGTTGGATGACAATACATTGGAAGAAAAACAAAACAATTATTTAGTGGCCGTATTTCCCCATCAAAAAGGTTTTGGTTTGGCTGTAGCTGATGTAAGTACAGGATTATTTCAAATCACTCAATTTGTAGGAGAGCAACATCAACAAACCATGCTTTTGGATGAATTGGTTCGTTTACAGCCTGCGGAAGTGCTTTTGCCTGATGTTACGACAAAGCCAGACCAAGAGAATTTGGTGAAGAATATCCAAGAAAGAATACAGGTGGTCATCACCCTGGGGGAAGAGTCATTATTTCAAACTGATAAAGCCCGCAGGCAGGTAAAAACTTTAGCCAAGGGCAGGCCTTGGGATGTGGAATGGGAGGAAGCGCCCTTGGGGGTGATAGCCGCAGGAGCATTATTGGCATATATTGCGGCCACCCAAAAACAAGAAGCACTCATCTTTCAAGATATTCAAATCTATGGTACCCGGGATTTTATGTTTTTGGATGCCAATACCAGAAGAAACCTGGAAATTACTTCTTCTTTAAAAGATGGCGGACGTTGGGGCACTTTGTTGTGGGTGCTGGACAATACTCGCACAGCCATGGGGGGAAGACTGCTCAAAAATTGGTTGGAACGCCCCTTGTTACAAATAGAAGCCATTGAAAAAAGACTGGCTGCTGTAGAAGCTTTCACTGAAGATGTGTTTGCCAGGAATTTGTTAATGGAAAAATTAACTGCTGTGTATGACATGGAACGTCTTGTATCAAAAGTATTATTTGGGAATGCCAATGCCAGGGATTTATTGGCATTGAAAAAATCCTTTGCTGGTTTACCCAATATACGGGCCATATTAAAAAATGGTACAGGGCAATTGTTGCAAGAATATTATCAGCAATTGGATCCTTTGGAAGATATCTGTCATGAATTAGAAATCGCATTAAATGAAGATCCTCCTGTTTCCATTAGGGAAGGATCTTTAATCAAAGATGGGTATCATAAAGAGATAGATGCACTGCGTACAGCAGCCAAAAATGGGCAACAATGGCTCACAAGGTTGGAAGTAGAAGAAAGAAAACGTACAGGTATAAAGTCTTTGAAAGTGGGTTTTAATAAGGTTTTCGGGTATTATATAGAGATTACCAAAGCCAATCTTTCTGCTGCTCCGGATGATTATATCAGGCGTCAGACGTTGGCCAATGCGGAAAGATATATTACGCCTCGTTTAAAAGAAATGGAAGAACGCATTTTAGGGGCAGAAGAAAAACTGGTGCAATTGGAGTATGAAGTTTTTCAGGTAGTAAAAGAGAAAGTTGCTGTTGCCAGTGCTCGTATTTTGACCACAGCCAGTGTATTGGCAGGTTTGGATGTCCTGGTTTCCTTTGCAGAGACAGCAATAAAGGAAAACTATATTCGTCCCAAAATGAATCATAGTGAAAGAATTCGCATTGTAGAAGGAAGACACCCTGTGGTGGAAAAAGTATTAGGACCAGGAAATTTTGTTCCCAATGATATTGATTTGCATGAAGATCGCAAACTGGTATTACTGACAGGGCCCAATATGGCAGGAAAAAGTACATTTATGCGCCAGATTGCCCTGTTGGTGCTCATGGCCCAGGCAGGTAGTTTTATTCCTGCTTTGTCTGCTGAAATTGGAATTGTGGATAGAATATTTACTAGGATTGGGGCAGCGGATGATTTAGCAGGTGGGCAAAGTACTTTTATGGTGGAAATGAAAGAGTGTCAGGTGATTGTGGCTAATGCCCAAAAAAATAGCTTGATCATTATGGATGAGGTGGGTAGAGGCACCAGTACCTATGATGGCATTAGCATTGCCAGAGCCTTGGTGGAATATATCATAAAACATATTGGGGCGAAAACAGTTTTTTCTACCCATTACCATGAGCTTACGGATTTGGGGGATATGCCGGGGGTTCATAATTTTACCATGTTGGTGGAGGAACAAAAAGGCAAAATTTATTTTATGCGCAAAGTTGTTCCTGGCAAAGCGGATCAAAGTTATGGGATTCATGTGGCTGCTTTGGCAGGTTTGCCAGAAGAAATCATTGCCAAAGCCCAAAAAAATTTGGCTGAATTGGAGCAAGGAGAAAAACATCAGGTTGGCATCTCTTCAGGGGATATTTTACAAAAGGTTCCCATGGTAGAGAATCCGTTGGATAGGGAAAAGGATGCAAAGGAACAACATAAAATAGAACAAATGGAGGAGATGGGCAAAGCGTTGTCTTCTCTTGATATCATGAATATGACGCCTTTGGATGCATTTCAGCTGTTGGTTCAATGGAAAGAAAAATATAATATAATGGATGAAACATAACCAAAGAATGTTTTGATACAAAGATAATTGTTTTCTGGTCTCATAAGGTGGGTGAAGACGGTGTATATTGGTATTGATGTGGGTGGAACTTGTACGGATGCAGTGCTTTTGGACAAAGGATGTGTAAAAAGCTGGACAAAAGTACCAACCAAAACGGATCTCCTTTCAACATTATTGGAAGCTTTGGATATCATCATGAAGGGCACACCTGCGGAATTAATCAAAAGAGTGGTATTAAGTACTACGATGATTACCAATTTAATTGTGGAAAAAAAGTATGATCCTGTGGGGCTGATTTTAATGCCTGGACCGGGTTTAATTCACGACCATTACCGTTCTTATAACACCGCCACACATATTATTTCTGGAGTGATTGATTATCGGGGCCGGGAAATTGTTCCGCTTAGTGATGAGGAAATTTATGCTGCCATTGCTTCTTTGGCTGAAGCTGGTTATCAAAAGGTTGCTGTGGCAGGGAAGTTTTCCTGCCGTAATAATGTACAAGAACAACATGTGGCTGACCTTATTAAACAGTGCCAGCCAACTTGGCAAGTGGAAACCGGGCATAAAGTAGCTGGACAATTGAATTATCCCCGCAGGGTTGTATCCACCATGCTTACTTGTGCCACCAGGGAAAAGTATCAATTTTTTATTGATTCTGTGGAAGCTGCTTTGAAAAAGAGAAATATTGATAGCCCAGTATTTATTCTAAAAGCAGACGGAGGAACATTGCCCTTGGGCAGCTCAAAGGAAGTGCCCATAGAAACAATTTTTAGTGGTCCAGCTGCCAGCACCCTAGGTGTGCAGGCCTTGATTCCCCCTGGAGAGACCGCGGTGGTGGTGGATATAGGTGGCACTACTTCTGATTTGGCTTTAATCATTAGCGGACAACCATTATTGGCTAGACAAGGAGCCATGGTGAATGAACAGCAAACCCATGTAAGGGCTTTGGCCGTGAAATCCGTGCCTGTGGGTGGAGATAGTGTCGTAGAGCGGGTGGGCAAAGAAATCATTGTGTATTCAGAAAGGCTGGGCGCTCCTTACTGTCTGGGCGGGCCAATGCCTACGCCTACGGATGCGCTACGGGTTGTGGGACTTAGCAATATGGGAGATTTGGACAGAGCCACAGAGGCTATGTCCATGTTGGGTAATCCCTTGGGCATTGGGCCTGTGGAAGTGGCTGTGCAAATCATTTCCTTGGTGACAGATCTCATTACCTCAGAAATCGAGCTAATGTACAAACAATGGGAGGAAAATCCTGTTTATCGGGTATGGGAAGTATTGCAAAATAAAAAGATAAGACCCCTGACAGTTGCCGGGGTTGGTGGCAGTGCTGCTGGTTTTGTGACCCAAATTGCTGCTAAAATGGGATGCTATCCAGTGATACCTCCCTATGCCAGGGTTGCCAATGCCATTGGGGCAGCGGTGGCCAGACCTACTTTACAAGTCAGCTTACGGGCAGATACAGAAAGAGGTACTTACAGCATCTTAGAAGAAGGATACCAAGGTATTTTAGAAGATAAACAATTTAACGAAGAAAAGGCTTTGGAATTGGCCAAACAATGGTTACAAAAACGCTCCCATAAATATGGGTTGGAATTGCAGGATGATTTAGGGGATGTAGAAATTACCAGGCGGGAAGTGTTTAATATGGTAAGGGATTGGGTAAGAATCGGTACATTGTATGATGTTTCTATCCAAACCAAACGAGGGATACTGCATTATATTGGTACAGGAGTTGACGATAGTGACAACTAAAAAAACCGGGCTCATCTTTTTCCCGGCTTTTGACTGGGCCATTTCTCCTACCCATCCAGAGCGAGAGGAAAGGCTTTTGTATACCCGGGATCAAATCTTTGAGGAAGGTGTTTTGGATTTACCAGAAATAGAAGAGCTTTCTCCCCGTTTGGCTACCATTCACGACATTGCCAGAACACATTTCTGTGTGCCCAGAGTGCAGAGTCAAGTGACTGAAGCTCATTTGATTGCCGCTGGTTCAGCCATGGTATTAGGAGATAGCATCATTGCAGGTGAATTAAAAAATGGCTTTGCCATGGTAAGACCTCCGGGACATCATGCCATGCGGGTGGTCCATGGCAATAGAGGTTTTTGTAATATCAATAATGAGGCCATTTTAGTGGAGTATTTGCGTCGTAAACACGGGATAAAAAGGATAGCCATTGTGGATTCTGATGTGCATCATGGAGATGGAACGCAAGATATTTTTTATCATGATCCAGATCTACTGTTTATTTCTTTTCATCAGGATGGCAGAACCATTTTCCCTGGCACAGGTTTTGCCTACGAATTGGGTGGGCCTGGTGCTTATGCAAAGACTATTAATATTCCCTTGCCCCCTGGTAGTACAGATGAAACCTTGCATTATATTTTAGATCATTTGGTATTGCCCATTCTAAAAGATTTTCAGCCGGAATTTGTCATCAATTCTGCTGGGCAAGATAATCATTATACAGATCCCTTGGGCAGTATGTTGTTTTCCTCCCAAGGGTATGCGGATTTTACCAGAAAGCTTAACCCCAATCTAGCAGTTTTGGAAGGCGGTTATGCCATTGAAACAGCTCTTCCTTATCTGAATTTAGCGATTTTAATGTCCTTGGCTGGACAGGATTATAGTTATGTACAAGAGCCAGACTATCATCCAGGAATGTTTCAGGAAAAGCCAGAAAGGACTGCTAAAGTATATAAAATGGTTCATGAGCTATTGAATATCTGGCAAAACCGGGAACATGTTGATAAAGAAAAGATATTTGGCCACAATAAATATTATCAGCGCCAGAAGAATATATTTTATGATACAGATTATATAGAAGAAGAGCAACTTGAAAAAGTGCGTTTTTGTGCCCATTGTCCTGGTTATCTATTGATAGAGTCAAAAGCAACCCGAAATTATGGAAATCCCTTGCATCTTTTCGCTGTTTCAATTCCTTTTACTGCTTGTTCCCGTTGCCAAGTGGAAGCCTATGATGCTTACGAATGGGGAAAACTAAACCGAGCAAGATTTGATTATGTTTATTTGCAGGATAAATCCATTGATACATGTCTGGCCTATGAAAGTGCTAAGAATCAGGAATGGGTCTCCGAAGGGCCTAAACCGGGGGTGTAGTGATGGCCAAGATCATTGTATTGGATCAGGAAACAGCGAATAAAATTGCTGCCGGGGAAGTGGTGGAAAGACCTGCTTCTGCAGTAAAGGAATTGGTGGAAAATTCTTTAGATGCCGGAGCCCGAGCCATTGATATTCGTATTGAAGAAGGCGGATTGAAAAGCATTACAGTGGTGGATAATGGCTGCGGTATGGACTTGGAAGATGCTAAAAAAGCTTTTGTACGACATGCCACCAGCAAAATTACGAAAGTGGAAGATTTAGATGCCATTGCCACTTTAGGTTTTAGAGGGGAAGCCTTGTCCAGTATTGCAGCGGTAAGTAAAATTTATGTAAAGACAAGACCGCCAGAATCATCCAGTGGAACAGCGATGGAGATACAGGGCGGTCAAATTGTTTCTGTTGTTCCCACCGGTTGCCCTTCAGGGACTAGCCTTATGGTGGAGAATTTATTTTTTAATACCCCAGCCAGACGCAAACATATGAAAAGCATTGCTGTTGAATCCGGTCTTATTGGTGATGTGATTGCTAAAATCGCTTTGGCCAATCCCCAGGTGCGCATTCGTTTATTTCATGATAATCGTCAAGTATTCAATGGAGGAGAAGGAAATTTACTGCATGTTTTGGCTGCTGTATACGGGGTAAAGGTGGCAGCGGAGATGTTGCCTTTTCAGAGCCAATTGGATGGCGTTCTTGTGGAAGGATATGTGAGCAAACCCACCATAAGCCGAAAAAGTAAGCGCTATATTGATGTATTTGTCAATCAGCGCTATGTAAAGAGCAATACCATTACAGCAGCTGTTACAGAAGCTTTCCGCAGTGTTTTACCCCAAGGTCGTTTTCCCATTGCAGTGGTAAAGGTATCATTGGCTCCTCATTTGGTGGATGTAAATATTCACCCTGCCAAAATGGAAATAAAAATCCTTGGGGAACAGATGATTTTTGATATGATCCGTTCCTCCATACGCAAAGCTATATATACCGAGGGAATTGTACCCACAATGGTGCCGAAAAATATGGGAAAGTTGCTAAAAGCAGAGGTGAAGAAGCCTCAAATTTTTGAGGGGGTAAAACCTCCCACCATCCAAGAAGTACGGCAAACCTATGAAAATTATCATGCAACAAAACAAAAGACACACTTGGTTTCTGATACTGTTCGTGATGATTTGAAACAATATGTTGCTAAAACACCTGTCCAGCCTAGGAAAATAGAAGGAAATCCAAAGGAAAAAAAAGATAAAGTACATGGGACTTTGGATTTACCTCTGGCGCAAGATGATTCCCGGGCATTGATCCAATCATTGCACTTTCTTAGCTTTTTACCACCAACTTATATTTTATGTGGAGGAAAGGATGGGCTTTATGTTTTGGATCAACATGCTGCCCACGAAAGAGTATTGTATGAAAAGTTTCTCCATGTCTTTACCAATCATCAGGTATCAATTCAATATCTGTTGATTCCCCAGCCTTTGCAATTAACCCATAGAGAAATGGAATTGGTAAGGGAAAATGCTGACTTTATGCAGCATTTGGGTGTGGTTTTGGAGGATTTTGGCCGGGATACCGTGGTTTTAAGGGGAGTTCCTGCGGGTTTATCCGAGGGAAAGGAAGAAATTTTTGTAAAGGATATTTTAGATAACATAGCCAGTCAAGGAAAAGATTTTGACCAAAGTAATCTACACTTTGCCGCTGCTGCTGCTGCCTGTGCTGCGGCTATAAAGTCTGGTACTAAATCTGGCTTGGAAGAAGCAGATTCTTTGATTCAACAGTTAATGAAGGCAAAAAATCCATACACTTGTCCTCATGGTAGACCAACCATCATTTGTATTACCACAAAAGAGCTGGCTACCAGGTTTAAACGAATCTAAAAGAATAATTGTTGAAAGGGATTGTATTGTGAAACTGGTTGTAACCACTGCACATGGGTTGGAAGAAGAATTATGCGGGCAGGCCCGGGACATTGCTACACAGCTTGGTGCTTCTTATGTGTCAAGAAAGCAGAGCAATTTAAAAAAATTAGCTTTGCAATGGAAAGCCGAGGGTGTAGTGGTGGTGGCTAAACAAAGAATAAGTTGCCATTGGCATGGGGGAGAATTTTTTTTTCATCCTAGTATGGCCCAGTTACGGCTCAAAGAAATGATGGCTGGAAAACAGGATGCTATGGTTCGGTATCTGGGGATAGAACAAGGAGATACAATATTGGACTGCACCTTAGGCCTTGGGTCAGATGCCTTGATAGCTGCCTTTGCTGCTGGAGAAAAGGGAGGCGTAACAGGGCTTGAAAGTTCTCCTTTGATTGCTTTGTTGGTGGAACATGGTCTTGGTGGATTACAAAAAAATCAGGGCCCTTTGGGGGAATCTTCCCAAAGAATCCAAGTTTGTAGAATGGATTATAGAGATTTTTTATATCAAGCAGATACAAATAGCTATGATATTGTTTATTTTGATCCCATGTTTAGGCAAGGGATTAAAAAATCTCCATCCATGGATGTGATGCGACCTTTTGCCAATTCTTCTCCCTTGGCGCCGGAGTTTATTACAGAAGCGTTCCGGGTATGTCGCAAGAGAGTTGTTTTAAAAGAGAAAAAGAATAGCCTGGAGTTTGTGCGATTGGGTTTTCCCAGGGTGGTAGGGGGAAAACATGCTCCTGTGGCCTATGGAATTTGGGATAAACGGAGTGCTGATTGGGTTGGATAAAACAAAAGATAAAAAAATACCACTTTTTGTGCTTGTAGGTCCCACAGCTACGGGGAAAACCGAAATAGCAGTCATCTTGGCGCAGCATTGGCATGGAGAAGTGGTTTCAGCAGATTCCATGTTGGTATATAAATCCATGGATATCGGAACTGCAAAACCATCCTTACAGGAAAGGCAAGGCATAGTACATCATATGATTGATGTAGTAGAGCCTGAGGAAGAGTTTACTGTGGCCCGTTATATGGGGATGGCGAAACAAGCAATTGAAGAGATTGCCCATAGGGGAAAATTACCTATGTTGGTGGGGGGTACAGGATTATATATCCAAAGCATCATAGAAACAGTGAATTTTGGCTTAGCAAAACCTGATGGGCAAATCAGAGAAGCATTGATGCATTTGATAGAAGAAAAGGGCAAGGAATATGTTCATACAATGTTACAACAAGTGGATCCTGTGACCGCCTGCCGCCTTCACCCCAATGATGTAAAGAGGGTGGTGAGGGCTTTAGAAGTGTATCAAAAGACAGGAAAACCTATGTCCCAAATGATTATGCATCATGAAGATTCACCATATGATTTATATGTATTTGGACTGACCATGGATAGACAGAAGCTTTACACAAAGATCAATCAACGGGTGGATAAGATGATTCAGGAGGGGTTGGTTGAAGAGGTAAAACATTTGTGGGAGAGCGGTTGTCATGAAGAGTTTACTTCCATGCAAGGATTGGGTTATAAAGAAATGCTTGCTTATATCAAAGGAGAAATATCTTTTTTAGAGGCAGTGGAAAAGCTGAAACAAGGAACCAGAAGGTTGGCAAAACGACAACTTACCTGGTTTAAACGGGATAAACGGATTCAATGGATTGTTGTTGATCATTATCAAAATGCCGGAGAAGTTGCTCAGAAAATTATAGACCTGGCAGCAGGAATCCCAAGGCCTGTGTCGAAACCATTTAATGGGTTGTAAAAGGAAAAATTAGCAATGGGGGGAAATTAATGACTAAAATTCAAATAAATTTACAAGATGCTTTCTTAAATCAAGTTCGCAAAGAGAATATTCCTGTTACTATCTTTTTGGTTAATGGTTTTCAATTAAAAGGTATGGTTCGGGGATTCGATAATTTTACAGTGATTTTAGAGAGCGATGGAAAGCAACAAATGGTATATAAGCATGCCATTTCGACCATTTCGCCATTTCGACCAGTCAATACTTCTTTTTCAGAAAACAAACCAATATAAATTCTCCATAAAACAGTTTTCTATCATAAAAAAGAATCAATCATGTTGGGCATCAAGTCTCTTCGCAAAGAAGAGGCTTTTTTTTGACCTGAGGTCAGTCTAAGGTTTTGTTTGCGTATACATGATAGTAGCTTTTCATAATCCCTTTGAGCAAAAGCATGTTTTGCGGATTTTTTATGTCATTCAATGGTAGTGAATGTTTCATTTTAAGTATCTTTGTAACAGGTTTTATGTTGTTAGAAATTTAGCGTCAACAAGGTTTATGATTCATCATTCCTGAAATAAAGAAGGTGTTTGTTTTGGTGAAAATCAATATGTGGCAACAGCCCCAAAGCATTGAAGTACCTCGCAGGGCAGTGCAGCTTCCAAGACATAAAGTTTCGTCAAAGAAAGCCTTAGATAAGCAGCAGCTGGAAAATAGGGTGGGAAAAGCAGATAAAAAGATGGTGGATGAGCAACTGGACGGGGGTAGCAATGAGATTCAACCAGTGATCGATGAATTGAATGCTTTGGTTGGTTTAAAAGAGATTAAAAAGCTGGTCCATGAAATTTATGCTTATGTGGAGATTCAAAAAAGACGTCAAAAAGAAAAACTATTCAATGAGCCCCAGGCTTTGCACATGATTTTTAAGGGCAATCCTGGCACAGGGAAAACAACAGTGGCAAGAATTATTGGTAAGTTGTTAAAAGCAGCAGGTATCTTGCCCAAGGGGCATTTGGTAGAAGTGGAACGAGCGGATTTGGTGGGGGAATACATTGGACATACAGCCCAAAAAACCAGAGATATGTTAAAAAAATCCAAAGGTGGCGTTATGTTTGTTGATGAAGCTTATTCATTGGCCCGGGGAGGGGATAAAGATTTTGGGAAGGAAGCCATTGATGCCTTGGTCAAGGGAATGGAGGATCATAAGGATTCTTTGGTAGTGGTGTTGGCAGGTTATCAGGAGGAAATGGATCTTTTTCTAGAGAGTAATCCTGGTTTGCGTTCCCGCTTTCCTATACATTTATCTTTTCCTGATTATACCACAGATGATTTGATGGAAATCGCGGATTTGATGTTACACAAGAAAGAATATCAACTGAACTTACCAGCAAGGGAAGAATTGCGACGGATTGTCAATTTAAAATCATCCAGCCATAAACATAGCGGTAATGCTCGTTTGGTGCGCAATATGGTGGAAAAATCCATTCGCCAGCAAGCTGTGCGTTTGATTGCCCTGGAAAATACCACCAGAGATGAATTGATGACCATTATCAGGGAGGATATTGTGGCTGTTTGGCATAATTATTGACAAAGCTTATCATTTTTGCCTCATCAACACAAGTATTTTGAGGAATAAGGGGAGAATTTTTTTATGAGAGGGTTAGATATTGAAAGCAAGATAATACAGCTGGCAGAAGAAGTGGATGCTGAGATAGTAACGCAATGCCAGACATATGAAACCCTATCCATGCACAACCATCTCAAAGTGTTACAAGCCTTTCATAAAGCAAAGGTCAGTGATTATCATTTAAAACCAGGCTCTGGTTATGGT
>CATZDY010000050.1 GCA_958417755.1 uncultured Peptococcaceae bacterium
GGGTGACGCCTATGGTTACATGGTCAGAAATTTTTACTTTTTGCCTTGTTATCATGGGAGTTATTTCCTTATGCTTCATGCGTAAGAAATAACCAAGGCCACCTTTCAAAGGTGGCCTAGTTCGTATATACCGGACTGACCGCCCTGCAAAAAGCGGTAACTCCTCTTTGTATTTATATGATAACATTGATATTTTTATGCGTCAAGCAAGAACAGATTTAAAATATGGCATGTAAAGACTTAAGTTTATATTTTGACGAGATTTAGGCTAAAAACTAACAATGACTTTTCTAGACTACCTAAAAAAGCGGGAACTATGCACATAGAAATTAAATTATCTTATACTTTTTTGCCTGAATGAGAAGCTGTTACAGGTGGTTTTTAAAAAACAACCTTAGTCGATGTTATGGACACACACAGTGGTCCAACCTCCAAGCTGGAATCAAATATCCATTCCCCATACCTTTGCAATGCTTTGATAAAATGTTACGTTCCTTGGGGTTCCTCCAGCAAAGGCAAGTAATCCCCATATCCCTCCTTGGCCATCTCTGCCTGGGGAATAAAACGCAGGGCAGCGCTGTTGATACAATACCGTAAACCCCCGGTTTTTTGAGGACCATCAGTAAATACATGGCCCAAATGGGCATCCCCGCCCCGGCTGCGCACTTCCACACGCCGCATGCTATGGGAATGATCCGCGTGTTCTGTCACCACCTGGGGGTCAAGGGGTTTGCTAAAAGCAGGCCAACCGCACCCAGAGTCAAATTTATCCGCAGAAGCGAACAAAGGTTCTCCGGTGGTAATGTCCACGTAAATGCCCGGTTCAAAATGGTTCCAGTAAGTATTTTGAAAAGGAGGTTCAGTTTGATTTTGTTGGGTCACTGCATATTGTAAAGGGGTCAGTTCTTGGGCCAACTGCTTGTCAGCGGGTTTTGGATAGGTAGGAGAAGCATCCTTTTGCTCCCTGGCCTGTTGGGCATGTTCCAACAAAGTTCGGGGAATGTGGCAATATCCTCCGGGGTTTTTTTGTAAATATTGCTGATGGTATTCTTCTGCTAAAAAATAATTTTGCAAGGGTTTGAATTCAATGGCCAAAGGTTTTTGCACTTGTTTGGCCAATTTTGCCAAGGAAGCCTGGATAATGGGCCTATGATCAGGATTGGTGTAATAAATGCCTGTGCGGTATTGATCACCCACATCATGCCCTTGGCGGTTCAC
The DNA here is from genome assembly GCA_958417755.1 of uncultured Peptococcaceae bacterium. Lineage (GTDB taxonomy): Bacteria > Bacillota > Desulfotomaculia > Desulfotomaculales > Desulfocucumaceae > CATZDY01. Next base: position 1,219 of record CATZDY010000050.1, read on the forward strand.
ACTGGTGGGATCAATGGATTGATAAAATAAATCCAACAAGAATTCCAGGGAAATCACCTGGGGCTGATACACCACATGCACTGTTTCCGCATATCCGGTGGTATGGGTACAAATCTCCTCATAGGTAGGGGCAGGGGTTAGCCCGTTGGCATAGCCCACATCTGTGCTGACAACCCCAGGCAAGTGATTCAGATATTCCTGGGTCCCCCAAAAGCAACCGCCAGCCAAATAAATTTCCGCCTGATCCTCCTGTAGCTCCTTTCTAGCAATCCGTTCAATGGTATGGGGTACACTTTTCTCTTTAGGCATGCTTGCTTCCCTCCTTCGTATGCTTTGTCACCTCATTGTAACGTTTTCCAGGTATCAAAAAAAGATAAGGACCCAGAGCTCATCATTCTATTCCCTAGGGGTAAGGCAATGTGATTCATCCTTTGTTTTACCATGGAAATCATTATGCCGAAATCATGATCCAAGGCCAACCAGAGGCCTGATTACCAGTGCATTTGCCAAAACTTATTCATTGTCCTACCAAGCCACGGGGTTGACGCCATACCCACAATAAAGCTCAATGATAATTCTCTATATATGATATGGAACAATTGCTCCCAGCTGCCAAAAAATGGGCACCTTTCCTTGGCTCCGATAAAACTAGGCTTTCCCAGATGGTAAACAATTATTTTTAATTCCTATGTTTTTTCCTTGGTTTTGATTTTTTACTCAAGCCTCCCATGCCCAATTCTTATTTCCTTGCAGCCTTTCCTTTTAGCTTAACAAAAAAATCTTTCTCCAAACTGCTTTACCAAACAAGGACTTAGGCCCCCAAAAAACGAATCTTTTTTAAGAAGGTTTTCCCAAATATTGCATATCTATTGGATGCATTTTTATGTCATCCCCCAAAAGCCCTGCAATATACACGATTTAGACAAATGCAACATAAGCCTAAGGGCCTAAAAAATCGAGAGGAGCAAGATGGTTGAAAAAATTACTTATTCTCATGATAATGGGCTTCCTGCTGTTATGCCTTGGGGCTTGCCAGCACAACAACACAACTGCCCCTGATACCCTGCCCCAAAACCAGCCCGAACCGGTTCTGCAAGGACCCATTTGGCCCACAAACACCTTTTTCGATGGGTTTCCCAAGGCAACGGAACAGGTGGACAGTGTACATGCCAATGCAGAAAAGACAAGTTGCACCATTGGCATTGACTCCATGTCCTATGAGGATTGTGAACAATGGGTAAGCCGTTTAAAAGAAGCTGGGGTTGTATTTGCCACGGATGGAGAAAAGAAAAATGATACGGTTACCTTCATTGGGGCCAAAGACAATGTAAATCTCATCATTACCTGGAATGACACGGACTTTGCGGATCACCGCTTGATTATCAATTTTTATCAATAAGCCATTTGACAGGAATTTGAATGTTATCAACTGCTTTGCAAAAAAAGTTCATTGTTGTTCCTTTTATCAGGGAGGTCATTGGTATGGACATTAGAAAAGCTACAGTACATGATGTGCAGGATATGAGCCGCATCCATGCCTTGAGCTGGAAGGAAGCTTATAAAGGACTGGTTCCCCAGCTATATTTGGATGACTTGCAAGAAGATTTTTGGGTTACAGGCTTTCAAAATTGGCTGCAAAACGGTTTCATCACAGCCCAACTTATCTTCGATGGTTCCATTCCCGTGGGTTGCGCCACCTATGGAAAATCCCGGGACAATACTTTGCCGGATTGGGGAGAAATTTATTCCTTTTATTTGCTGCCCAGTTATTCTGGAAAGGGATTTAGCCACGCCTTGCTTACAAGTACCTTAAAAGATTTAAAACAAGCTGGATTCTACAATATCTACCTTTGGATACTCATCAACAATGAAAGGGCGCAAAGTTTTTTTCATAACATGGGATTTCAAAAAACCAAGGATGAATGTTCCACTGAAATCTTAGGAACCTGTTTTGTGGATATACGTTTTGTTATCTGCTTTGATGAGGAATGATAGTGCGAGGAAAAAGCGGCACAAATCCCTTCTTGGTTAAATTTTATATACTCCCTCTTTAAACAACTAATCCCACCCTAATTATACGGTGGGATTAGCAGGCCGTCATAATATGCTTTAAACAACACTTCCATGCCATGGCTTGAATGTTCTTTTTTTCGTACAGAAATCATCTTGCCATGCAATATTCCCCCAAGGCAACAAACAATTTTCCTCTGCCCTGTCCAATAAACCGCTCCTTTACCTTTACAGGCAACGTTTTTTAGACAACTTTCAACTGGACAAACAAAAGAAATGGTACCCCTTGCCTCCAAGCTCAGGCCTCCTCCTGGGGCGCACTGTTATCCCAAAAGATACGCTTGTCAATATCTTGGATGGTGATTTCCTCCAATCTGCATTTACACAAATCATCCAAGTCTTGGTAAATGCTTTCCATAATATCCCCCATGCCTGCAGCCACCAGGCATTTCATTTCCGCATTGCCTGATTTCCAAGAGGCTGATACCAAGCGAACATCCACAGCCTCGTCCACTTGGCGCAGGGTCACAATGGCTGGATCTTTTTGAAAACAATATCCCCCATCCACCCCTTCTTTGGTGGTCACAAGCCCTGCTTTTTTTAATTTGGCCATCACCTTGCGGATACGGGCCGGATTAGTACAAACATTTTTAGCCAAAGCCTCGCTGGATATGATGGCTGCCTTATGGTTCAAATACACCAAAGCATGGACTGCAATGGCAAATTCACTGGTCATGACCGAATCCCCTTTGTTCTTTACTGTTAACTGTAATGATAGTTTACACAGTTAAAAAAATCAAGTTTTTAACTGAAAAACAAAGGAAATAGGGGGCAAGATTTTTCCCAAGGAAATGTTTGAATCCTATTGGTTTTAAGAATCACCAGCAACTGTTTCATAGGGCCAGTCTTGGATTCCTCCTAAATCGTAGACCTGGGTATAGCCCAAGGCCGCCAATTTTTCCGCTGCCTGGCGGCTTCTCACCCCAGTTCTACAATACACTAAAATTTCGGCATTCAGATCTGGCAGCAAAGCCGGAGGAGTTTGGGTAATGGTTTCATTGGGAATCAACACAGCCTGGGGAATATGCTTTTCCTTGTATTCCTCTGGGGTACGCACATCCACAACAATGACTTGGGGATTTTCCTCCATTCTTTGTTTGGCTTCCCCTGGGGTTATTTGGTGGAACTGGGCTGCAACATTGGTTTGATTGCTTTGGGAGTCAGGGCTCCCTGCAGTACAAGCTGTGCATAAAGCCACAAGCAAAACAAATAGCAGTCCCCAAAGCCATTTTCTAGGGTTCATGGTGAACCTCCTTAAACTGTATATACAATCATTACATTTTATATTGTAATTTTATTGATTACAGTTATACTTGTCAAGTCTCTTTTTCCACTGGCTCTGCTGCATCCTATTTTCCCCCCAACTGAGCGCTCCCCATCAAAAGCCTTTGCTACATGCCAATAGACCTTTGCAGTGCCTTCTTCTTGGTAAAGCTATTTGACATGCATGGCAGCTGAAATTACACCATTGGAAAAGGAAATTGGTATGGGAACAGATCATTGTACAAGGTCTGGGGGCTTTTTCTTTTGGTTTATAATCGGGTCCAGGGCTTTGCTCAACAACACATAGGAACCACAAGCCACCATCATGGCAATGACTGGGGCCAGGAAAAAATCCTCTTGCAAGGAAAAAAAGCCCACCAGGCTTCCCAAAACCCATGGGGGCAGGGACAGCCAGTTCACAGTCCTGTGTTCCTTGCTGTGTTTGACCAGGAAGAATTCACCCATGATCATCCCCGGAACCGGAGGAACGAACACGGAAATCAAGGTAATAATGGGAATCCAGTATTGTAAAGCCCCTAATGAAGCAAAGGCTGCGGCTAAACCAGAAATCATATAGGCCACAGTACGATGGGACAGATTTCCCTCCACAGCTGTGCCCTGAAAAATATTTTGCACTGCTAAGCTGCCGCCATAAATATTGTTGTCTTGGGTGGTCCACAAACAAAAAACCGTGCACAACAAAGCGGGAATTGCTAAACCCAAGCTGGCCACACCCACGGTAAAATCACTGCTCCCACTGGCCTGGGCTACCAAAATGCCCCCCACATTGAACAAAAAAAGTCCAAGCAAATAGGCTGGCAACATGATGCCCCACACTTCTTTTTTTCTTTTGGCAAAACGGCAGATATCTGGCGCCACAGTACAAGCAAACATGAAGTTGCCAATCACAGCTGTTGTGGCAGTGGTAAAGGTCATGGTACCCAAAGAATGGTAGGTGCTGATACATTGAAAGCCCTGGGTTTTTAAACCCAAAAGCAAAACCCACAAAAAAGCCAAGCCTAAAGCCAAGGGTACCACAATCCGGCTCAGTAGCTCCAGGCCTTGCCAGCCATACGCTGCGGATAAAGCCCAAGTCGCCACAGCCAGAACAGCCAGCACGGGCACGGGCAGTGGACAACCGGGAAATACGGATAAAATCATGCGGGCAAAGGTATCTCCATTTAAGCCAATCCAATTGATGCTCAATAGGATAATGCAAATTGAAAAAATGGCGGAAGCCCTTTGGCCAAATACCTGGCGGGAAAGAAAGGAGGTGGACCAACCGGTTTGGCAAGCAATGCTGCCCATGATACCACCAATTCCAAGCAAAATGCTGTTGCCCAAAAGACAAGCCCCCACTGCTGGCCAGAAAGGCATGGCATACCCCACCTTTGCCCCTATCACAAAGCAAGAAAGGGCCACCATGTACCCGGTTGTGACAAAAAACAAGGGCACAGCATGCTTTCGGCGATTGCAAGGCACTGGAGAAAAGGCATATTCATATAAATTAGCCTGGGGGATTTTTACCCCCTTTGCTGCTTTAAACATGCTCCTCATCCCCCAACCCTTCTGTTTCCTTTGGGGTTATTTGCAGCATAAACCCATCCCGGCCTTTCTTTTTGACTGTATAAAGGGCTTGATCCGCCTGGCGGATGAGGGCTTCCAAACCCATGCCCGGCATAGCGATAACCCCGCCAATGCTAAGGCTTACCCCGGGTGTTTGGCCTTCATATTGATACTCTTGCATCCTTTGTCGCAGGTGTTGTATCTTTTCACTAACAACAGCCTGCTCTTCCCCGGCTTCTTTTAAAAAGAGCAAGAATTCATCCCCACCCCAGCGGCACAGGATATGGTTACCAGTAAAAGTTTCCCGAAGGACCAGTCCCAATTGGCGCAACACATCATCCCCACATAAGTGGCCAAAATGGTCGTTAAATTGCTTGAAATAATCCACATCCAAGAACAGCACCATATCCCTGTTGGGGCTCTGTTTTTCTGCCAGATATGCAGCAATCTGTTTTTCTCCGGCTGTATGATTCAACAACCCTGTGAGCTGATCCGTAAACCCCAGCTCCATCAAAGCTTCCATTTCTTGATGTTCCTTTTCTATGTTCATTAGACAACCAATGAGACGAATGGGTCGGTAATGGGATTCTTCGGTATACACCACAATATAGATGATACGAAACCAGTTCCAACCCCCTTCCCGCATGCCGCACTGAAATTCTGCGTCATAGGAATGGCCAGGGGTGTTGTTTTCCAACAACTGGTCGAATTCCTCCAGGGTAAAGGAAAGACGCAACAGCTTGTGGTGCAGTTTTTCCCGAAAATTTTCCACCACTTGGGGTAAATCCAACATGGCATGCTTTTCTCCAAAAATAGTCAACCGATCCTGCAAATAGTCGTATTCCATCCCTGCCCCCCCGAAGGTATTGGCCAACATGCGATAACTATCCTCATAGCCGCGCAATTCCCGGTTTTGCCGAATGCGCACCCGGGTATAGGTAAACATGGCCACAAAGCCCACAAAAGACAATGAAAGTACGGCGCACAACAATTCAAAGGGATGGGTATAAACAAAATCAATGAAACTATCTCCCTTGTTTCTGCTTTCTCCATTTATCATAACACTATTGGACATCTCTGCTGTTGAATAAGAAGCAATGGTTTTAGTCAAAAGGGAGGCCAAGGTTTTATGCTCCCCAGGGGGTAAACCAAATCCTAACGTTACATTGTGTTTGGGGACAATCTTTGAGGTTAAGTCCTTGGTGGCATATTGTTGCATCAATACTCTAGTAGTAAACAAATCACAAGCAACAAAATCCGCCTGTCTGCTACGTACAGCATCCAAACATTTGTTCATGGTGGGATACACAAAGGTATTGATGGTATCATATTGCTCAACTTCTAGTAGTTGCAGCCCTTGGGGCATGGCAATGGTTATGCTCCTTTGGGGATAAAGCCAAGCATCTTTATGGGAAATCAATGCCACTGGGGCTGAAAGATAGGGTACGAAATTAGAAGCACTGCTCCACTGTTCCTCACTGCCAATTTGTGCCTTCACAGCCGCCAAATCCGCCCGCCCCTGGGCCAACTCCTGTAAAGATGCAGCATAGCTGCTGGTTGGCACCCACTCTATCCGCAACCCGCTGGCTTGGGATAAGACTTGCAACAAATCCAGGGCAACCCCTTGATACGCTTGGTTTTCCTGATCTTGATACACATAGGGCTGCCAATTGTCTAAAACCAAAACCCGCAATACTTTTTTATGATTCATATAGGCCATTTCCTCATTGGTAAAAGTCATGGAATTGGATTCCGTTGCACTTCCCCAGGACAAAGGAAACAGCAAGAAAAACAAGCCAGTAAAAAAAAGAAGACCACACATTATTGTTTTCCCTTTCATGTGTCCGCCTCCTTTTCCTTGTCCTGTTCTAGCCTTGGGCTTAGCCCCAACCATACCTTTTCCCCTGAAATTCATCCCCAAAATCATTCGCAAAAAGATAGCAACATCCCTTTTATGTCAAGTTCTTTCTTCGACTTTGGGGATACATTCCCCTGCCCAAACCATGGCCTTGGGCTTCATTTTATCAGGGCTTTGAAATATCAGAATCTTTACCAATCTTTTTTACAACCCACAGGGGCAAACAAATTGAGCAACCAAGCTTCTTTTTTATCATCCGCTATGAATGAGCACGAATTGGTATTATTGGTTGTATTTTTCTCGATGTGCTCAGCCCTTTTGCTTTATCACTACACTTTTATCTTCTCTTCAAGGGGCATCACTTTTTCGCCATTTCCAACAGCTCCATTAACAGCCTGCAAGAACATTTCCGCTAAATTTCATAGGCCCTATACTTGGTTTTGCCAGACAAAGAGACTTTTGAAAAGATAAGTTCTGAGCCCGTAGGGCTGTTTGGTAGACCATGTAAAAACCTTGGTAAAACCCCAAATGATTCCTTATTCATAGGCCTAAACAGGTGCCCAAAAGTCAATCATAAAAGACTTTCTCTTTTTCTCAGCGAGAAGCCTTCTTATGTCTTATAAAAACTTATCATGTATTCCCTTAGCATTACATCCCACCAATGTTATCTACATAAGAAAATCTTTTGCAGTGGCAATAAAAATCCATTTTCACTGGTCAAAAGCCCAATAAGCCTGTCCAGTAAAATACGGACAGGCTTATAAAAATATACATCTCTATGAGGTTTTCTTCCATATTGTTTGATGCCCCAAATCCAAAGGACGAATAGCATAGCCTTCTTAGCCTTTGCTTTTTTCCAAATCATATGCTTTCCTTGCAGCAAGCTTAGGAAATTGCCATTACTTCATAACCAGACTCTGTCACCACTTCCTTCAAGGCCTCGTCAGACACCTTGTCCGCCAGGGTTACAGTAGCTGTTTTGGCGTCTAAATCCACCTCCACGCTGCTGACTCCTGCTACCTTGCCCAAAGCCTTTTCCACAGCCTTTACACAATGATTACAGGACATTCCTTCAATGGATAATACTTTTTTCATGGTCTCATCTCCTTTTCCTTCTGTTCTGGTGGCAATTTTTTGTACTGCCATTGGTATGGTCCCAGGGGTCTGCAATTTGAGCGCATGTTCTTGGGCCTGGACTCTTTGAGGATGAAACAGTTTCAAACGCAAAGCATTGGATACCACACAAACAGAACTCAAGCTCATGGCTGCTGCTGCAATCATGGGATTGAGCTTTAAAAGCCACAGGCCGTAAAACACGCCAGCTGCCACTGGAATGCCAATGGTATTGTAGAAAAAGGCCCAAAACAGATTTTGGCGAATGTTTCGGACCACGGAACGACTCAGCTGAATGGCAGTAGCCACATCCAGCAAATCGTTTTTCATCAGCACAATGTCCGCTGACTCAATGGCCACATCTGTTCCAGCACCAATGGCAATGCCCACATCCGCCCGGGCCAAAGCCGGGGCGTCGTTGACCCCGTCCCCCACCATGGCCACCCTTTGGCCATTTGCTTGCAAATTGCGGATTTCTTTTTCTTTGTCCTGGGGCAGCACTCCGGCAATGACCCGCTGTACGCCCACTTGTTTGCCAATGGCCTGGGCAGTCTGGGCATTGTCCCCAGTAAGCATCACCACTTGCATCCCCAGGGCTGAAAGGGCGGCCACTGCTTGGGGACTACTGGGTTTTATCACATCCGCCACAGCAATGATCCCCAAAAGACGCTGTTCAGAAGCAAAATACAAGGGGGTTTTCCCCTCCTGGGCAAAGGTTTTGGCTTGCTGTAAAAGGGTATCCTCCAGCAGGCCCTGGGCCTCCATCATGACTTGGTTGCCCGCATAGCATGGCTTGCCTTCCACTAAGCCCCTAATACCTTGGCCTGGAATTTGGGTAAAATCAGTGACAGATTGATAGGCAACATTCTCCTTTTCCCCTTGGGCTACAATGGCATTGGCCAGGGGATGCTCTGATAATTTTTCCAAGGAACAGGCCACGGACAAAAGCTCTGCTTGGGAACTGCTGTCTGTATACACCATATCTGTTACCATGGGTTTTCCGGCAGTAATGGTGCCTGTTTTGTCCAAAACCACGGTTTGAATGTTGTGGGCAGTTTCCAAAGCTTCAGCGGATTTAATCAAAATCCCGTATTCCGCCCCTTTTCCAGTGCCCACCATAATGGCTGTGGGCGTGGCCAATCCCAGGGCGCAAGGACAGGAAATCACCAAAACAGAAATGGCAATGGAAAGGGCGAATTCCAAGTCATATCCCAACAATAGCCAGACCACTGCTGCCACCAGGGCAATGACAATGACCACAGGAACAAAAATACCGCTCACCTTATCTGCCAGTTTGGCAATGGGTGCTTTGGAGGAGGTGGCCTCATCCACCAACCGGACAATCTGGGCCAAGGCAGTATCATCCCCCACCTTGGTGGCTTGCATATGTAAATAGCCCCTTTGATTGATGGTGGCCCCAATGACCTGATCCCCTGGCTTTTTTTCCACTGGCAAGCTTTCTCCGGTTAACACTGACTCGTCCACCCAAGAAGCCCCCTGGGTTACCACACCGTCTACAGGAATGGTTTCCCCAGCCTTAACGATCAGGATATCCCCCACCGCCACCTCTTCCACTGGGATGGTCTCTTCCCCTTGTTCCCGCCAGACAGTGGCGGTTTTGGGCGCTAAATTGACCAGTTTGGTAATGGCCTCAGAGGTACGGCCCTTGGCCTTGGCCTCAAAAAATTTCCCCAAGGTAATTAAGGTTAAAATCATGGCCGCTGACTCAAAATATAAATCCATGGAAAAATGCTGTACCAGATTCCAATCTCCATGGCCTAAGCCATAGCCCAGCTTATAAATGGCGTAAATGCCATACACTGTGGCAGCAGAAGAACCCAGGGCAATCAAGGAGTCCATGTTGGGAGAACCTTTGACCAAGGTACCATAACCCACCCGGTAATATTTAAAATTCACCAAAATCACGGGCAGCAATAGTAAAAATTGGGTAAAGGCAAAAACCAAGGCATTTTCCTGGCCCAACAATAGGTTGGGCAAAGGCCAATGAAACATATGGCCCATGGCAATGTAAAACAAAGGAATGGAAAACACCAGAGAAACCGTTAGCCGCACCTTCATTTGGCGTAATTCTTGTTTTGCTGTATCCACAGACTTTTCCCTTGTCTTTTTATCTATCCCCGTGCGGTTCAACACAACAGCACCATAACCGGCCTTTTCCACTGCCTGGATGATATCCTGAGGTTGCAAAAAATCAGTATCATAGGAAACTGCCATGCTGTTTTTCAAAAGATTCACATTCACTTGACCAATACCATCCAGTTTTGCCACGCTTTTCTCCACCCTGGCCGCACAGGCAGAGCAAGTCATACCGGTAATTGCAAATTGCTCCTTTTTCATGTAAAATCCCTTCTTCCCCTTCTCACTGGCTGGCTATTGCCACAACAAAATCTAACCCTCTTGGCAAAGGATACAACCCTAAGCCTATTTTTCTTTAGGTTCTCCAAAACCATTGATTCTACTTTCCTTTTTCTTGCCACCAAAATCCCATAATGTTACAATAAATATATTAGCCCTTTTCTTAGCTTCCATCCGGCTTGGCAAAGGGTAAGATCTTGGTTTGACAAGCTTTTTGATAAAGGCTATGATGGACAAAATGATACGTCCTATTTGTTTTTGATTTTGTCATTATACCATATGACCATATAAGGAGTAAGTCGATGCCAGGGAAAATCATCCCCCATGATCACGGACAAAATACAGAAAATGTGTTGGAACAAATGCCTGATGTTGCTCATTTTTTAGATGCTGCTACCACATTCCAACAACTTTGTGACGGTTCGCGTTTGCGCATTCTGTGGTTGCTTTGCCACTGTGAGGAATGTGTGTGCAATATTGCTGCAGCTGTGAAGATGAGCAATTCCGCTGTTTCCCATCATTTGCGGACCCTGAAACAAAACGGACTGATCCGTAGCAAACGGGTGGGCAAAGAAGTGTACTATACCCTATCCACCAGCAAAAAGGCACAATTGGTCCACCAAATGATTGATGATCTTTTTGAGTTAAACTGTCCCAATCATCTCCAAGAGGTATGATAGGAACCTCATTTTATACTTTTAGCATTGCCTTTAGGCAACCTCTAAATCCCCTGGGTCAAGGTTTGACTTTTCTCCTCTCAAAGAAAGTACCTTTGAGGCGTATTGCTTTGTGCGCAAAGGTCGAATGGCATTTAGAATCGCCAGGATTGACACCCCTACATCAGCAAACACAGCAGTCCACATGGAAGCCAATCCCAAGGCACCCAGGACCAGAACCACAGCTTTTACCCCCAGGGCGAAAACAATATTCTGCCGCACAATTCCCAGGGTTTTTTGCGCAATTTGAATTACAGTGGCAATCTTGGAAGGTTCGTCAGTCATAATGACAATGTCAGCCGCTTCAATGGCTGCGTCCGAACCCAGGCCCCCCATGGCAATGCCAATATCAGCCCGGGCCAACACAGGAGCATCATTGATGCCATCCCCCACAAAGGCCACCTTGCTGGCAGGGGCTTTTTCCTGCATAAGTTCCTCTAAACAAGCTACTTTATCCCCTGGAAGCAGTTCCGCATACACTTGGTCAAGATGTAACGCCCCAGCTACCTTTTGCCCCACAGCCTTTGCATCCCCTGTAAGCATTACAGATTGAATGCCCTTTGCTTTTAGAGCTGCAACGGCCTGGAAAGAATCCTCTTTGATTTCATCTTCAATGAAAAGATACCCTGCATACTTGCCTTCCACTGCCACATGCACCACTGTGCCCCCCATGGCAGGGGAAGAAAATACAATACCTTCTTTTTTCATCAGTTTGGCATTGCCCACAAGTACTGTTTGATTATCAATTTTTACTTTCACGCCATAACCAGGAATCTCCTCCATATTCGCAAGGCGAGCTGGATCCACGGCTTGGCCGTAAGCCTTTTGAATGGAAACAGCAATGGGATGATTGGAATCATGCTCCGCATAAGCCGCCAGTTCTAAAAGTTCTTCCTGACTGACTGTGGCAGCATGAATCTCACTCACAGCAAAAGATCCCTTTGTCAAGGTACCGGTTTTATCAAATACCACCATTTTCGTACGGGCAAGGGCTTCTAAATCATTGCTTCCTTTGACCAAAACTCCGCATTTAGACGCCCCGCCAATGCCCCCAAAAAAGCTTAAGGGAATGGAAATCACCAAAGCACAGGGACAGGAAATCACGAGAAAGGTCAAGGCCCGGGAAACCCACAGACTAAAGGGCTGCCCTGATAACAGCGGCATAGCCAAAGCCATGACCACCGCAGCCAAAACCACCACTGGGGTATAATAACGGGCGAATTTGGTAATAAAATTTTCACTTTTGCTTTTTTTGCTGCTAGCATGTTCCACTAGCTCAAGAATTTTGGCCACCGTGGACTGCCCGAAGGCTTTGGTCACGCGAATGGTTAAGCGACCGGTCTGATTGATGCAGCCACTGATGACTTGCTGTCCTGCTTGTACCTCCTGGGGAAGGGATTCCCCGGTCAAAGCAGAGGTATCCACAGCAGAGAAACCGTCCAGCACCATGCCGTCCAAGGGTATCCGTTCACCAGGTTTGACCACAATGGTATCATTGATGTGAACTTCCTCAGGATCCACCTGCACAAGCTGGTCCTCTTGGTATATATTGGCATAATCTGGCCGAATGTCCATCAAATCCGCAATGGAACGCCGGGATTTATGCACTGCATAGGATTGGAAAAACTCTCCCACTTGATAGAACAGCATCACCGCAACACCTTCGGCATATTCCCCCAAACAAAAAGCCCCCAGAGTGGCCACTGTCATCAAAAAGTTTTCGTCGAACACTTGCCCATGCCCGATATTCTGCACAGCTTTTCCAATGATCTTGCTTCCAACCACAAGATAGCTAACAGCAAACAAAGCAAAGGTTACCACCTCTTGCCCAGGCCAAACCAAGGCAATTCCAAAAATTGCCGCTGCAATGAAGATGCACCACAACTGTTTTTTCTGCTTTTTCGTCATGTTCATTCCTTCTTTGCCCTAAGATAGCAGGAACCATAGGCATACGTCCCACCTGCCCTTGCCTGCAAACACTTGTTTTCCTTTATGAATGCTATGAAATAACCGGATGCCAAGCCGGGAATATTGTTTTTCATTGTTTATTACAATCATTAGGGTTAAGCCAATACCGTAACGTCTGGGTCAATTTTTTTAATGCTTTTTTTCGCTTGAACCAGCACAGCGGCAAAGTCATCCTCTGCTGCTTCTAACACCATTTTTTGCCCCATAAAACTAACGCTAACCATTGTAACCCCCTCAATTTTTTCTACAGCATTTTCAATTTTTGCTGCACAATTGGCACAATCCAAATCCTGTAGTTTGATGACTTTTTTCATTCAAAGAAATCCCCTTTCTCCCTCAGTTTTTGCTTTTTTTAGGTCAAAATATTCTCAAACAATTAAACAATCATTTGATTGTTCATATGACTAGTATACCATTGCCTCCAAGAAAGTCAATGGGAAAAAGATATGGCTTGCACATAAGTCATTGTAACAAAAAAGAAAATAAGCAAAATCAGGGCTCATCATGCTTTTTCCTTGCCAACCTAGGCCAATAAAAAAAGCCAGTGTTATCAAACACCGGCTTTTCTTTTTCAAGTATATTCCTAATATTACCAACCATTGCCTGGCTGCTCTGGCATATATGAACCAACATTTTTGTCACCCGAATAGCAATTGTTATTCGTCCTCCGGAGCAATGTGAAAGAGCCTTTGAAAAATATCCCGCATAATGGTGGAACGACTGATTACCCCTACCAATTTGCCCTTTTCCAGCACCGGGACTTTTTTAATTTTTTTCTTGGACAATATCTTTGCCACTTCATCCACAGACTGATCCGGGGTAACCCAAATGACCTTCCGGGTGGCCAATTCCATGACATTCCGGCTCATCAAATCAGCCACCTTTTCCTCAAAGGCTTCGTTGTCATTGACCACCACCGCTGTATCACCGATCAAAACAGATAGGGTTCCTTGTTTGGCCACTGCTTTCATAATATCCCCGTCACTGATAAAACCCATCACATATCGGTCATCATCAAGAATTGGTATACCGCCTATTTTTTTATTTACCAAAATCCGCACCACATCACCCAAGGTCTGGCTGTGGTGGCAGGTAAAGGCGTCTGTTTCCATCATTTCCCGAACGGGATGTTTCATGCTTTAAGCCTCCATTCCGATTTCTTTTGCTATGCTTTGGGTGTGTCGTACTTTCAAAATCACAATAAGCAATCCCGCTGCCGCCAGAACAGCTGCCAAGGCATAGGCTACTCGAATGCCGCTTAGGGTGGCTTGCACTTGCCCAGCTGCGCTATTGGCCATGGTCACCATGGTCATCACAGTAATTAAAATCCCCGTGCTAAGGGAGCCTGCAATTTGTCGGCCCGTATTGGTAATGGCATTGCCGTGGGCGATGTAATCATTGTCCAAGGCATTGATCCCCCAAGTATTGATGGGCATATTGGCCAAGTTCAAACCCAAGGCCTGACAAATCATCATGGCAATGATGTAAACCAGGGTTGTTTTCAAACCCATCAAGGCCAAACCTATCATTGAAATAGTCAGGAGAGACATTCCCAAGATACCGATGCCCCTAGGCCCGAAACGGTCAAACAACATGCCGCTAATGGGACTCATGATGGCCATGAGGACAGAACTGGGCACTGTTACCATACCAGTTACAAAGGCTGAATACCCCAATACATTTTGCAAATAGATGGGCAATAAAATGGTGCCCACAATTAACGAAGCATTGATAATCATATTGATGATGGCTGAATAGGTAAAAGCCGGTATTTTCATGATCCGCAGTTCCAAAAGCGGCTCTTTTAAGTGGAACTGCCGCCGGATAAACCAAACAAAACAAATGGCTCCCACCACCACGGAAATGATAAGCAGCGGATGACTCCACCCCAAGGTGCTGGCGCTGGAGAAGCCGTAAAGCAAACCGCCAAAGGCCAGGGTAGAAAGGAGAACAGATAAAATATCCAAGTGGGGATTTTTTTGTTCCCCCACGTTTTTTAAAAGAAATAGGCTTAAAACAGTGATGAGCAAAGCCAAGGGTAAAATTCCGGCAAACACAAATCGCCAGCCCATGGAGTCAATCACCCAGCCAGCCACCACAGGCCCGGCCGCTGGAGCACAACTGATCACAACCCCCACAATGCCCATGGCCATGCCTCGTTTTTCTTTGGGAAACATCACCATAGGAATATAGGCAACCAAGGGCAAACCAATCCCTGCTCCCATGGCCTGCAAAACCCGGGCCACGATCAGCAATGGATACGAAGGGGCAACCACAGCCATCACGGTACCCACCATAAAGATAACCATGGAAGTTATAAATAACTTCCTGGTGGAAAACCGGTCAATCAAATAGGCTGTCACAGGAATCATAATGCCATTCACCAGCATATAGATGGTGGTAACCCATTGAATCAAATCCGTAGTAACGTGAAACTCTTGCATGAGTTTCGGTAAAGCAGGAGATAAAATTGTTTGATTCAAAATGGCAACAAAGCCACCAGCAATAACCACAGCAATGGCCAGATAATCTTTTCGGGACAATATTGATTCTGCTGTTGACTGTTCCTTTTCCTTCAATATGTATTCCCCCTTGATTTTCAATTTTCCTCTAAATTTTCCAACACCTTTAAAAGCAAACGCTTTAATTGTTCTTTTTCCCCAGCGCTTAATCCCTGGGTCATTCGTTTTTCCATGGCATCCAAGGCTTTAAAAAATAAAGGATAATAGGTTATCCCCTTTTGGGTCAGAAACAAATGATTCACCCGGTTATCCTCTTTGCTTTTTTGGCGGTAAACAAATTCATTTTCCTCCATTCTGTTGAGAATATGGGTGACTGTAGATCCTTTGAGAGATAGATATTTCTCAATGTCTTTTTGACTGACTTTATGCATGTCTTGGGCCTCAAACAAATATAAAATGACCAGAGATTGGGCATAGGTAATGCCGTATTCTGCTAAGCATTGATCCAATAGCATTTTCTGACCATTAGAAATTTTCTTAAAATACTCACTATAATAAAACTTATCCTGTTCCATAGTACCACCTGATGCAATAGTTTGATTGACCATGTTTTGCCATATCCATCAGCATCCCACCCTTACTAAATAGTTAGCATACTAAGTATCTTAAATCTATTTTTCCCTTTTGTCAATCCTAGCCAAAGACTACAAAATGACCAACCCTTTGGGTGTCAATTCCCTTCAACCATCCTTTGACCATCTCTCCTTCATTCTTACAAAAGAAAGCCTCCTGATCCTTATTGGAACCAGCAGGCTTTCTTTCCATTTACCATATATGTTAGCCGTAGATTGAACCTACTGCTCAACTACCCAACATTTTCTATCAAAAACCGTACCAACTGCTCTAACACAACAGCCACTTCTCCCCTGGTGGCCAAATCTTGGGGCGCCAATTTCTGGCCCTCCTTGCCACGCAATATATCGGCATGAATGGCAAAGGACATGGCTTCCCTGGCCCAAGGTGAAATTTGATCCGCATCGTTAAACTCACGGATGGCATTGCCCTCTACAGGGGTTTCCCAGCCCAGGTACTGGACATATTGGTAAGTGAACACAGCCAATTCTTCTCTGGTTAAGTGACCATAGGGTTCAAAAAGATGTTCTCCTGTTCCTTGGGCAATGTGATGTTGCTCGGCCCAGGCCACTGGTTGGGCAAAATAGTCGCTGCTTTTTACATCAGCAAAGGTGGCATCTGCCAACCCCTGGGGATTCCCTGCCAAATGGTATAGAACCGTGACCATCATACCCCGCTCCATAGGCATATCCGGCTTAAATAAAGATGCACTGACTCCAGCAAAAAGCTCCCTGGCAGTAACAAAGGCAATGGCTTCCTTGGCCCAATGATTCGCCGTATCCTCAAATGCCTTGCTGTTATCCCTGATATGCAAAGTACAGCTATTGGGCAAAAGAACCAACATGTTTTGTCCTTCAAGCACTGATAAGGGGATGATTTCCTCCTGCCCTTCTCCGATAATCCGCTCAGCTACCAACCCCCTGCTATCCTGACCTCTGGGCAGCGTAACCATAATACCCCTGGACAGGGATGGTATGCCATTACCGTCAACCTGCATGT
>CATZDY010000051.1 GCA_958417755.1 uncultured Peptococcaceae bacterium
TTATAGGTAAGTTGTAAACGCTAGAAGGCGGCCGCAGGGCACCAAGCGACGCGATGTTTCAATTCCTTATAGGTAAGTTGTAAACCTATTCGGGATAATCTCAAAGAGCTTTTGGCCGGAAAAGTTTCAATTCCTTATAGGTAAGTTGTAAACCTCCTTTGTGGGCTTTCTTCCTGGTCTTTTCACTTCGAGTTTCAATTCCTTATAGGTAAGTTGTAAACCCATTTTACACGACTTTTAGGCTTTTGGAAAGGTATATTTTTGCAAATAATTTCCTCCATTTTCCTAATATAAATAAAAATGTCCGTTATTTTTCACAAATTAACCTAAAATTGTCGTCGACCTCCCGGGTTTTTTACACCATTGGAGGTCGACGACAATGAATTGACCAGAAATATTTACTTTCTATTTTATCATTTGGAGTAATTTCTTTTTGCCTTATATGTAAATACCTTTAAAAAGATGACCTTCCGATCAGATTGACAGGATAAAGCGATCATTCTTTTTATATCATAACATTTCGGTATACATTCATCATGCCCCAGGGCTGCTTTTTTGTCAAACCAAAATCAGCCAGGTCAAGATGCATTGCACAGAAAATGATAATCCTATAAAATAAAAGTGATACCAATTTGAGAGGCAAATCATTCTATTTCTATTTTTCTAATGCCTAGCCTAAAGGTCTTCAAGACTAGCTGCAAACCCTTTTGGTTTTGGCTTTTTGTTTTAAAAGCAAGTCCCGGCTTTTCTTGATAACTTGCAAACATGAAAACCAGGGGCTTGTTCAACAAAAATTGGGAGAGATTTTCATGCAAGAAATATTTACCAGAGTGAGTGTGCGGAAATTTCAAAACAAAAAGGTGGAAGAGGAAAAGGTTGAAAAGCTACTGCGAGCTGCCATGCAAGCACCTTCAGCAGGCAATCAACAGCCTTGGGAATTCATGGTGGTCAAAAACAAAGACACCTTGGCCAAGCTTTCCCACCTCAGTCCCTACGCCCGGCCTTGCCAAGAAGCCCCCTTGGCCATTGTGGTTATGGCCAATCAAAACAGAATGAAATTCCCGGAAAATTGGCAGCAGGATCTGGGGGCTGCCACCCAAAATATGCTCTTGGAAGCCGTGCATTTGGGCTTGGGAGGTGTATGGCTGGGCGTGGCCCCTTTGCCTGACCGCATGGCCTTTGTGACCAAGTTATTCCATCTGCCAGACCATCTATTGGTCTATGCAGTGGTTCCCTTCGGCTACCCTAGCAGCACCACCCCTAAAGCCCAGGATCGTTATGACCCAGCCCGGGTACATCAAGAAAAAGATTTTTAACCCCCAAAACAAGGAGCCAACCTGTCCGCCGAACCAAGAACTTGGCTTGGAAGATAGGTTGGCTTCTTGTTATTACGGGACCTTTGTGGGAAGCTTTTTCGACAACTTGGGACTTTGGGAGAAGGATTAATAGGAAAAAACTTCTTTAGAAGGGAAAAATCTTATGTTATGATGAAAGAAAAAAACAATGCAGGTGGATAAATCATGTGGATTGCTGATTTTCATATTCATTCTAAATATTCCCGGGCCACCAGTAAGGAATGTATACCAGAGATGCTTTCCCTGTGGGCCCGGCGCAAGGGCATTGATCTCATTGGCACCGGGGATTTCACCCATCCAGCCTGGCGAGAGGAACTGCGGGAAAAGCTGTCTCCTGCGGAGGAAGGGCTCTATGTTTTAAAAGAGGAATATCGCTTACCCGCCGACGCCACGGCAGAAACAGGCTTAGCCCCGCGCTTTATTGTGTCTGGCGAGATCAGTTCTATTTATAAAAAGAACGGCAAAGTGCGCAAGGTGCACAACTTGATTTTGCTCCCTGGCCTAACAGAAGCTGAAGCCCTGTCCCGCCGGTTGGAGCTGGTGGGCAATTTGCATTCTGACGGCCGGCCTATCTTGGGGCTTGACAGCAGAAATCTGTTGGAAATTGTCCTGGAACTTTGTCCCCAAGCCATTTTTATTCCCGCCCATATATGGACGCCCCATTTTTCCCTTTTCGGCGCTTATTCAGGCTTTGACCATATCCAGGAATGTTTTGAGGATTTAACCCCCTATATCCATGCCTTGGAAACCGGGCTCTCCTCTGATCCGCCCATGAATTGGCGCCTTTCCGCCCTAGATGCCTTTACCCTGGTATCCAACTCGGACGCTCATTCCCCAGCCAACCTGGGTCGGGAAGCCAATCTCTTTGACACTGAGCTTTCTTATCCAGCCATTTTCCAGGCCTTGCAAAGTCCCCAGGCCAAAGGGTTTCAGGGTACCATTGAATTTTTCCCTGAGGAAGGAAAATATCACTATGATGGGCACAGGCATTGTAAGGTCTGCCTAAAACCCACGGATACCAAACAAATGGCTGGCAGATGCCCGGTATGCGGGGGCAGGATTACGGTGGGGGTTTTGCACCGGGTGGAAGATTTGGCTGACAGGGCGGAAGGGTTCGTGCCTCCCCAAGCCAAATCCTTTGAAAGCCTGGTACCCTTGGACAAGGTTATCGCTGCTTCCACTGGCTTTACCACAGCCAGCACGAAGGTGAAAAGGCAATATGAACTTTTATTGCAGCACCTGGGGTCTGAGTTTTTTATTCTGCGCCATGCCCCTCTAGAGGACATTGCCCACCAGGCAGGCCCCTGTATTGCTGAAGGCATTCGTAGGCTGCGCAGCGGTAATCTGGAACTTTCACCTGGATTTGACGGTGAGTATGGCAAAATTCAAATCCTAGACCAAAGGGAAATTGCCTCCATCTCCGGGCAATTACGTTTGTTCAATGATGATGTATACCAAAGCAAACCCAAAGAGAAAAGCAAACAAAAGACCACAGGCCAGACAGAACCGCTGCCAGTCTTGGAGCAAAAATCCCTGGCAAAAACACAGATTGCTGCCACCAAGCAGACTCCGGACCATCCCTATGGCTTAAATCAAGCCCAATGGGAAGCTGCCTCTGCCTTGGAACCTGCTGTGGCTGTAATTGCTGGTCCGGGCACAGGGAAAACCAGGACCTTGGTATACCGCATTGCCCATTTGGTGGAGCAAGAAGGGGTATCCCCGGCTCAAATTACGGCTGTTACCTTTACTAACCAAGCAGCCAATGAAATGCGCAGTCGCTTGGAACAACATTTTGGCCATAAACGTATGGTTAAAACCATGAGAATCGGCACTTTCCATGCCATTTGTCTGCAACTTTTATCCCAATGGCGTGACAGTGTCACTGTGATTGACGGCTTTGAGGCCCTTTCCCTGATGGAAGACATCATCCAACGCCTGGGGCTTGCCATTTCCCCCCGGGAAGCCTTGCGCCGGATTTCCCAGCAAAAAAACCTGGGGCAAGCTCTCAACCCCTTACCCCCGGGGCTATTTGAAGCCTATTGTGAACAGTTGGCCCAGGAGCAAGTGTTGGATTATGATGATATCCTGTTGGAAGTTTTAAGGGAATGGGACAACAGATCCCAGGGACAGGCCCCTTTTGCCGCTCATTTGCTGGTGGACGAGTTCCAGGATATCAATCCCCTGCAATACCAGCTCATACAAGCTTGGGGCCGGGAAAGCACTGGAATTTTCATCATCGGAGATCCGGATCAAGCCATCTATGGTTTCCGGGGCTCCAATGCCCAATGTTTTGCTCAATTTCAAAAGGATTTTCCCCAAACCAGGCAAATCCGGCTCATTCAAAATTATCGCTCTACCCCGGAGATTCTCCACTGCGCCCTGCCGGTCATTGCTGCCAATACCCCCCAAGGCGCAAAACAAGACCAGCTTTTAGAGGCCCAAAGGCCTGGAGGGGCTAAGGTTCGTTTGCTCACCGCCCGGGATGCCTTTGCTGAGGCTTTGTTTGTGGCCAAGGAAATCAACCGCATGGTGGGGGGGATTGATATGTTGGATACTCAGATGACCTCCACCTCCGGCCAGGGCAAAGACAAAGAAAGGGCCCAATCGGGCCTGGGCTTTTCTGATATTGCCCTTTTGTACCGCACCCACCGGCAGGGGGAAATGTTGGAACAATGCTTGCATAAGGAAGGCATCTCCTATGTGGTGGTGGGCCGGGATAGCTTTCTGGGAGATCCCCTTGTACGGCAAGCCATTTCCTTTTTTCGCTTTTTGTTGCACCCCCAAGATCTGATATCCTTGGGGGTATGTCTCAAAGCCGAGGCCCCAACCGCCCCTTGGGTCCCTAAGCTTTTGGCTGCTTATCGGGATATGGATAAAAGCTTGGCTGTCTTCACGGACCTAGAAAAACAATACCAGCAAGAACCGGAAGCTGAGGCGCTGGCCCGATTCCTGGCTTTGGTACAACACTATGGCCCCTTAGTCCAAAAGGAAAAACCCGCTAAGCTTCTGGAATCTTGGATCAAGGATCATGACTTGGCAGGGGTCCAAAGCCTGGAGCACCTGCACCATACCGCTGTTTTGCATCCCAAAATGCCCGGTTTTTTGCAAAATCTGGTTTTAGGTGGCGAAAGAGACGTGGTGCGCAGTGCCCACAAGAAATATACTCCGGACGCTGTTTCCCTGATGACTATACATGGGGCCAAAGGCTTGGAATTTCCTGTGGTTTTCCTGTGCGGGGTCAGACAAGGCATGATTCCCTTGCAACCCCAAGGCCGGGACTGTGACTGGGCAGAGGAACGAAGGTTATTTTATGTGGGACTAACCAGGGCCCAGGATGAGCTCATTCTGCTCACCAATGCCGAGTCCTCTCCCTTTTTGGCCAACCTGCCCCCAGCCTATTTGGAAACAGGCTCTGCTGCTGAAGGCAAGCGACCTTATAAAGGCAAACAACTCAGTTTGTTTGATTAGACCCTTATCTTATGCTTTTAGCCGACAGCTCAATGGCTGTCGGTTTTTCCATAAGGCTGAGAATTATTTTCAAAACCTCTGGACAACAAAGAACTGGGTCATGTATAATAAACATGATAATGAAAACGATTATCATTCACAAAACAGAGAGGAGCCTGCCCTATGCCTGTGACCATGAGCAAAATGGGAGAGGAAGTTTGCATCAAAAAGATTACGGGAAAAGTAGAAACCAGACGTTTCTTAGAAAACCTGGGCTTTATCAGTGGGACCAAAATCAAAGTAGTATCCTCTTTGGGAGGCAATTTGATTATTCATGTCAAAGAAAGTCGGATTGCTTTAAGCAAAGATATGGCCAATCGAATCCTGGTGGCATAGCTCCATAGGAACAAAAGGGATTGTTTTCCGTGTTTTTCATCCCCCTTTCTAAATTTGTCAAAGCAAGGGAGCGCCAACAGGTTATGGTGTCCTGCAATCCTGGGCAAAATCGGGTCCTTGCAAACCCTACAGCATAAATTTTTTCATCAATAACCCTAATCAGTCTGTGGCATTCAAATCCAATGAAAGCCACAGTTTTTTTGTCTTGCCACTCTTTTCAGCCAAAGTATCCCTAGCATTTTATTCCAAGCACCAAGGAAGCCTATTCCTAAAATTGCATAACAAAAGATTGGGCATTGCTGAGGATTGCTGCCCATGCCCTTCTCTATACAGCCAAATATTTGGCAAGTCTGCTTTGCTCCGTAACCCCAGAAGTTCGAATAATATGCCATAAAAAAACATGCATCCCCTAAAACCCCTCTCCCTGTTGTGCTGCCCTCAAAACCGCATTATAAGGAAATCGGGGCAAAATGCTTATCTAGAAAACTGCATGCCTATGACCTTCATTCCATTTTCTTTTTTATATCTGTTCGTTATTTGAAACCCTATCTTTGTGTAACAACGGATGGCGCGAACATTATCATAACGAACATGCAAGACAATCCTGTTGATTTCCATCTTATCCATATCTTGTTCCATCATGATTTTGATTGCCTTGGTCCCAAAACCCTTACCCCGAAATTGCTCATTCACAATAAAAATTCCTAAGGTAGCGAAGTCAGCACCAAGATGATCTTTTTCCAGCCAAATGCTCCCGATCATGGCAGAGCCATACCCTATATAATACCAATGTAACAATGATTTTCTATGGATGTTTATTTCATATTGTTGGGGATATATTCTTGATTGAAATGTATGTAATTGACTTTTGTATTGTTGCTGAAAAGTCGCATAATGATATAAGTTTTCCCTGGTTACAGGAATCAACCGCAGCATATATACCTCCTTTTGAAAACGTAAAACCCCCTTCTTTCCAAAAATCTGGTCAAAAAAGAAAGGGGTTGGGTGGATAATCAGTGTATTTTTGCGAAATGGGGTTTTTAAGTATAACATTCCAGCAGACTACCTTCAGGCTGTTATCCTTTTTGGCCAATTTACTTTCGAATCCCCTGCATATTGCCAAGATGTTCATGCCCTCAGCTTTTGCCCCTCAGCAGAGCATAAAACAAAAAAACAGGCTGAAAGATAGGCGGTTTTGCGAAAAAAATAGGAAAGGTGTAGAAAGAAGATTTTTTGCCTTGTTTGGTGCTACCAAAAACCTGTCAAACAACAATACGCCTTTCCCCTCAGGCCCCAATAGCCAGCTCTTGGACTAGGCATGTTTCTATTTTTTTTGAATGGCAATGTATAAATAGCAATGGGCTTTGCCGTCTTTGGTATATTCCCTGGGCACTGTGCTTTCATAATCATTGGTAAAGGTTCTTGTGATATCCCCTGATTTTTGGTCAGCCCATACCTTGGACCAGGCTTTTTGGGCACATAGTTCAATATTCCCGTTTTCATCCTTTTCCTCGTATTTTTTATAAAAGCCTTTGTTTACCTCCTCTTCCATGGATTGAAAAAAAGCGGCACTAACCCCCATGATTGTAAGATCATAAGCACCATTTTCATCACTGGCATAATTGCTGTATCTTGCAACTGGAGAAATGCCTGGTTGCAATACCTGGATACTGTCAAACAGAATAGGCAGCTTTCCAGTGGTAATATCTTGCCAAATCTCACTGGTACGCGTCATTCCTTCTGGTGAATTATCTGTCCTTATGGTGACTGCCTTTACTGTATAGGCCACAAGTTCATCCCCCTGTCTTGTTTTTTCTGTAAGATTCTGCTCTTATCTAGGCCTTAGCAGGGATTTTGAATATCCTTTTTTTGCACTATACATGTGTCTGGGCAAAGTATAAAGAAAAAATCATTTCGATTCAGTTCAATACTGTTCTCAAAGGCCTTGCTGCCTTATGATTTCATACCATTGGAAAGTAGGGTTTACTACATCTTTGTACCATAAGCCAAGCAGCAAATTCCTTTCTCCCAGCATTGTCCTCCCAAGCCTATACCACTTATAGCTGGACTTTTGCCCTGGACTCTTCTGATATTATTTCATGTTTTCCCCTTGAAAATCCTGCTGAAAATAGCCTGATCCAGACTCCTAAGAAACAAAAATTCCCTGCTGCTTTACATCTAAAAAACCTGCTCCCAAGGATGGAAGGGCCATAAAATTTTACAACTTGATAACACCTTTGTGGTTTACTTAGCAAGAGGTGATTGGTTATGGCAAAAATTTTAATTGTGGAGGACGAGTTGCCCATCAATGAACTGCTGCAAAGAAACCTACAGCTTGTGGGACATCGCTGTATTTCTGTTTTTGATGGCCAGACAGCAATCCAAACCCTGGAACAACAAAGCTTTGATTTAATGCTGCTGGATATCATGTTGCCTGGTCTGGACGGCTTCGAGGTGTTGCCGGAAGCCCGCAAAACGCCCACCATTGTTTTGACTGCCAAAGGGGGGTTGGCTGATAAAATCAAGGGGTTGACCCTGGGGGCGGACGATTACATCACAAAGCCCTTTGAAATGCTGGAGCTCTTGGCCCGGGTGGAAGCCATACTCCGTCGAACCAAGCAGCAAGAAAGCAGCTTTACCTTTGACCATATCAGAATAGACTTTCATAGCCGCCAAGTGTTTTGGCACCATGAACTGGTGGCTTGTACCCCAAAGGAATATGAATTGCTGGAAACCTTGGTACAAAACCGCAACATTGCCCTTTCCAGGGAACAACTGCTGGAAAGGGTTTGGGGGTATGATTTTGCGGGGGACACCCGCACTGTGGATGTGCATATCCAAAAGCTGCGCAAAAAGCTGGGGTTAGAGGAACGCATCAAAACTGTGTATAAGCTGGGGTACAGGCTGGAGGTGGGCCAGTGAAAAGGCGCACTTTTCTCACCACTCTGTTGCTGTTTTTGTTTTTTTTCAACACTGCCCTGCTGTTCATCACAGTGACAATGTTAAAAGACAGGATGCAAGTGCAAAAGGAACGCTGTTTGGCGGAATACCAGGTCATTGCTTGCTCCTTGCTGAAAGATATGCAGGCTTTGGACAATCGAGGCCTGGATGTGGATCAATCCCTGGCAGAACTGCTTCTCCCTTATACCCGTTTTTCCCTTGGCAATCAAACCACCTTGGCAATCTATCACGGCCAGGAGCAACGCTTTCCCCTGGACCAGGACAGGATTTACCCCGGAGACTTGGCTTCCCTGGATTCGGATAAGCGGTATCTCTCCACAGGGGGAAAAAATCCTTTATATTTATATGTGGCCAATCGCCTTCCCGCTCCCTACCAGGCCTATGTTTTGGTGGAGCGCTTTGGGATAGATGACATGCTGTCCTCCTGGCGCCAAATGAAAAATATGTTATATGTATGCGGGGCTTTTTTTTCCATTTTACTGGCCTTATGTTTGCTTTTTTTGGTTCATCGTCTTTTCCAGCCCTTGGGGCAAATTGCCACAGCATCCCAAAACATGGCTGCAGGAAATTATACCAGCAGGTTGCCGGTTTCTGGTCATGACGAGCTGGCCCATATGGCCCAAAGCTTCAATCACATGGCTGGTGAAATTGAGAATCAAATCGCCGCCCTCCAGGAGGCAGCAGGACAAAAACAGCGTTTTATTGATAATTTTGCCCACGAATTGCGCACTCCCTTGACTGCCATTTATGGTTACGCTGAATATTTACAAAAGGCCTTGGTCACAGAGGAAGATAAAATCGCAGCCTCAGGGTACATCATGGCTGAATGCCAGCGGCTCCAAACCATGGCCCAGCAGCTTTTGGAACTAGCTTTGCTCCGGGGCGATACCATGGAACAGGGGCCTGTTGCAGTGGCGAATCTTTTTGACGCAGTGCAACACACCATGTATCCCCAAGCCCAGGCCAAACAAACAGCCCTTGTGTATGACAATCAAGCCACCTCCATATGGGGGAATTTGGATTTGCTACATAGTTTGCTCATCAATCTCCTTGACAATGCCCTAAAGGCCTGCGGGACCAAAGGAACCATTATAGTCCGGGCCTGGCAGGAGCAAAACCAGACCATTTTGTCTGTGCAGGACAATGGCCAAGGCATGTCCTGCCAACAGCTTTCCCGGGTCAAAGAAGCTTTTTACCGGGGGGATCGGGCCCGCAGCCGGAAAGAAGGCGGCGCGGGCCTGGGGTTGGCCATTTGTGAGGAAATTGCCCGCTGCCACCACAGCACCTTACAATTTTGCTCCACCCCTGGCCAAGGCACCACGGTTAAGATTATATTTACAAGTTCATCATAAGTTGATGATAACTTGATGATCCCGCCCTGGTATTCTTAAGCCATACAATTTAGCAAAGGAGTGTTTGCCATGAAAGAAGCAACAAACCGCAAGAATTGGCTCATTACCGTGACCTTAGCCTTCATTGTCATTGCCCTCTGTACCCTTTTGTTTAACGGCCTGACAGAAGCTGTCGCAAAAGCTGAGCTGAAAAAAACAGAAGCAATCCCTCAAAGCAATGAAGCCACCTCCCCAGTAGGGGACAAAAACCAGGTGCCCCCGGGCTACCAAAGGGCCAACTATCAGGTAAAGGATGACCCCTTGGTTACAGAACATCCCACAAGCAAGGACTTAAGCAAAGAAGAAGCAGCTGAATTGGGCGCCCAAATGATCTGGCAGCTCTTTGGGGTGGATCTGCAAAATGCCACCATGTATATGGGATACAGTGCTGGCACAGAAACCTTTCCCCGGGCCTTTTGGTCAGGAGATATCAGATTCGGAGCCAGCCGCACCCCCCAAGACCCTTGTTATACCTTTATGGTTGATGCAGTAACCGGAGAACGGTTCGGGGCCAGCTGGGGCCGCACTTTGCCTGTAAAGGTATCCTTGGACTATGATCCGGATTTGGCCAAAAATCACCAGGAATATCTGGATAAGGCCCAAAAATTAGCCTCACAATATAACATTGTACATGGCGCTGTGCAAGCCACCACCTATAACTGCCAAGGGTATAGCAATAATGATCCTGATATTACCATTGATGTCCTTGGCGTAAACGGAGAAAAAGCCCTATTGACCTTCTCTCGATACGATAAACAATTAACCGGCGTGGGATATGATCCCATGCAAAGAATTGGCCAAGCAGCCTTGGATAAGCTCACTGACAAAATTGAAAGCAACGTAAACCTAAAAAGACAGGAAGAGACTATGAACGAGTCCCCCACATTACAAGTCCTGTTCGAATCCTGATTTAGTTCTAAACTTATGTATTTGTAAAGAATGCTGATGAAGGAAAATTTCAAATACCTTCTCTATTTTCTACAAGGGGCGAACCAAAGGGTTTGCCCCTTGTAAGGCAAAAAACCGATCCCTATAGAGGCAATCCCCCTGAATTGATGTTCATTTACTTTTTTCTGCTAGCTTTAATGCTCAATTTTCTTCTCTAGGCAAACGGGCCAAAGGATAGATGATAGCCACCGCCTGGCCTCTGGTTATGCCGGAGGAAGCCTGCAGCTTGGCTACATTGTCCGGGGCAATGATTTTGCATAACAAGGCCTGTTCATATGCATTTTCCAGGGTGGTATTGTCAATATAAAAAGCCCGCAGGAGTGCTTCCAAAAATTCCGCCCCTGTCAGCCCTTGGTCTGGATAAAACAAATTGCCCTCTGTGGCCATAATATAAGGCGCACAATATCTTGCATAGGGATAAGCCCAATGGGTTGGCCCCACATCGTAAAACACCCTAGGGGAATCATTGGCAATGGCTCTTTTTTCATCTCCCAACAGTTGTACCAAGAGGGCCGCACATTCCGCCCTGGTCAAGGGCTGCTCCAAGGCATACCCCGCCTCTTTGCCCTTTAAAATCCCCATGCTGTCTAATTCCTTGGCCCATACTTCAGTTTGAGCATTATTATTGATGTCAATGGTGCTCACATCCTTGATTCTTGTGCTGAAAACATAGGCATTATAGTAATAAACCAGCTTTTTTTCATTTCCCCAGGAAGATGTGTCTTTGTCTCAACATTTGCATCAATTGTTTAAAGAAAACAGGCTGTACATTGATCCCAGTGAAAGGGCTGCCAGCTATGATGCCCAGGGCAACCCCATTCCCCGGATTTGTTCTTCAGCTTTGAAGTGTTTTGGGGATCTTTGGCCTCAGCCCAGGACATCTCCCTGGCCGGCTCGGTGCTCATTCAAAAGCCGGAAAATCGCGCTATACTCTATAATCCTTGGCAATTGCCCGACGGACGGGAAATCCCCGGCGTGGCTGGTTGGCAATTTTACCATCACCGGGGATTAATGGACATCAAAGGGTCTGTTCCCGGGTATACTAGTTTTTTAAGTCGCTTTACCCATGCTGAAGAGCTGGTTTGTGTCACCCTGTTGGCCAACAAAGAAGGGGTGGATTTCACCAATCCCGGCCGCCGTATTGCCGGCGCTTTCGGGGATTTGCTGGCCACCCATTACAATGACAATCATCTTTTTCTTTATGAAGGACAGTTTTCTGCAGCCACCATGGTCTCCCGTCTGGAAGCTGAGCTGCAAGCCCGGGGCATCCCTCTTTTCGCCAAATTCGACCATAGAAAAAATGCCTTGGAAGCAGGCCTTACCCTGCGTCCCACCACAGTGTTGGTCTTTGGTTCTCCCCAAGTGGGCACAGGGCTGATGCAACTAAACCAAAGTTTTGCCCTGCTTTTGCCCCTGCGCATCGCCATTTGGGAGGATGAGTCAGGCAGCACCTGGCTGGCCTTCCAGAGACTCACCCAAGTGGCGGCAGACTATGGCCTGGCAGAGCATCCGGTCATTCCTAAGATGCAAAGGCTTTTGGAAGATCTTGTGCGCAAAGCAGGCAATCTGTATGACCCCTTGGATAGTGGTCAAGAAAACTGATAAAAAACCTAGCCAATGACAAAAGGAGCAGATGAGCATGAAATTATACAATAAAGTGGCCATTGTCACTGGGGCATCCCGGGGCATTGGGTTTGCCATTGTGGACGCCTTTTTGCGGGAAGGAGCCAAAGTGGCTTTGAATGACATTCACATTGATTGGGCCCAAAAGGCAGTAAACACCTTGCGGGCAAAATACCCCCAAGCTGACCTTATGCCTGTGGAAGCTAATATTGCGGACACCGCAGCAGTGAACGCCATGGTGAAAGCAGTGGTTACACAATGGGGAACAATAAACATTTTGGTGAACAATGCAGGCATCACTTCAGCCAAAAGAATCTTTGACACCACGGATGAAGAATTTGAGGCTGTGATTCGCATCAACCTCACCGGGGCCTTTAAGTGCACCCGGGAAGTGGCCAAAATCATGAAGGATCAAGGGGGCGGCAGTATTGTGAACACCAGCTCCATGATGGGCACCTATGGGGGCAAAATGCAAATCGCCTACTCTTCTTCCAAATTCGGCATCAACGGGCTGACCAAATCCTGCGCCAAGGAATTGGGTCCCTACGGCATCCGGGTCAATGCTGTGGCCCCAGGGGTAGTGGGCACTGACATGGCATCCCGGGAGATACCGAAGCAAATGATGGCCACCTTGAAAAGCCAGACCCCCCTGGGCCGGATGGCTTCCCCAGAGGAATTAGCTGGCGCTTATGTGTATCTGGCTTCAGACGAAGCCTCTTTCACCACAGGGACCATCCTTTCTGTGGATGGCGGCATTGTGTTATAACAAACAAAGGGGCAAGGAAATGGCAGGATTGCCATCAAGGGCACCTTATCCCTTGATGGTAAACTGCCATTGACTGGTACCTATATAGGTCTGGTTAATACCAAGCACAGCAATGGTGAGTTGGTAGTTTCCTTCTGTTGTGGACAAAATGGCTTGGAGGGCTTCTTCCCCAGCAGAAAGCAGACAACTTTGGGCATCGTTTTCTGAGGGCACCTCTGTGATTGTAAGCTGCACGTCACTGGCCGGAACTTCTACCGCTGTTCCTTCCTTGATTTGAGCCTTGATATTGTTTAGGGAAAAGGCTGCCCCTCCAATGATGTTTTCCAACATATTGTTATGCATGGTAAAGGATACTGCTGTTTTGGAAGAAGCCTCTACGGCTTCGGAAATCCCGGAAAAACTGTGTACAGTCTGGGTAATCCGAAAGTCTGTGGAGCCCTGTTTCAACAATACATTGGTCTAGGCCCCTTGGTCTACGCTCATATTGTCTTATCCCTGTTGAGGAAACAATAGGAACAATAGCAGATTTGAATTTTGCTTTTTTGGCTGAACACTCATCACTTTAGTAAAAGTTAAATCTTTATGTTTTATTTCTTAATTGATAGGTTTTTTCTTTTACTCATTTACCATTGTTTTTATTTCTTTCGCTCTGCGTGAAAAAACTTTTAAAAGATAACAAAAAGCACTCCTTTCTGAAGTGCTTACTAACTAATTCTAAAAAGCGTTTTTGTTCTTTTTTAAATAATCTCTTTTAAAATATCTAAAATCTTCTTTTTGGCCAACACAATATCTTGATCATCCTCTGCTTCCATTATCTCTTTGTTGCGCAACAAGGCTGCCACAAACCCATCCCCAAAACCTTTTCTGTATATTTCTATTTTTTCTTTTGTAAGTTCAGTTAATTTATTTTTTTGCTTTAAAGTATTTGCCATCACCAATCGCTTCCTCTCTGCAAATACATGGAAAATAAATACCCTGGATTGTATTTCATACAAACTTAGATTCACAAGGGAATTTATCAAGTTTCATTATTGCACCAACAATACAAGCCACCTCCTCATTAAAAATACATAAATGTATATCTATCCACTGATATTATTTTTAAAAATACAAACCCTATCAAACATTGCTATTCAGGAATTGTTTTCGCGAAACTATAGGTTCTATATATTTCTATATTTTGAAAATATTTTCCTTCCATCCATAGGATATTGTTTTATATTTCTTTATTGATAAAACAATAGGGATTTTTAGACATAGAACATTGCTCTAAATAAGATATTCTTTCGTAATAATGAATCCAAATAATTCATTTCAATTTTTCAATATTGCTTTATCCCATGGACTTTTCCACATAGACTAAGCAATGAAGCCAATTTTGTCACAGATTATAGGCCACTGCCTTTTGGCAACAAATATAGCATTAGGCATAAAATTTATCAATAAAAGATAAATTGTTCCTTCCCATTATCTATGGTACAATAAAGATACTATCATATCTAAAGTAATATTTTCATATTTTTAAAAACTAGGAGTTTTTAAGATGGATTTTAGCAAAAGCATAAAAAGAGACCTGGAGAAAAAAGAATTAACCCCAAAAGAGTGGGGAGAATTATTGGATATAACCAAAACATCAATCATGCAAGATAAAAAAACAAAACAAGAAACCAATCCGCAGCCCCTTAACAAACTGACTGATATTTTTGATTTTAAGCCAGGTTCTATAAAAGAGCACAGGGAAAAAGCCACTGCCAATCATGGTATACTTGCTGCTTCAAAAATACAGCATAGCAAGCCGGGACATTTCTATTCAAAACGACTCA
Organism: uncultured Peptococcaceae bacterium; assembly: GCA_958417755.1. GTDB lineage: Bacteria > Bacillota > Desulfotomaculia > Desulfotomaculales > Desulfocucumaceae > CATZDY01. Next base: position 14,711 of record CATZDY010000051.1, read on the forward strand.
CCATGTTGCGGATAGAAAAAAAGATGACTCGGGCTGAACTGGCAAGCACCATAGGGGTAGATATGGCAACCGTGAAGAGCTATGAATTGGGATTTAATAAGCCCAATGGAGAAATGATTGAAAAAATAGCTATTGCTTTTGGTGTTTCTAAGGACTATTTGCTGGGGCAAACCACTGAAGCCAAATTTTCCATTAAACCAGGGGATTATCAAGAATATCGGCAAGAAACCATTGCCCTAGCTAATGCCATTTTGGATAGTATGATGGCATGCAACCAAAAGTTTTCCACAAAAAAACGCCAGAACCTGGCGAATATGATGCAAGAATTGACTCAAACAGTATTGACCATACAAGAAGAAAAGGAATTATAACCATAGCCAGTAAGTCAGTAAGTAATGAAAAAATTCGCCCATTGCCTGGCCCGACAAAACGATACCAAAGCTGTTTAAATATATTCTTTCAGCATCTCTAAAATTTTATATTTCATGACAAGCATATCCTTATCGGTTTCTGTCAACAACATCGCATAACTGTACTCCAAACCAGCCATAAAACCCTCCCCAAAACCCTGTTGATAGAGTTCTGCATACTCTTCCAATCCTTCCATCCATTCATGATTTTCTTTCCATGCTTCTTGCATCATGGTTCACTCCTTCCCTTTGTATCCTTTGAAATCCATGTAAATGTCGTATCCCTTTGTAGGATAAACCAGTTTTTGATGATTTATATGTATAAATAACTTTATATTTTCCCAGCAGCTGAATTAGTTTCCTGTATTAGCATCATACTTCATTGATTATATTCTTGGTGACACATCTTACTGCTTTTTCCGACAGCAAAGGTAATTTTCTGCCTCTTTTCATCCAAATCCGATAATTCTGATTCAATAAGATATGCTTTTATTGCTTCAACATGTGGAGTATACTTAAATAAGGGGGGATTTGTTGTGTTGGCAAAACGCTTGGCTGCTTTACGCAAGGAAAAGGCCTTGACCCAAGAACAACTGGCCCGCTTTTTAGGGATTTCCAGAAGCTGTTTATCTTTATATGAAATCGGCAAACGGGAACCGGATCATCATACACTTCAAAAAATCGCGGATTTTTTTCATGTCTCCCTGGACTACCTCTTAGGCCGCGTTGATGATCCCCATAGCCAATCCAATGCTGCGCAAAATCTGCCTAAAAGCCAAGAACCCTTGGCTATGTTTGATACTGTATTATACAGTATCATTGAAAATGCTCAAAAGCTTACCCCCAAACAAAAAGAAATGATTGCAAAAATCATCCAAGAATTGGTTCAAACAACAGGGGAAAAAAGGCATGCCGCCAAGAAGTAAGCCCCCTGGTTTTCTCTGGCAAAAGTCTTAGTAGGACTTAGGAAGATGTTGTTTTTTTGATTTATTATGTCTGCCACAAACAAAGGTACCCATGAGGAATTCCAGCTTTAAGACCTTTGGAGCAAACGAAACCTGCCATTCCAGAGCCAAACGATGTTCCTTTTCCCAAAGAGTAGCTGCTAGGTATCATTGACTCCTTTTCTAAAGGTATAGGAAGATTATCGAAAAATAAATTGCTTAATAATAAACAAGAGCAAATATTTATAAAAGTTTTACAAAACTCAATAATAAGGCAGTTGGATAAATTTTTTTATATTTTACAAGTTACTTACTGACAAAAGCTACATTTTCAAAAACTTTTCAAGAATATTTAAATTGTAAACATTGTTTGCTTTAGAAATAAAAAAGCTGTGACTTTTGAACTTCTGCACAGCCTCATTCTTAATACATTTTAGAAAAAAGTAGAAATCCTGTTAATTCTTTTACGGAAAACCTCTCTTGCTTTCCATTTGAGTACCTCACTACATTGCTGACAATCAGTATTAAATCATATTACCCCATATTTCATACCAATACTTCTCCACCTAGTTTACAGCAATCTCAATTCTCTATCCTTCTCCTCCTCAGAAGTCAAATAAGCTCTCAAAGTAACCATTTCACCCCATCAATTGTGGATTTGCAAACTCATCCGTATCGTATATTTTTTTCTGTTTCCTTATCAAAAAGATGAATTTTATTTACATTCAAAATCAATGGTATCCTATCGCCAGCCCTGGCCGTTGTCCCCGGGCCAACCCGGGCAATCCATTTTGTCTCCCCTGCTCTTACATGCAACAAGGTTTCTGAGCCCAATCGTTCCACCACTTCCACCCTGGCCTCCATAACACTGTCTTGCAATGCTTCCCCCAAAACAAGTTCTTCCTGTATATCTTCAGGACGTATACCCATCATGACACTTTTACCTAGATAGCCCAGATTTTCTATTTCTTCAGCCAAATTACCAGGGAGTTTTATTGTATGGGGACCAAAGGTAATACATATTGCTTCTGCATCTTTTTTTAATACTACTTCTTGAAAGTTCATCTGGGGGCTTCCCATGAATCCGGCTACAAACAAATTATGCGGTTTCTCGTATACAACTTGCGGACTATCTATCTGTTGGCTATATCCGTTATTCATCACCACAATCCTGTCCCCCATGGTCATGGCCTCTGTTTGATCATGGGTAACATAGATGATGGTGCTCTGCAAGGCATGATGCAGCTTGCTGATTTCCGCCCTCATCTGAACCCTTAATTTGGCGTCCAGATTTGATAAGGGTTCATCCATTAGAAACAGCTTGGGTTTGCGCACAATAGCCCGGCCCAGGGCTACCCTTTGCCTCTGCCCCCCTGATAATTGGTTAGGCCGTCTATCCAACAATTGCCCTATATCCAATATGTTTGCAGCTTCCCTAACCCTTTCTTTGATTTCATGCTTGGGTATTTTCCTTAGTTTCAGGGCAAAGGACATATTTTCAAATACCGTCATATGGGGATATAAGGCGTAGTTCTGAAACACCATGGCAATATCCCTATCCTTGGGCAACACATCATTCACCAATTTATTATCAATGTAAATCTCACCTGCTGTCAATTTCTCCAATCCTGCTATCATTCTCAAGGCAGTGGTTTTTCCACTGCCCGAAGGTCCAACAAAAGTGACGAATTCCTTGTCTTTGATTCTGATATTCAAATCCTTCACTGCCACTACTTTGTTGTTAAACCTTTTGGTCACCTGTTTTAATACCACACTGGCCATGTTCCCACTCTTTCTACATAAACACTTGTTTTTTTATAGGATTATTCATGAAGCCCCTTTTCAATTGTCAAAATAATAGCACCAGATAAAGCAAGGTTCGATCGTAAAAACAGACCTTGCCTTTTCCTATATTTTATTCATTTAAATAGATACGAACCTTTTCCTGGATTATCCGGGCTACGTCCTCGGCAGAAGCTTTACCACCAAAAAACGATTGTACTTCCTTCTTAACTATTTCTATAATTCGGGAATCTGTATGAAAACAAATA
>CATZDY010000052.1 GCA_958417755.1 uncultured Peptococcaceae bacterium
TGATGAACATCACACCTATCCAAATTTTATTGTGCAGCAAATTGTTGTATCAGGCATATTACAGTGGAATTATGAAGTGCAAGTTTATTTAGGCGATTAGACTCTTTTGGCAAAAAAAGTACCTCCTGTCAATATTGGTATTATAGCAGGAGGTATTTTTTTACTGCAAAGCGAGCTGTAGAGGACAGCCTAACCTTAAGGTAGGACACCTTTCCAGCATCTTTGGCATACCATGGTATACCGAAATGATGGATTTGAGGTGAAAGGATGCATCTATTGTCAGCCATTTTGTTTGCGTTTTCCGCGAATTTGGATAACTTCACCATTGGCACAGCCTATGGAATGCGCAAAATCAGATTTGGCTTGCTAAAAAATCTAATCATTGCTGTGATCACCTGTTTGGGGACATTCCTTACCTTGAGCTTGGGGATGTTCATTGCTGGGTTTATGTCCATCAAGATAGCCAATCTTGTGGGTTCTATGTTGTTGATGCTCATTGGTATGTATTGTATTGTTAGCTTTTTCATCAATCAATACAAAAAATCCAAGGGTTATCATCTCTTAGAAAATCAGTCCCAAGAACCAGAACAAGCGCTACATAAGCAGGTAATGGAAATATCTTGGCAAAAAACCTTTGCCCTTGCCTGGGCCTTAATGCTGAATAATTTAGGGTTAGGCCTTGGCGCCAGTATGACAGGGCTAAACCCTTATGTGACCACCATGTGTACCTTTGTTATGAGTCTTATTATGCTGTGGGCAGGGCAGTGGTTGGGGAGAAGCTGTTTATCTAAGATATTGGGGCCCCATGCTGTTTGGGTTTCTGGTTTCGTCATCCTGGTTTTGGGAATCTATGAACTGTTGATTTGAAAAAGCTGCCCCAATCTGATTAAGCCAAATAATATGATTGCCATGGGAAACATGAGCTGATGCCAGCCTATATAGCCCCAAGAAAAGGACCCAATGATGGCCCAAAGGTCTGGGCCCCAATGTTTCAGTTTTCAAAAAGCAGCGTGATGGTGCAAACTGTCACGCTGCTTCTTTTGCCAAATCCCCTATTGCCTGTTAACAGCATACTGAGGAATTGGGGTGGAAAAAAGATGAAAAGTTATCTTTTGACCTTATTCCCAGCGCAACAATTCATAAGAATACAAATATCTATATACCGAATTGTTTGGCAATATGTTTGGGGACTGTTAAAGATAGAAATTGTCATGTAGCAATGAGAATAAGTGCTAAAAGCACAGGCTGAATTTCTACGCGTCCTAAAATTGGAACAATGTCCGGTAAAAAAAACTGATCTTGATTTGTGATTGAACATTAAAACAAATTCAAACTCTGTTATAATCTATTGCATAGATAAACTGCTGGGGATTTTGCTCTTTTGACAACAAACACTTTATTCTTACTGAACATTGAGAGAATCAGGAAAAAATAAAATCCCTTTTAGGGCTAAATCAAGGTATGATAAAACCATTGTAAGTAATTTGAGGAGGGGACTATGTCTACTGCTGCCAACAATTTGGCTAAACTGTTGGATGCGCTGACTGAAACCAGCATTTATGTCATTGAGGAGAAATCCCATCAGCTGCTGTATTTCAATCAGCGCTGTCAAGATACTGGCCGAGGAATGGTTTCAATTGGTATGAAATGTCACGAAGTCTGGCCCGAATTGTGTGCCCATTGCCCGCTGCATGCAATGGGGGACGGTTCTGCCAGCCATATTGTTTGTTACGATCCTTTGCTAAAAACCACTGTTGACGTCACTGCCAACCGGCTCCTTTGGGATGGCCAGGTTGGCGCCATTGTGATAACTGCCACCCCACACCGGTTGAATCTTGAGGAAGAGCAGGGGCTCCAGAAGATTGAGCAGATATATGCCAAGAGTTTGGTGACAGTTTTTGATGAGTGTATTATTGCCAATCTCACTGCTGATTACTATGTCAATTGCCAGAAGGACGCGGTGTGGACTGATAGCCCGAAACAGGGCAATTTTGATGCTGAAAACCGGAAATATGCCCAAAAGGTGCTGCATCCCAATGATGTGGCTCTCTTTAACGCCGCCTTTTCCCGGGAGTCCATGCTCCGGCTGTTTGGAGAAGGAAAAAAACAGATTTCCAGGCAGTTGCGCCGCCTGACTGCTGATGGTAGCTACCATATGGTAGAGTTCACAGCAGCGAAAATCGGGCAGTTTGGGGAGGAGGAATGCTGGTGTGTTTTGGTCTTCCGTGATGTGCAGGACAACTATTTGCTGGAGCAGCAGCGGAATGTGGAAATCAGCCAATTGGCCACAGCAGCCCAGATTGCTTATCAGATGCTGATTGCAGTCAACCTGACGCAAAATACCTATCATATGCTGGAGTATGGGCGCCTTCCGGTGAAAAACCCCGGTGATTCTGGTTGCTTTGATGATCTCATTGAGGCTGAGCTGACCACCGTGCACCCGGATCATCGGGAAGAATTCAGGCAAAAATTTTTACGCCATGCCTTAACCAAGACTTTTTCCCAAGGGGAGCGCATTGTGACCATGAGGGTTCCCCATCTGGGGGAGGACGGAGTCTATCACTGGCATTTTACCCAGGTGGTGCGGGTGGAAAGCCCTTACACTGACGATTTGATTGAGATTACCCTCTCACGGAATATTGATGAGGAGCTTCGGCTACAGGAGGAGGCGTTGGAAAAGGAACGCCAGGCTAAGCAGTTGCTTGAGGAGGCACTACAAAAGGCCGAACAGGCCAGTAGGGCCAAAAGTGAGTTTCTTTCAAGGATGAGCCATGACATCCGCACCCCGATGAACGCAATTATAGGGATGACCCAGCTGGCGCAGCTGCACGTGGAGGATGAGGAAAAACTACGGGACTATCTTGGCAAAATCGCAAGCTCTGGCGCCCATTTGCTGGGAGTGATCAACGAAGTTTTGGATGTCAGTAAAATCGAAAGCGGTGCGGTGGAGCTGGAAGAGTCTGAATTTGATTTGCGGGATTTGGTGCAGGACGCAGTGGAGCTGGTCCATCTTTCTTTTGAAAACAAAGGTCAGGTACTCTCTGTCAATCTTGACAGTGAACTCCATGCCAGGGTGTCGGGAGACCCAGGGCGTTTGACCCAGGTCCTGGTCAACCTCCTTGACAATGCTTCCAAATATACGGGAGAAGGGGGGCAGATCTCCTTGGTGCTGGAAGAACTCAAAAAGGACGAACAGCAAATCGGCACCTATCGGTTTGTGATTGAGGACACTGGAATTGGGATGAAACAGGACTATCTGAACCACATCTTTGAACCATTCAGTCGGGCGGATGACAGCAGGATCAGCAAGATTGCTGGGACAGGACTTGGCATGACCATTGTAAAAAATCTTATAGCCATGATGGGTGGCCATATTCAGGTGGAGAGTGAATACAAAACGGGGACTCGGTTTCTGGTTACCCTTTGTTTGACCAAATGCGACGCTCCGGTAAGGATGAGCCCAAGGGAAAATCCTCAGCTGGCCGATTCTTTCTCCAAACTCCGGGTTTTGCTGGTGGAAGATAACGAATTGAACCGCCAGATTGCCAATGAAATGTTGAAACTGTTGGACGCGCAGGTGGAAGTTGCCGAGGATGGACGGCAGGCCGTGGAAGCTATCTGTTCCCATCCCCCATTCTATTATGACATTGTTTTCATGGATATTCAGATGCCGCTTCTAAATGGCTATGATGCTACCAAAGAAATTCGCAATTCCGGGATGGAACGAATCCACGAGTTGCCGATCATTGCCATGACAGCGGATGCTTTTGCCGAAGATGTCAAGCAGGCTCGTTTAGCCGGGATGAACGGGCATCTGGCTAAACCCATTTCCCTTGAGCAATTGAAAAAGGCCCTTTCTCAGTGTCTTGCCTGGAAGCGGCATAATGGGCGGTATGAAATGCTGGAAGACAATGGCCAGAACTTTATTCCATAACAGAATGGGTCGGGTATTGTTGTTACCCAATGGAAAACTGTGATGTTTCGTTTCAACAATCAGCATGGGGCCATTGCTAGGGATTGATTTTTGTTTCTTCCGGATTTTCAAATCCCTTGCCAATGGGAAACATAAGGGCATAAATTGGAAAGGGATCAAGGCTCAAGCAGTATGGATTTTTGCTGAGCTCTCCTGTTCTCTTAGCCTTGACACTGGGAATAAAACAGGGTAAGATGTGAAAAATATACCCATACCAGGTATACAAAGGAAGGTGTCCCCATGCGTCAGTGTATGGATTCTGAGAACTTACATCGCAGAATCAAAAAAATTGTTGGTCAGCTCAATGCCATTGGCAAAATGATTGATGAAGATGTGCCTTGTGAGGATATTTTAATCCAAATCAATGCGGCCAAGAATGCTTTGCATAAAGTGGGGCAAGTGGTTTTGGAAGGACATCTGCATCATTGTGTACGGGACGGCATTGAACATGGGGATGCGGATAAAACCATTGCTGAGTTTGCCAAGGCCATTGAACATTTTTCCCGCATGTCCTGAAAAGAAAATATAGCAAAGCTTGGCTGAGATATACCTGGCAGCCAAATTTTTTTGCTTTCTTGACTTACCTATACCCCCATATGTATAATATGCCTATACCCCCATTGGTATAGAGGAGGCGAAAAAATGTTCCTGGCAATCAAAGAATATATTTTGGATGATACCAAGCGGAGCGTTTTCTTTTTGGCCTTGGCTGGCATCTCCTTGGTAATCAGCTTCTTTCATCTTGGCCCTTGGCCCGTGGATGCTGCTTGGATCGCCATATTGTTGTGCGGTGTTCCCATCATCAAAGGAGCAGTGGAGGGCTTGATCACTTCCTTTGATATCAAGGCAGATGTGTTGGTTTCCCTTGCTTTGGTGGCAGCTGTGGCCATAGGCGAAACCTTTGCTGCCGGTGAAATAGCCTTTATCATGCAAATTGGCGCTTTGCTGGAAGAAAGAACTGTGGCCAAGGCCAGGGCAGGCCTAGAAAAACTGATTCATCTCACCCCCAGAACTGCCCGGGTGCTGACTGGCAAAGAGGAGACTGTTATTCCTGCGGAGCAAGTCAAAGTGGATAATTTGTTGCGGGTTCTGCCTGGGGAAACCATTCCTGTGGACGGCATCATCATAGAAGGGGAAACGGCAATCAATCAAGCAGTGATGACCGGGGAGTCCTCGCCAGTGGATAAACAAAAAGGGGATTTTGTATCCAGCGGAACAGTGAATCAATTTGGCGCCTTTGTCATGCAAGCCACCAAAGTGGGGGAGGACAGCTCCTTGCAGCGGATGATCCGCTTGGTACAATCAGCTGACGCGGGGAAAGCCAAAATCGTGGGTCTTGCTGACCGCTGGGCCACTTGGATTGTGATCCTAGCCCTTTTAGCCGCTGGGCTCACCTGGTTTTTTACTGGGGAAATCATTCGAGCAGTGACCATTTTGGTGGTATTTTGTCCCTGTGCCCTGGTGTTGGCAACCCCCACAGCCATTATGGCAGCCATTGGCAATGCCACAAGGCATGGATTTCTGGTGCGCCAAGGGGATGCTTTGGAGCGGCTGGCCAAAGTCAAGCGCATTGGTTTTGACAAAACCGGAACCCTGACCCATGGAAAACCTAAAGTGGTGGCCATAGAAAGCTTTGTGCCCAACCTTTCCCCGGCAGATTTGTATCGGGCAGCAGCTGGTGCGGAACTGTGTTCCGAGCATCCTTTGGGCAAAGCAGTGGTCCATTGTTACCAACAGGAATTCCCGGGGCAAGCAATTCCCGAGCCCCAGGCCTTTGCCATGCTTCCGGGCCGGGGGGTTACAGCCATGGTGGAGGGAAAAAGGATGTTGGCTGGAAACCGGGAACTGCTTGCTGCCCAGCATATCAATGTGCCCCAGGCCTGTAGGCAAGCTGTGGAGCGTTATATTGCCCAAGGTTGCACCATTATCTATTTGGCCTGGGCAGGAACTTGCAGCGGGTTCATTGCCCTGGCTGATACCTTACGAGACAATGTGGCTTCCATGATGGCTACCTTAGCAACAACCGGGGTACAGCCGGTTTTATTGACCGGAGACAATGAAAAAGCAGCCCGCCATATTGCTGCCCAAGTGGGGATTGGGGATGTGCACGCGAACTGCCTGCCTGAAGACAAGTTGCGGTTGATTGAAGGGTACCAAAAGAAAAAGGAACCAGTGTGCATGATGGGGGATGGGATCAATGATGCCCCAGCCTTAAAAAGAGCTTATGTGGGGATTGCCATGGGGGGCGTGGGCAGTGACATTGCTGTGGAGGCAGCGGACATTGCTCTGGTGAATGACCAGATCCTCCAGCTGCCCCATTTGCTGGGCTTGGCCAAAAAAATGATGACCACCATTCAGCTGAATCTGTCCTTTGCCATGGGTTTGAACTTGATTGCCATTTTCCTGGCCATCACCGGGATTTTGAACCCCGTGGTAGGGGCTTTGGTGCATAATGCTGGCTCTGTTTTGGTGATTTTAAATTCCGCTCTTTTGCTCCATTGGCACCAAAAACACGGTGGCAATGAACCCCAACAAGGCCAAGGCCAGACCCTGTGGAACAATGGGCTGTATAGCCGATAGTATGACGAGGGAGGGGAAAAGACCCAAGGTCAGGTCTAAGCAATTGACTGCTTTTATCCCTTTCCTCTTTCTTTTCTGGTTTTCTGCAAAAGGTATGGTTTTTATCAAATCAACATAATTAGGATGGTTTATAAAACAAAACAAGAGGATAAAACTCTTGTTTTTTGCTATACCAGTCAAGTACAATACAGAAATAGAATGGCCTATGGTATTTAGTTAGACCAGGGGGTAAAGATTGTGATTGTTGCTTTTGGGATCCCAGGGATGGGGGTTTTGTTGCATGTCCATTTGGCTTGGCATTGAATTGGCAGCATCAGGCTTAGAAAATGCTTTTCTCATGCATATTTTGGCCCGCAAAATGGGCTTAAAGGACTGGGTTCAACCCAGTCAATTGGTTTTTCAATGGCTGAGCATTACGGTTCTTTTGACTGTGTTCAATGAACTGACGCATCATAGCGTTATATCCATCTTTTTGTTTCCTGTTTTATTTTATGTGTATATCAAAGTTTATTTAGGTGGAGATCTGAAAACCAGAATTTTTTGGGCTGTTTTTTTAATGTTCCTGATTGTTTGTTTTTCCTTTGGCACCTTTGCTGTTTTTGCTTATGCTTATGGGGAGAGCTTTTATCAGTATGCCGAGCAAAATCCCTTGCGCTGGCGGATCATGTTGGTGGATAAATCACTGTTAATCTTGGCCTGGATATGCATCTTGCGTTTGCCTAAAATCCAGTTCAGCAGTTTGAAAGCAAAGAATGTGTATCTCATTATGCCCATTTTAACAATCATATGTTTGGCTTTCATGGTGTTAAGCCGGCAAGTCATGGGAATCAATAATACCATTTTGTTTATCATGCTGATCGTTTCCTTTGTGGTGATGAATATTAGCTTTTTTTATCTGCAAAAAAACAATGAAAAACAACAGCACATGATGCTTGAAAATAACGCCTTGCTTTCCCAAAAGAATGAGTTGTTATCATGGCATTATCAGACCTTGAACCAATTCTTTGAAGGCATCAAACATATGCAAATTGAAATCAACAATCATTTGCAAGTGATTTGGCTTTTGGCCAGAAACCCCAAAAATCAAGATTTTGAAAAGTATTCCAAGCAAATGCATGGCATCAACCAGCAGCTAACCCAAATGTTTGTTACAAACAACAATATGATTGATGCTGTGTTATGGAATCATGTTCTGAAAGCCTCCCAAAAAAATATTGTTTTGGAATTACAAATTGAATTACCCTCAGAACATGATATGAATGTATTGGATCTGGGATTTGCCTTGGATTTTCTTTTAGAAATGCTGGTAAGGAAAAAAGAGCTGCACCGGGAAACTGCTTATATGAAGGTAACTTGTCAGGCCGGGGAAAAGGATTATACGGTAGCCATCCATCCCCGGGCAGATACGCTACACTGGGATGAGTTAAAGGATATTCGCACCATGGAACTTGGGAACGATCCCTGGGAATTGGATGGTATCTTACAGATTTTAGACAAATATAAGGGGAATGCCTATTATCAGTGGGACACTGCTTTTGTCATGCAATTCCCCCGGCAAGATCAATGACCAGAAAACCTGTACCTGGCCCTTAGGTTAGCACATCATAGGGGGGAAAATGTATATTGATGGGTCATGCTTTTGGTCACCACAATATAAACCACTGTGCCATCCTCCATGGTTTGTTTCTCCAGGGAAGCAGGGGAATCCCATTGGTGTTTACTCTGTACATATGCTTCCAAATCGTCAATTTCCACTTCTTCAATCACCACGTCGCCCCTTTTGCGTCCAGCGCATGCATTCATGATTTCGTGAATGACTTCATAGTCTTTCATCATGTTGTCTCCTTTTTGATTTGATTGTATCAATAGGGAGGCAAAATTTCCAGCTTTTTTAAGCAGCTTGCCTTGCATAAAGCATGAATGAAAATATGGTAGCAACTTTGGTGCTATGAATGGCGGAAAAATTTGCTTTTGTTTCAAACCACCAAAAGGATGCAGCAGTTTTGTAGATAAAGGGTAAGGAGGCGCCATGAAAAAAGGCAAGGGAATATGTAGCGCTACGGATGGCAGAGCAAGGATTGCTGCATATTTCTTAGAAGCCCTGATTGCTTGTTTTCAGTATTGCCCTGTTTATAAAAGCTACTGATGTCTTTTGGGGTTTAAGAATTTTTAGGGCTTTAACACCACTTTGATACAGTTTTCCTCCTTTTTATCAAAAATATTGTAAGCATGTTTCCCTTCCTCCAAGCTTAATCTGTGGGTAATGATATCCGTGGCATCGAATTTTTTTTGCTGAATCAATTCTAAAATGGGTCGGACATAGCGTTGAGCCGGACATTGTCCCATTTTCAAGGTAATATTCCGGGCAAAAAAATTGCCCAAAGGAAACATATTGTATCTACCTCCATAAACCCCCAACAACACCACAGTGCCGCATTTGCGCACAGCTTCTGAAGCTATTTCAAGGGCTGACTTGGAGCCCCCTTGCAGCATCAGGGCGGATTCTACCTTTTCTATGGCTGACATTTTGCCGTCCATGCCCACACAGTCAATGACCACATCCGCTCCCCCATGGGTCATTTCTTTGATGGCAGCCCCGGTGTTATCGTAATCTTCAAAATTCAAGGCCTGCACCCCGGGATAGGTTTGGGCATGCTGCAAACGGTAGTCCACATTGTCCACAGCAATCACCTTTTTGGCTCCCTGGAACAGGGCCCACTTCATGGTGAGCAAGCCCACAGGACCGCAGCCCAGCACCACCACTGTGTCATCCTGTTTTACCCCGCCCAAGTCAACGCCCCACCGGGAAGTGGGTAAAATATCAGTGAGAAACAATACCTGTTCGTCCTCCAGTTCCTCTGGCACCACCACAGGGCCCACATTGGCATAGGGGACCCGGAGGTATTCCGCTTGTCCCCCGGCGTAATTGCCAAAGGATTTGCTGTATCCTAAGAGTCCCCCGGTTTCGCCATAAGGATTGGAGTTGTCGCATTGGCTGAATTGTTCTTGTTCACAGAAAAAACAGTGACCGCAGGAAACAGGAAAAGGCACAATGACCCGGTCGCTTTTTTGTAGATGCTTTACGTTCTTTCCTTTTTCCTCCACAATACCCATGGTTTCATGGCCCAATACATAGCCAGGATACATGCTGGGAACCCTGCCGTGGACCAGATGCAGATCAGAACCGCAAATGGCTGTGGAAGTAACCTTTACAATGATATCATCATCTTGCTCAAGGCCAGGATCTGCCACCTGTTCCACAGCGATGTTTCTGATTCCTTGATAAACAATGGCTTTCATTGTTCTCACGCTCCTTTTTTTATACCCATAGGGTTTGTCAAAGTAAAAAAAATATGCCTGACAATCCAACACAGAGAACAAAAAAAGGGCTAAGTCATCAGGAAAAGGATTCTTTTGGTCAATAAACCTTTGGGCATGAAAGAGTTGGCCATAGAATAAGCTCCAAACATGCTGGAAAAGGATTTTTATTTTCCAAACATAGGTTTCAGCTTGCAAGAACAAGAAAAACTGCTATTGAAGATGCTATGATAATGACTCATTTTTAGTTTGCATGGCAGAAATGTAAAAAGCCGCAAGCGCGGCTTTTTTGGCTCAAGGGGAATTCCTTTAAAATTTGCTTGGTTTTAAGCCCTTTTTGCGGATCATGTGGCAGCTGATTTGGTCAAACTGATGACCTGGAAAAAAGCCAATGGCATGGGCTCTGTTGATCATAGAGGCCAAGACATACACAGTGCCTTTTTCCAAGCCCAACTTGGCAGAAACCGGACCTTGGATCCGCTCCAAACGCTGGATTTTAGCATACAGGGCTAGCACAATCTTTTTTTGGAATACCCCGTCAGTGATGCGCAAAACCCCATCATGAACCTCCAAACCCTTGGTCATATATTGGAGCACAAGTTGCAGCAGGGCTCCTCCCATGACCAAAAGCCCTGCTGCCCAGGTAAGGGCTGTGATAAGTCCAGAAGATGCGGTCAATTGTTGCTGTAAGATTATGCTGCTAAGCCCTATGATAACTAGCAATCCTATAGCCACAAGTCCGGACTGGATGGCCAGGGGAACCAAGGCGCTTCGAGGCTGGGCCGGGCTTTTTGCCAGCTCCCAATGGGCAGCGTATTCTGGTAGCAATTGCCGCAACAATTGGGTCAATCTTTGGGGGTTACACATGAGAAGCAGCTGAGAACCTTCTGTGGCATCATCCCCAATGCCTATGTTGATCAATTCTGCACAGTATTTCCTGCTGATTCTGGCGAAAGTGGGCTGGCGAATGACCAAAGCGTTGATTTTATCCACTGGAATGGTATAGGTTCTTTGGGTGAACAAACCGTAGCTAAGGTGGATTTTATCCCCTTTTCTTTGGGCCTGAAATCCATAATAACGCACAATACCCTTTAGGGCATTGTAGATCATAGGAACAATGGAAATCACACTGGCCAAGGCAAAGCTGCCTATGTTTTCCAGCACAGCAGTTCGTAGCCCAGGGGTGAGGGCCACAAAACCCCCTATCCCGGCTATGGCCAGAAAAAAAATGGCACTGAATAAAGGAATGGACAACAGACTGTATTGCAATACTTGCCCAAATGAAAACATGACCTCAGGGGATTCTTCCTTGTTTATACCAATCTTTGGGTCTTGGTCTGGCGGCAGGATAAGCTCCTTTTTTTGCTGGGCCAGCACTTGGTTGATGGTTTGTTTGATTTCCTCAGCCACTTGTTTTTTGAGCACAATTTTTACATCCGTTTTATCCGCCGTGCTGGCTGAATTGGTATCCATTTTCAGCTGGCAAGTGCCCAAGAGGCGTTCAAATATATTTTGTGATACATTGACATTGGATATGCTGCCCAGGCCAATGGTCATCCTTTGTTTGGTAAGCCCTCGTTTTTCAATGACAAAAGACTCTGGATCCATTTGGAGCCAGGTCCGGTACCATTTCCAAAGCTGTATCCCGAAAAACAGGAGTAAAATGACCAATAGTCCCAAGACCAGCATACTACTGAACCCAAAGGTGAATTGTCCCTCTTGGACCAGTCGTATCACATCATCAATATTGCTAAACACAAAAACCACCAACACCCAGATGAAAGCAGAAGCTTGTTCCAATACAATGCTGATGTGGCAACGAAAGGGTTTTTCAGTCATGGTTTCTTTGCTCCTTTACCAGGGCATTGATTTTCTTTTGTAGGATTTCAGCCATTTGATTGGCCTTTTCCTCAGCTAGAAATTTGATTTCAGTGTCCCCGCCTCCAGTGGTGACCACCACATTGGCCAAACCGTAAAACCTGAGCAGCGGTCCTTTGTGCATGGAGATTTTATGGATGCGTTCTAAGGGCACAATTTGTCTTTTGATAAAGAAAAGCCCCTCCTGCACATCGATTTTTTCCTCATCCATCCAATAGCGGTATCTGGCATAGCGTATGGAGGGAGCCAAGAAAATATCAAATAACACCAGGGCGAACAAAATGATAAGCAGCAAATGAAAGGCCGTCAGCCAGCCCGGGGGAAGGAAGCGGGCCAGCACAAAGCGCAAGCCAATGAGCACAAGCACAATGATCAGGCCAGAAATCACTGCTGATGTACGCATACAATGTTTTGCTTGTATGGGGAGCTGCTGGTAGTTTGGTTCCATTCTTCTCCTCCTTTTTGGGGTTGGGTTGCAATGTCCTAAGGCTGGGAACAAATGTTCCTTTGCGCCAGAATAGAAAGGCTAATGTCCTGGGATTGGGGTAAGGTCGTGGAAATAGCCCAGGAAAAAAATATAATTGTCTCTTTGGGGATTTGCTTTACAAAAGCAGTATAGCAAATATAAAATCGAAAGGAAAAGAAAAATAGCAAAAAAGAAGATATATTTTATGTTCAGGCAGAAATCATCCGGGATTTTTGGCCAGAATGGATTCCTGAAAAAGGAGGCCCAAGGGATTTTAACAAGTCAAAGGATGAAGGATAGAAAAACGCAAAAAAGCGTTGGATAAAAAGATGGGGAGAGAAGGTGAATTGCCATGGGGTATGAAGAGGACATGCAAAAACTACAAGCTTGGTACCAGGAAGAATGTGCCAGGATTCAGGCAGCCTATCCCCGGGAAACTGGCGATGATTGGTGGGGGGGACCAGCTAAAATCAAATTGCAAAGGCTGCAAGCAGAATTGGAGAACCGCCGGGAAGCGCTCAAAACAAAATACAAGATAAGGGATTAACAGAACAGGCTGCCCTTTGATTGGGGGATTTTAAAAACCTTTGGTTGGAGATTTCAGGCGCACAAGGAGAAGAAAAGCAAAGGCTAGATATTTTCCCCAGTGACAGAAGACATCATACAACATGTTTATAAAATACAACCCTTGTGCTATACTAGGAGCATGAATATGAGGGAAACAAATGGGGAGAAAAAGGAAAAACGCTTGTCCGATAGTGTGGCTGAAGAAATTAGATCCATGATTACGGTGGAAAAACGATTTTTGCCAGGGGATAAACTGCCCAATGAAAATGAGCTGGCCCAAGAGCTGGGCATCAGCAGAACCACTTTGCGGGAGGCTATTCGCGTTTTGGTGACCAACGGCTTGGTGGAGATTCGCCGGGGAAAAGGCACCTTTGTGGCCATGAATATCACAAAAGCCAATGAAATGTGGGGCACCCTGGCTTCAGCCAAAATGAAGGCCAAGGATTTATATGAAATGCGGCTTATCTTTGAACCAGAGGCTGCCTATTTGGCTGCCATCCGGGCCACTTTGCGGGAGCGAAAACAAATCCTTAGTTTGGGCAAACAGGTGGAATCCAAGATTTTAAGTCAACAGGATCGGACCAATGAAGAGCGGGCCTTTCACAAAGCCATTGCCAAGGCTACGCACAATGAATTTATGAATCAATTGATGCCCTTGATATACGAGGCCATTGACAAAGGGGTTGTTTTATCAGAAAAAAATGCCCAAGCTTTACAAGATACTTTGGCTGACCATCGCATGATCATGGAATTTTTGGCCACTGGCAATGCCCAAGGGGCCAAAAGCGCCATGAAGATCCATATTTTGCACGCCATGCAGAGGTTGAACTTATTGTTGCCATGAGATGTTGCCAAAATATGAAAGTAAAAAACTTCTCATCAGGATGATAAAGACCCAGGGGCTGGAGTATGTTCTTCATCCTATGGGGTACAAAGGGTTGGGGGCTTTTAGGTAGGTGAACCCATTGTTTGAAGCAAACAAAATAGCAAATCGTGGTCATGACAAGAAAACATTTATAATAGGGCAAGCAATATTAATAAAGGAAACAAATTGAGTGTTGTAGGTCAGGAGAAAACAGCTTGCTTTGCCCTGGTTCATGAGTTATTTGATTGACCAATGAGCCAAGACAAAAAAGATAGGTTAAAGCGGTATTTTGTATATGGATATTTATCATATCATACAACACCATTGAAAGTAGACATCATATGTTATATAATACATCATACAAAAACCAGTGGGAGGGCATGGGATGAAAAGCGAAACAATTAGAAAAGGCCTGCATGCAGCGCCCCAAAGAACCTTGTTGCGGGCTTTGGGTTTAACAGATGAAGAAATGGACAGACCTTTGGTGGGCATTGTGAGTTCCCAAAATGATGTGGTGCCTGGGCATATGCATTTGGACAAAATTGTGGCTGCAGTGAAGCAAGGGGTGGCCATGGCTGGCGGCGTGCCCTTGGTATTCCCAGCCATTGCGGTATGTGATGGCATAGCCATGGGGCATGAAGGCATGAAATATTCTTTGGTTACCAGGGAATTGATTGCTGATTCCACAGAAGCCATGGCCCTGGCCCACGCCTTTGACGCCTTGGTGATGGTACCCAATTGTGATAAAAATGTTCCTGGTCTTTTGATGGCAGCTGCAAGGCTGAATCTGCCCACCATCTTTGTCAGCGGCGGTCCCATGCTGGCTGGTAGGGTGGATAAAAAGAAAATCAGTTATTCCACAGTGTCCGAAGCAGTGAGCCGTTATGCAGTGGGAGAAATTGATGATGACAAATTGTTAGAATATGAAAATAGCGCCTGTCCTACCTGTGGCTCTTGTTCCGGCATGTTTACAGCCAATAGCATGAATTGCCTCACCGAAGTGTTAGGCATGGGATTGCCTGGCAATGGAACTGTTCCTGCAGTATATTCTGCCCGCCTTCGGTTGGCCAAAAAAGCAGGCATGCAGATCATGGAGCTCTTGGAAAAGAATATTCGGCCCCGGGATATCATGACCCCCAAGGCTTTTCACAATGCCTTGACCATTGATATGGCCTTAGGGTGCAGCACAAACAGCATGCTTCATTTGCCCGCCATTGCCCATGAATGCGGCATTTCCTTGGATTTGGATGTGGCCAATGATATTTCAGCCAAAACCCCGAACCTTTGCCATTTAGCCCCTGCCGGGGATTGTTTTATAGAGGATCTCTATGAAGCTGGGGGAGTTTCCGCAGTGATGCATGAAATCAGCAAATTGAATGTATTGCATCTTGACGGGGTGACTTGTACAGGCAAAACTTTGGGGGAAAATATCCAGGGAGCAGAGGTTTTGGATCACACAGTGATTCGGCCAGTGGACAATCCCTTTGATAAGACCGGTGGCATTGCTGTTTTGAAAGGCAACCTTGCCCCAGACGGCTGTGTGGTAAAACGTTCTGCTGTATCGGAAAAAATGATGTGCCATCAGGGCAAAGCCCGGGTGTTCGACTGTGAGGAAACAGCTTTAAAAGCCATTTATGACGACAAAATCAACCCTGGCGATGTGGTGGTCATCCGCTATGAAGGCCCCAAAGGTGGTCCGGGAATGCGGGAAATGCTAAATCCCACCTCAGCCATCATGGGCAGTGGTTTGGGTGAAACAGTGGCTCTTATTACGGATGGCAGATTTAGCGGCGCCACCCGGGGGGCGGCCATTGGCCATGTGTCCCCAGAAGCTGCGGTGGGAGGCAATATTGCCTTAATCCAGGAAGGGGATATGATTGTCATTGATATTCCTAAGAATTCCATTCAAATCTTGGTTTCCGAAGAAGAGTTGGCAGAGCGGCGAAAACAATGGAAGCCCAGGGAGCCCAAAATTACCACCGGGTATTTATCCCGTTATATGAAAAGCGTTACCTCTGGAAGCAGCGGAGCAATCTTGAGCTAAAGGCAATTTTTGGCCTGTGGTTCTTAGCCCTTAAAGCTCAAAAAGCCAATCCCATAACTAGATGGTATAAACATCCCATGGGGTTGGCTTTTTGATCGCCTCTTTCTTTTTTGCCACATAATCTTTAGGCCAAAACCAACAAAGAATAGACAAGAAAATAACAAGGGGCCTAATCATGGCAAATAGTTTTTTCCCGATACATTGCACTATCAGCAAATTCAATCAAAAGGTCCACAGTCTCTCCGTCCCTGGGATATACGGCTAGTCCTGCGCTAAAGGAAATGGGAATGTTGACTGTGTGACTCATCATGGCTGCGTCTTTCAGCGTTGCAGCAATTTGGTCCAAAAATCCCTTTACAATTCCTTCATCATCCGTATGTTTAAAAATCAAGATAAATTCATCTCCCCCAATGCGGGCGAAAAGATGTTGTTCATCAAGATGCTGTTCAAAAATAGTGGCAAACTGCCGCAGCATTTTATCGCCTGTGGTATGTCCATAGGTATCATTGATGCTTTTGAATTGATTTAAATCAATATAGCATAAAACAAATTTTTCTTGGGCTAAAGCCATGAGAGTTTCCAAGGCATGAAGCATGCCGCGTCGATTTAGGACACCAGTCAAGGGATCATGGAAAGTAAGATATTCCATTTCTGCTTTCATTTTTCTTAAATCATAATTATGCAATACCAAAAAAGCCAACAAAAAGCTTATCAAAAGTCCGGCAAAAGTAAAAATCCATGTCTCCGGGTATTGATACCAATTTCTAATGGGTGAAAGTCTAAAGTACCATTCTGCATTCAAAATGGTCATGGTCTTTTCCACATAGGAAGCATGCTGATTATAGATGTAATTGCTATTGGCAATCATTTGCTTTTTGTTGGTATCAGGGCTAATCCTCCATATTTCATAAGCAAAACCTTGATTGCGCAGCTGCTCTAATTCCGCACCTTCCAGAGCCTGGGGATAGTTTAAGGTAACAGATACCAAGCCCCAAAAATTTTCCTCATTTTTTTCACCTAAATAAACAGGCAGCCTGCCCACCAAAGCCTGCCCTCCTTGGATCAAGTGAAATGGTCCGCCTAAAACCAGCTGTCCTGAGGCCTTAGCAGCAATGGC
The DNA here is from genome assembly GCA_958417755.1 of uncultured Peptococcaceae bacterium. Classification (GTDB taxonomy): domain Bacteria; phylum Bacillota; class Desulfotomaculia; order Desulfotomaculales; family Desulfocucumaceae; genus CATZDY01. The sequence goes on from CATZDY010000052.1 coordinate 16,809, forward strand.
TTCTTGATTTCCCTCGCCCTTTGAAAAATAATGCAACCCAATGACCTTTTCATTGCTCTCCAAGGGATATACATTGGACACAATGCCATTGGGCGCCAGGATGACATTCCGAATGGCTGGATCATCAATAATGGTGGCAGCTACCCGTTCAAAATCTTTGATTTCTCCATCATTTTGAATCACCAGGGCGGATAAAACCTGGGTTTTATAGAGTAATTTTGTGATGACATTGTTCACTTTATTAGACTTTGTCAGCACCAACTGTTCCATCTGGGCATGTTCCATGCGGCTTTTATTCTGCACATAGGCTGTGGTAATGAGAATGCAGATAAAAAACGATATTATGAGTACAAGAACAAACCCGCCCCATCGTTTGGTTTGATTGGTTTTCATTTCTTGAAAAACAACTCCTAAAAAAACAAATTGCTTTGGTAGCGGAAGGAAGGAAAATGCCCGTTTCTTGTGCTTGTTTTGCTTGCTATGTTTTCCATTTAAACATATTTGTATTGATAGCGAATAGGAAGCATAAGTAATTTTATTTTTCATTTCTATTCTTGTCAATTTGTATTTATTAGCCCCTGCTTTGGTGGTGGTATACAATCCTGTACTTTAAGCCCAAAAGTTCCTATTAGGAAAAACGGTTATAAGCAAAGTTCTCTTTATTATATTTCATACCTTGGCAGGATTTCTTTTAAAGAATAATAAAAAGGTTAAGATGATTGCTAGGTGCTAATATTGTATTTCCATTTGATAAAAATGAAACGATAGGTACAATCATTTCTTTTTATCAAATATCAATTGACATGCTAACCTAATTCTTGGGATAATAAATTAATTTACTAAAAAAGGAGATTTTCATAAAGGTAAATAAGATGGATAAACAATCATTGCGCCAAGTAATAAGTTTATGGAATGTTACCCAGCAAGATAAATGTGCGAATAAAGCAGGAGAGGTAAGTGTATGAGAAAGACGAAGAGGCTGCTAGCATTTTTGCTTACTCTAGTTCTGAGCTTCAATCTTTTTCCCTTGCCAGCAAATGCAGGCACAATCACAATTGACAATCCTT
>CATZDY010000053.1 GCA_958417755.1 uncultured Peptococcaceae bacterium
TCTTTCCGTTCAATCTTTCCTGCAATGCTTTCCCAGCTTTTAATCCTGGCTTCCAACCGGTATAAAGGATATTGTTTAATTTGTAAGCGATAGGCTTTGCGGTATTTTTCCAAAAATGCTTTCAGGTCTTCCACAATGGAATCAGCTGCTGTACAGTAATCTTCATAATTATTAAAATATTCTTTTTTAATTTCCACTAAATTGTCGTGCAAGGTATTTTCCTCCCTTGACATGCAGATGTCAAGATTTGTTGGCTATATGCAAAATAAGTTATGATTCTTTTGTTTCACAGGATTCTAACAATTGGGTCCATTCCTGATAGGATTGGGCCAATGTCTTTTGTAAATCTTCCACTTGTTGATTTTTTTCTAATAATAATTCTACATTTTGATAAACAGAAGGCTGTTCCATTTCCTGTTGCAAATGAAGAATTTGATTTTCTATTTCTTCAATGGATTGTTCTAAAAAAGCGATTTGTTTCTGTTGCTTTTCTTGTTTTCTTTTTTCAGCTTTTTGTAATTGATAATCATTTTTAGCCATTGGATTTGCTTTGCTTTCTTGCTGAGGGGATAAAGTTTGTTGTATTTTTTGTGCTTTTTTCATTTGATAATATTGGTAATCCCCGGGGAAATCCAAGATGCCTGTGGGTGTTAATTCCCAAATTCTGGTTGCTATTTTTTGTAAGAAATAGCGGTCATGGGAAATGAAAACTATGGTTCCTTCATAATGGAGCAAGGCTTTTTCAAGGATTTCCCTGGCATATATATCCAGATGGTTGGTGGGTTCATCCAATAATAACAGATTGGCTTGTAATAAAGATAGCTTTGCCAAAGAAACCCTGGCTTTTTCTCCGCCGCTCAATTGATTCATGGTTTTAAACACAGCATCGTCTTTTAATAGAAAACCTGCCAAAAGGGAACGTATTTCTTGTTCCGTATGGCTGGGAAATTGATCCCATACTTCATTTAGTACTGAGTTGTTGGTGATTTGGTTTGTTTGCTCCTGTTGATAATATCCGATATTAACATGATGCCCCAAACGGATGGAGCCTTTTAGAGGGATTAAAATGCTGGCAATGTTTTTTAACAACGTGGTTTTGCCAATGCCATTGGGTCCAATGAGGGCAATGCGTTCTCCTTTGGTAATTGTGCCGGAAATATGTTGAGCCAAAAGAACATTGGGATAACCAATGCTTATATCTTGCAGCTGAATCACTTCATTGCCGCTTTGATGATGGATTTTAAAAGAAAAATGAGCGCTTTTGGTGGCCACAGGCTTTTCCACAGGGACCATTTTGGCAAGCATCTTTTCTCTGCTTTTGGCCCTGGCTGTGGTAGAAGCCCGGGCCATATTTTTATCAATAAATTCTTGCTGACGAAGGATTTCGCTTTTTTGTTTGCGATACATTTTTTCTTGTAAGCGGATTTTTTCTTCTTTTAAGACCAGAAAGCGACTATAATTGCCATTGTATTGGCAAGTTTTTTTATGTTCCAGTTCATAGGTAATGGTGGTTACTTCATCCAGAAAGAAGCGGTCGTGGGATACCACCAAAACAGCTTTGGTATATGTTTTTAAGTACTGCTCCAGCCATATAAGGGTTTCTGTATCCAGGTAGTTTGTAGGTTCATCCAAGATAAGCAATTGAGGATTTGACAACAATTGCTTGGCTAAGGCAAGGCGAGTTTTTTGTCCCCCACTCAAGGTATGAATCATGGTTTGATATTGTTCTGGAGCAAAACGAAGTCCTTTTAATACTCTGGCTATATTGGCTTTATAGGTATAGCCGCCCAAAAGACGAAATTTTTCTGTCAGGGCATCATATTGAAGAATTGTTTCTGGATGGGTTAAATGTTGCTCCATTTGCTGCAATTGATTTTCCATTTCCAATAAAGGTTGGAAGGGCTCTAGCATTTCATCCCAAATACATTTGTCCGAATCCAGACCGCTATCTTGGGCCAAATAACCGTAGACAAGATCAGAAGCTTTGATAACATCTCCTTGATCCGCTGGAAGCAATCCTACCATAATTTTCAATAATGTGGATTTCCCTGCGCCATTGGCGCCCACCAGGCCAATTTTATCTTTGTCATGAATGGTAATGGTTGCATCTTCCAATATAATTTTATCTGCATAGGACTTTTGTACATGACTGGTCTGTAATATGATCATTTGTTTACCTCTATAATGGTGTTCATTTTTATGAATAACCAATGAAGCATTGCTATTCTGATAAAAGTTTACCCTATCACTATGCCTGGCACAAGGTATGAATAAAAATTACCTTGGAAAATAAGGTATTTTTTTCTATTCAAAATATGTTATGGATTTGCTTAAACGCTAGGAAAGATGTTTGTGAAGCAAGAATGGCCTGGTATATAATAAAAATATGAGGCAATAACAAAATCAAAGGTTGTGGTGAAACGTATGTTTTTTCATGAAATCATACCTGAACGGTTTTTTTCAATTTTAGCTTCCAAGAATAAAGAGATTTATCTTACTGCCTTGTTATTAATCCACCGTTATTATCGCCAAGAGCTTCTTTTGCGTAAAACGGACATCATTGCTTTGTTTATTCATCATTTAGAAGAGCGTATGATGGATTTGGTCAGTGATGAAGGAGATGAGCTTGTATTGGAAAGGAATTTATCCAGTCGAGCTCATTATTTGTTGCGCAAATTTGTTGCCACAGGTTGGTTGGAAAGGGAATATCAGCATCATTCCTTTGAAGAATTTTTGGTGGTGCCAGAATATGCTGCTGTGTTATTGGGCGCTTTGCAAGATTTATTGGAGGATAACCCCAGTGAGTATAATTCCTTGGTTTATTCTACTTATTCCTGTTTAGGAATGGCGGACTCGGAACGGGATGATTTTATGTTGGAAGCGCTTTTGCAGTCTTATGGTGCTACGGGAAAATTAAAAGAAAATCTGCGGAGATTGTACAATAATATGCGTCGTTATTATCAAAAATTGCAGCAAAAAGAGGCTATTCAAGATATTATGCAAGAGCATTTTGATGTGTATCAAGTATTGATTTTGGATCGAATGTATCATCCTCTAAAAACATTTGATAGTATCCCGCGTTATAAAACTAGAATTTTACATATTCTACGGAGCTGGCTGGCAGATTCCCAAGTGGTGGAACATTTAACCCAATTGATGATAAAAAAAGGATTTTATGTTGAGCTGCAGGATGATAACCGGAGGGAAGAAGCGCTTAATGAAGTATTGCGTATGTTGGGTGAAATGATTGATACCTATGAAACCATTGAAATCACTTTGCGGGAAATTGATAAAAAGAATGCAGATTATACAAAAGCATTGGTGGAAAGAACCAAATATTTGCTCAATGAAGACCGGGGTGTGCGGGGAAAACTGGTGGAGGTTTTGAAACAAGCCTCTATTTTGGAGAAGCAACAACAAGAGGTAGATATTTTACAAGAAGGCTTTCTCTTATTTAAACAAAACTATGTGGATGAAGATTCTTTGTATCGGGTGAGACAAAAAAGAATTGTGGAGGAGGGAACGTTTCTGGCCGTTTCTTCCACTGTTTCCCAGCATGACTTGGAATCTGAGCTGCAGCAATTTGTCTTTAGGGTGCAAGAAAGTCTTACCCAACAAGATGTGATTAATTTTATCACTGATTTTTTAAAGGATAAGGAACAGGTGCATAGTCAGGATATTCTATTAGCGAATAATGATGATTTTATTAAACTGATTTTAGCAGTGGTCAAATCCACGGATGTTGAGATGCCCTTTGTTGTTCATTTTTTGGAAGGTTATATTGATAGCAATGGATATCGCATTCCTAAAATGGTTTTTACCCCTAAAAAGGAGGAATCTTCTGGTGTGGCATAGGGATTGGTCATTGCTTTCCCTGGAGGAACGGGAACAATTTTCGCGGATTGTCAATGGGTTGTTGGCAAAGACTTTTCTTTTACGGGAACGCATGGCCCAAAAGGACAAATCCTTAATTGTGGATAAGGATTTCCGATTTGTTGAACGATATTATCAATTATGTAAAGATTTTTTAAACATTGCTGGTTGGGAGCTGGAAGTGGATTCGGATTATGGGGTAGCCTTTGTGGTGAATCGATACGGGTATAACCGCTTTCGTTTGGATAAGGTTTCCACTTATTTTTTATATGCATTGCGTTTGATTTATGAAGAAGAGCGGGATAAATTGACCATAGGGCGGGAAGTGATTACCACAGTGGCGAATGTGGTGCAAAAGCTACATGTTTTGGGGTTGTTGGATCGTAAAATCACAGAGAACCTATTGGCAGAAACCTTTGGTTTGTTCAAAGAGTTTAATATCATAGAAAAATTGGATCACAATTGGCTAGATCCGGAAAGCAGGGTATTGATTTATCCTTCTATATTGTTTGTGGTCAGCAGTGAGCGCATTGATTATGTCTATCAACAATTATGTAAAAAGGACCAGGCAACTGTTGACCAACAAGATGAGGAAGGGAATGTGAATCTTGAAACTGATCAGTAAATTATTATTAATTAATTGGCATTACTTTAGGCACCAATTGGTTGAATTTGAAAGAATTAATTTTCTAACAGGTGTCAATGGTTCAGGAAAGTCTACTTTAATCGATGCCTTACAAATGTTGTTGTTAGGGGATACAGTGGGGTCATTTTTTAATAAAGCTGCCAATGAAAAATCCCGTAGAAATCTAAAAGGGTATTTGCGGGGAGAAATAGCGGAAAATGAAGAAAACGGCTTGGTTTATTTACGAAATGGTAATTTTAGTAGTTATGTGGTGGGAGAATTTCTGGATACAGTAAAAGAAAAAACCTTTTGTTTTGGTTTGGTATTTGATTGTGTAGCTTCTGGAGATTATCAGCATCGTTTTTTTGTCTTGGAAAGCTCTTTGCCAGACCATCATTTTATCCACCAGCAAGTTCCTTATTCCATGGATGCTTTAAAAAAGGTATTATATGAAACCTATGGCAGGCAAAAGGTGGAATTCTATGATTCTAACCAGCGTTATCGAGAAGTATTTCGGGGCAAAATGGGTAATTTGAATGAAAGATTTTTTCAGTTATTTAAAAAATCCGTACCATTTTCCCCAATTATGGATATTAAAGGGTTTATCAGTGAATTTGTCTGTGATATTCGGGGAGAAATCGAAATATCTGATATGGTGGAAAATATTCGTTATTATAGACAACTGGAACGTGAACAATTGTTGGTGCAAAAACGTATTGAAGATTTGCAAGAAATTGCCCAATGTTACCAAGCTTATGAGGCTCAAAAACAGGAAGTGCAGTTGCATCAGTATTTAATCAACAGAATTTTTTTTGCTCAAGTAACAGAAAAGATAAAGGCTCGTGAAAGAGAGATTATGGATGTAATAACAAAAAAGGAAAACGTGAAAAAGGATTTATGCTTATTGGAACAGTCTTTGGATGATTTAGATAGATTGAAAGACGATTTGATTGTACACAGAAGTACTTCAGAGGTTTGGTCCAAAGCGTATCATTTAAAAGAAGAAAAGGATCGTTTGCAAGACCAAATGGAAGTATTGAAAAAAAATCGCTGGCGTTTGGAAAACACATTGGTTCAGGCAGCCACTTCATGGAAGGAATTGGGGCAAGAATGTTTGGCTGCTGGAGAACAAGAAAGCTTGCCCTTGGGGGATGTAACAGCAGCAGTGGATTGTTTGCAAAATATGAGTGCCCCTGGGGGAGTGCTGGATGGAGAAGCCTTAAGAGGTATTAGCAATACCATGCATCATGTGCGTCAGCAATGTATGAGTGCACATGCCAAATACAAAGAGGAACGCTTGGGGATCCGGCATCGAATGAATCAATTGGAACAAGAAATAAAAAATTTATCCCAGGGGGTAAAACCATATAGCAAACAGCTGGTTGGTTTTATAGAAATTGTTACAAAAGAAATAGAACAAAACCATGGGATAAAGGTGGCACCTGAAGTTTTTGCTGATACCATTGAGGTGCGCGATGAAAAATGGCGTCATGCTGTGGAAGGATATTTATACAGTCAAAAATTTCACTTGTTAATCGATCCCTCCTATTTTCAGACAGCCCTAGCAGTGTATGAGCGTCTAAAATTCAAGCATGAATTCTATGATTTAGGGCTTGTGGATGTGGGCAAAGTGATGGCCAGGGCACCTAAGGCAATGGCTGGAAGTTTGGCGGAGGAAATCATGCCTGCCCATGAGCAGGCAAGGGTTTATACAGCTTTATTGTTGGGACGGGTTATGAAATGTGAAAGGGTGGAGGATTTACGTCAATACGATACAGCCATTACACCCAGCGGAATGTTGTACCAACGATTTGTGGTCAGACAAATCAATCCCAAACGGTATCGGCAACCTTATATCGGCAGGTGTGCTGTGGCAGAGCAGTTAAAAACAAAACAGCATGAAATGAAGATGTTGCAGGAAAAGGCAAGTATGTTGCAATTTCGTTGCCAGTTGTATGAAAAATGGAGTAAAATACCTGGTATTTCAGATAATGATATTCATAATCTATTAGAATGGTCCGCTTCTTTGGCTCAATGGTCTTATTATGAGCAAAGATTGGCTGCCTGTGTAAAAACCTATGGTCAATTGGATTTGTCCAATGTGATGCAAATGAAGGAACAGCTTACCCAAGTCATGGAACAACAAAAAAGCTTGCAGGAACAAAAAGTAATCATGATTCAAGAGCAGAGTAAATTGGAAAACAGGTTGGAGGTATTACAAGAAAGTCTGGAGGATTTACAAAAGCAAGGGCAGCAAAAGCAAGGGGAATTGGAGAATCAATATGCCCAAAAGTGGTGTCATGATGTGGGAGAGCCCTGTTATAGGGAGATAGAAGCAGAGCAAAATGATATTGCCATGGAGCAACAAAAGGCGTTGTTGGAACATGTGGTCGTGCTTGCCCGTAACCAAAGGGATCAATTATTGCAGTTAAGGGGAAATTATAACCACACGTATAAAGCTTCCTTGGATATTTTGCAAGAACATCAACAGGATTGGGAAAAGGAGCAAAAGCGTTTAGAAGAAACCACTTTGTCCGCTTATGGGGAAAGGATTCAAAGAGCCAGGGAAAAGGCGCAACGTCAGTTTCAAGAGGATTTTATCAGTAAATTGCGCGAGAATATTGAGACTGTGGAAAGACAGCTGTTGGAATTGAATTTAGCCCTTCGGGATATTCCCTTTGGCAAGGATCGATATCATTTTAGTATTACGCCCAACAAACAATATCAGCGGTACTATCATATGATAATGAGTAATATGCTGCTACAAGGATACAATGTATTTTCTGAGGAATTTCAAAATAAATATCAAGATGTAGTCAATGATTTATTTAACCGAGTGATAGCAGGGGAACAGGATGAGATGAGTTCTGAACGATATAGGGAAATGGAGCGGGATTTGGCTCATTTTACGGATTTCCGTACCTATTTGGAGTTTGATTTAATTGTTGTGGATGAACAAGGCAATGAATCCAGGCTTTCCAGAATAATCAGTAAAAAGTCTGGGGGGGAAACCCAGACCCCTTTTTATATTTCTGTGTTGGCTTCTTTTGTCCAGATTTACCGGGTAAAACAACAAGGATTTAACAATACATTGAGGCTCATTGTTTTTGATGAAGCATATAGTAAAATGGATCATCAACGAATCAAAGAAAGCATCAACTTGGTCAGGGATTTGGATTTGCAGTTGCTGATTTCCGCACCAACGGAAAAAATAGCGGATATCGCCCCCCTGGTGGATCGTAATTTATGCATTACCAGGCTTAAGTCTGAATCCTTTGTAAAAGCTTTTGATCCCCAAAGGATGAAAAGCCCTGCAACAATATGATACTGCCATGTATTGAGCAGATTTCTGATTGGTGCATCGAATGATTTTATCATTATTTTTATCATGTCCAAAGAAATGTAAGGATTGTTATGGATAGATTCTATGACAATCCTAATTTTATCGATGTAATATTTTGATAATTTGGAAAGATAGAATAGGAAAAAAGCTTACATTATATGATTGGATGGTTTTACCCCTGGATTGCTACAATATGCTAAAAAACAACCAATTGTAGCATATAAATAAAATATAAAGAATTGTTTTATCAGGAAGAAGTGTTTAGGAATGTGGCAAATTATTATATTGGGTGTTATAGGAGGAATGGGATTACTCCTCTATGGCATGGCCATTATGAGCGATAATTTACAAAGGATTGCTGGGGCTAAACTGCGACGCATCTTGACTTCCTTGACCAACAATCGGATTAGTGGTCTTTTTGTTGGTATCATTGTGACCGTATTGTTCCAAAGCAGTACAGCCACAACGGTGATTCTTGTGGGCCTAACCAGCGCATCCATTATTTCTTTTAAACAAACTTTATCTGTTATTTTGGGTTCTAATATTGGAACAACCATTACAGCGCAATTGATTGCTTTAAATATTACGGAAATATCTTTAGCCATCGTAGGGCTTGGGGCTACGGTTGTTTTCTTTTCCAAAAAGGATAAATATGTCCGTTGGGGACAGATACTGATGGGGTTTGGTCTGGTTTTTTTAGGACTTAAAATGATGTCTGAAGCCATGGTCCCCTTACAAGAAAGTACCTTTGTATTAGAGTTTATGTCCCAGATTGGAAATAACCCTTGGCTGGCCATGTTGGTTGCTTTGGTATTTACCTCTTTGATTCATAATAGCGCTGCAGCTGTGGGTATTATCATGGTAATGGCTGCCCAAAATTTAATTGATTTGCATGCAGCGATGTATTTACTCTTTGGGGCCAATATTGGCACAGCTTTTACTGCCATTTTAACCAGTTTGGGTGCTTCCCGGGAAGCAAAGCGAGTGGCCATGGCAAACTTATTGTATAAAGTGATTGGGGTTCTCTTGTTTTTACCCTTTGTAAAACCTTTAGAAGCCCTTCTGGTCAACATGACTTTTTCTCCCATGTATCAGGTGGCCAATGCCCATACTGTATTTAATATTGTGATATCTCTCCTATTTTTGCCCTTTATTTCTCTATTTGCTATATTTATGGAAAAAATCTTACCTGATAAACAAAATGAGACTGCCATAAAGCCTCGCTATTTGGATCAGTCATTGATCAAAACCCCATCCATTGCTCTGGGACTTGCCACCAAGGAAATTGTGCGTTTGTGCGATGATATTTTAGATATGACCAAAAGCATTGCCACGATTTTTGAAAAAAATGATGAATCTTTATTGGAACAAGTCAATCAAACGGAGGATAAGGTGGATATCTTATATCAAGATATCAGCAAATATTTAACAGCCTTATTGCGTCAGCCATTATCGAGAATAGAATTTACCAAATGCATTGGCTTGATTAATATTGTCAATGATTTAGAGCATATTGGAGATATTATTGAAAAGAATGTGACCTATCTGGCAAAAAGTAAAATGAAAGATCATTACAATTTTTCTCATGAAGGTTGGGATGAAATTGTTGTTTTGCACCGCCAGGTTTGTGAATTGATCCATATGGTTCGTATTGCTTTATTGACAGAGGATAAAGAAATGGCTTTGGAAGCAATGGATACTCAAAAGGATATTGAAACCATGGAACGCCGTTTACGGGTCTTGCATATCCATCGTTTGAAAATAGGGATGCAGAAATCAGAAATATCCAGTTCCACGCATTTGGATTTAATCAATGCTTTGTTACAAATCAGTATACATACCAAAAATATTGCCATGGAAATTGCTGAAGAGCAATTGACAGTGAAAACCCCTGAGCCTGAACCTGATAGTGTTAATATTCCTTCTTTTGGGGAAAAATAAAGTGGGTCTTTCATTGGCTTAAAATGATTGTAATGGGATGAAGAAAATAAGGAAATAAAATATTGTTAAAAATCATGAGCAAAATATCTGTTTTTTCATTTTATTTTCAGGTTGGGATTGTATAGTGTTACAAAAGAAAGAATTGTGCAGGGGGGATATGGTATGTCAAAGATATTTACCAGATCAGTGACAATGGTTGTATTAAGTGCATTTATTTTAGGAGTTGTATTGGCAAGCACAGCATGTTATTTTAGCCCGATTAAACCTTTGGGGGCTGAAAATTTGACAGGAACAACCACCAGCTCGCCGGTGGGGACCAGTGCCATTGCTGATATTGTGGATAAAACCGGTCCGGCAGTGGTACTGATTGAGACCACGGTGCAAGAAACAAATTCTTATGATCCTTTTTTCAATGATCCTTTTTTTAGAGAGTTCTTTGGCGGGCAATTGCCCCAAAGCCGTACGTCCCAAGGCATGGGCTCCGGATTTATTATCAGTGAAGATGGTTATATTTTGACCAATGAGCATGTGGTGGCGAATGCCACAAAAATTGAAGTAATCATGTCCAATAAAAGATATACAGCAGAATTAATGGGCTCCGATAAGTCCTTGGATTTGGCTGTGCTGAAAATTGATGCCAAAAACTTGCCTTATCTTACTTTAGGAAATTCAGATGATGTTCGGGTGGGCGATTGGGTAATTGCCATCGGGAATCCTTATGGGTTGGATCACTCCACCACAGTGGGTGTCATTAGTGCTAAAGAGCGCCCTGTCACTATTCAGGATAGAGAATATAAAAATTTATTACAAACAGATGCATCCATTAATCCAGGCAATAGTGGCGGACCTTTGCTGAATATGCAAGGCCAAGTCATTGGCATTAACACAGCAGTGAATGCTTCTGCCCAAGGGATAGGGTTTGCTATACCCACCAGTACGGTTTCTCCTGTCTTGGAAACTTTGAAAAACAAAGGAACAGTGGACCATCCTTGGGTTGGGGTTTATATTCAACCTTTGAGCGATGAGCTTGCTAATTATTTGGGCATTGGAACATCAGACGGTATTTATATCAGCGATGTGGTCCAAGGGAGCCCTGCCAATCAGGCTGGACTGAGTAAGGGAGACGTGATTCAAAAGGTAGGGGATAAAAAAATAATCACTACCAAGGATTTTACTTCCATTGTGGAGAACTCAAAAGTAGGGCAAGAGCTAACGGTACAAGTATTGCGTAAAAATGAAACCAAAAATATTGTGGTTACAGTGGGGAATAAATCATAAATATGAAAGTAGCAAAATAAGTCAGATTTCTATAAAATATGATACAATAGAACAAACCGTTTTAGCGCTGGTTGATGATGAATGGCTACCAGCGCCTTTTTCTGAGGAGCTAGGGTATGTTAATTGTATTGATTGATGATGATGTAAAAATCACTGCTATGTTAAAACGCGCCTTGGTGTATGAAGGTTATGCCGTACAAATCGCCAATCACGGCACAGAAGGCATTACTTTGGTGCAAGGGCAGAAACCTGATTTAGTTATTTTGGATATTATGATGCCCATGGTGGATGGTTGGGAAGTATGCCGTCAAATCAGAGGTGCAGGACAAGATATCCCCATCTTGATGTTAACTGCCCGGGATGATGTATCTGACAGGGTCAAGGGATTGAACCTGGGGGCAGATGATTATTTGGTAAAGCCCTTTGCTTTAGAAGAATTGTTAGCCAGGGTGAAGGCTTTGTTGCGCAGAGCTAAGCCCCAGGAGGCCAAGGAAGGGATTTTGTCCTATGGGGATTTGGTTTTAGATACAGCTTCCCGGGAAGCCAGGCGTCAAGGAGAGTCCATTGCCTTAACAACAAAGGAATATGAATTGTTAAAATTATTGATGGAAAATCCCCGGCGGGTTTTAACCCGGGATGTATTGATGGAAAAAGTTTGGGGCCTTGATTTTGACGGAGAATCAAATGTATTGGAACGATATATTGGGATGCTTCGTCAAAAAATTAATGCTGGGGATAAGGATAAGTGCATTAAAACAGTACGGGGGGTTGGCTATGTATTGAAGTAACCCCTGAAATGAATTTTTAGCAGAGGGATTTTTATATTATGTCAGTACGTATTCGTTTGACCTTATTATATAGCGGGGTTTTGGCCTTTACCTTATTTTTATTTGCCATTTTATTGTATGTCAACATGTCCAAGGCCTTGTACCATGAAGTGGATCAGGGCATTGAAAATATGTCCATGTCTGTCTTAAAATCAATAAAAATTTCTTATCCTTTAAAAGAAATTATTTTACCCAATGTGGATGTTTTTTCTTCATCTGATATCTATCTGCAGATTGTGGATATGGATGGTCGTTTGGTATCTCATTCCAGTAATTTGGGTATGCAATTGTTGCCTTTAAGTGAAAGTACGTTGCGGACAGCTTTAGAACAAAAAAGCTTTTATGAAACAGTGCGTTCTGATGGTCAAACTTTACGTGTATTCAATCAGCCCTTGGTATTGAGCGGGAATGTAGTGGGTTTGTTGCAGGTGGGAAGAACATTACATCAAGTGGATCTCACCTTGAGCAGATTAAAGTTATTTCTGTTAACCATGGGAGCCTTGGCTGTAATGATAGCAGGATTATTGGGATTCAGCTTGGCTAAGGTGGTTTTTCGGCCTTTGGAAAAAATAGTGGAAACCACAGCAGCAATTCAAAAGGGAAGTGATTTAGGCCGACGGGTGGCTTATACAGGGCCAACAAAAGATGAACTGGGTTTGTTGGTTCATACTATTAATGGAATGTTGGAACGCTTAGAACAAGTGTATCAGCAATTAGAGGCCACCAGTGAAGTGCAAAAACGGTTTATTGCAGATGCTTCTCATGAATTACGCACTCCATTGACAACCATCAGAGGAAATGCTGAATTTTTATTGCGCTTGGGTGAGGATAAATCTTCAGAAGAAAAGGATGCTTTAAAGGATATTGTGGGGGAAAGTCAACGATTAACCAGGCTGGTTTCTGGATTGCTTTCTTTGGCCAAAGCGGATGCTGGACAAAAACCAGTATTTGAGGTTATTCATGTATTGGATGTGGTAGATGAAGTATCCAGAAATGCTCGGATTATGCAGGACCAAGTTTCTTTTGTTTATCAATGTTTGGATAAACAAGATGACTTATGGGTGTATGGCAATGGGGATTTAATCAAACAAATGCTTTATATTTTATTGGACAATGCCTTTAAGTATACTCCTCCAGGGGGAAGGGTTACTCTTTTTGTGGAAAAGGCAACTTTAGCTCTTACACCATGCGGGGTGATTGCTGTGGAAGATACAGGTGCAGGCATTTCGGAAGGAGAAAAAAATAATATTTTTCTTCGTTTTTATCGGGGTGATGAAGCCAGGGGGAGCAGTGGTTCTGGCTTGGGTTTAGCCATTGCCCAACAAATTATACAGCAACATGGCGGAGAGATACAAGTGGAGGAAGGGAAACATGGCGGCAGTATTTTTCGGGTATTTTTGCCCTTAGTAAACCTTGAGGAAAGTGGGGGAGAAAAGAAAAATTAATGCAATACCATAATTTTTAAGCATTGGATATGGTTTATAGCGGGAAAGGGTTGACTTCGTTTTCGAAGTAATCTATTATGGTTATAAAATTGAAAGGACTTTAATTCAGGTATGATTGATAAAATAAAAAAAATGGGATTAAAGGTAACACCACAACGATTGGCCATCATGAATTTGCTGGATGGCAATCAGTCCCATCCATCCGCAGAACAAATTTATAAAGAGTTAAAACCTCAATTTCCTTCCCTTTCCTTAGCCACAGTTTACAACACCTTGGAGGCATTAAGTGAAGGTGGGGAGTTGCAAGAGGTTAGAATTAAAAGAGATAAAAGACATTTTGATCCCAATGCCAAACCCCATACGCATTTTTTATGTCACATTTGTGATAATATATTTGATTTGGACTTGTGGCCTGTGGAATTGCAAGTTCCTGGAGAAGTAGAGCAGTTTATGGTGCAAGACTGTACCTTGTATCTTTACGGAATTTGTCCGCAGTGCCGTGCCAAAAGCAAACATGATGAGACTACTATAGAGAAAACCATTGTAAAGAAAAAATGAGCTTAAATAAAAATGATTCACAGCATGTTTTTAAAGGGCAAATATTTCTTTTTCTAGAAGTAAATATGCATCATAATAAAAGTCAAACCAAAAGGCAAGGAGGAAATAAAAATGGATCAATGGGTATGTTCTTTATGCGGGTATGTGTATAATCCGGCGGAAGGTGCGGACGGGGTTGCTCCTGGTACTCCATTTGAAGATTTACCAGAAGATTGGGTATGTCCTGTTTGCGGGGCAGGGAAAGAAGAATTTCAAAAAGAATAGTTCATTGCATGAAGATATATGATTGGAATTTGTATGACAGAAGACAAAAGGCTGGATAAATAAAACCTCATTTTGCTGGGAAGTGTAGGTGAAGATGAAGATGGATGAAGATATTAAAATTTGGAGATGTACAGTTTGCGGTTGGCCCCATGAGGGAGAAAATCCACCGAATAATTGTCCCCGCTGCGGTGTTCCAGCAGAGAAATTTGAGCTGGTAGATTTGTCTTTGTTGGATTTGGAAGATGAAGACGAGGCTGCAATGGTGGATGTCAAGGAATTAACAGAAGCAGATAAAAAGCGGATACGTTCTGCTTTGTATCGGATTTCGTATGGTTTATATGTGGTAGGTTCCTGTCAAGAAGATAAAATCAACGCCCAAATATGCAATACTGTATTCCAAATTACCAATACACCCATGCGGGTGGCCATTGGATTAAATAAAAATACCTTAACCCATGAATATGTAAAACATAGTGGTGTTTTTACGGTTTGTATTTTAGGCAAAGAACATATGGATTTGATAGGTACTTTTGGGTTCAAATCCGGACGGGATATTGATAAATTCGCCAATGTACCCCACCATATTGGCGTAACCGGAGCTCCTTTGGTGGATGGGTGTGTGGCATTTGTGGAATGCAAAGTGGATCCTGCTCTTACGGTGGATGTAGGGACCCACACCTTATTGATTGGCGATGTGATTGAAGGCAATACAAATGATGGTGATCCCATGACCTATGCCATGTATCGTCAACTGAAAAAGGGCGGCTTACAAACAGGCCCTGTACCTGAAGCTGTGCAGGCTTCACCTGCTGATGAAGGAAATGGCAAAGCAAAAACTTGGCGTTGTGAAGTATGCGGATATATCCATGAAGGAGAAACGCCACCGGATGAATGCCCTGTATGTGGAGTATCCAAAGAACGCTTTGTGTTGGTGGAATAATGGTTTGTCCTGACAAATGGGGATAAAATGTTTTCTTTCCTTAGCATATGGTATAATGCTAAAAGGAGAAATCTTGTTTTTGTAATTATATGGATTTAAAAATAATATTTAAGAGTAAGGGGAAAGGATGGGACGAATTAGCAGTGAAGACCCTTGACAATGTAATGACAGCTTTTGCCGGAGAATCCCAGGCAAATCGTAAATATACGGCTTTTGCCAAACAAGCGGAAAAGGAAGGTTTTCCAAAGGTAGCCAATTTATTTCGAGCTGCTGCGGATGCGGAAGCGATTCATGCGGGAAAACTGTTAGATGTAGCAGATAAGGTGCAAAGCACGGCGGACAACTTAGCCACTGCAGCAGCAGGAGAGCGCTACGAATTTGAAGAAATGTATCCTGCTTTTGTGAAAGCAGCGGAAGAAGAAAATCAAAATGCTGCAGCAAGGGTAATGAAATTGGCAATGGAAGCGGAAAAAGTCCATGAAGCCCTTTATACAAAAGCCCAGCAATTTGTGGCAGAAGGCAAAGATATGACAGGGGAAGGTTTATATCTTTGTCCAGTATGTGGTTGGATTGGAACTGAACCTGCGCCGGAGAAGTGTCCCATTTGTAACACATTGGCCAAATCCTTTAAAAAATACGAGTAACAGGAGGTTTTATCATGGCTTGGAGCTTAGTAAACTTTTCTGGGGCAGAGATGATTAAGATTGCCAAAGAAATTGAGGTTAATGGTAAATTGTTTTATGAGAAAGCCCAAAATAAGGTGAATGATGCGAAAGTAAAAGATATTTTTGGAACACTGGCAGCTGAAGAAGCCCAACATATTATTGATTTTACCCAATTGGGAGAACGATTGGCTAAAATACCAGCCACACCCAATGAAAGCTATGCAGGGGAATACGGCGATTATATGCAATCCATTGTGGATAGCCATATCTTTAATCAAAACAATGTGGATGAATTGGTGAATGGGTTGCAAGACGGGAAACAAGCCCTGGATATTGCCTTTCGTTTTGAAAAAGATTCCATTATGATTTTCCAAGAATTTAAGAATGTAGTGGATGAATCCGGAAAAGATGTGGTAGAAGATTTAATCCGGCAAGAAAAGGAGCATATTAGTAAATTAACCAAAATGTCTAAAGCATTATAATCCCAAGGAGCAAGTATTCGCGTTTATGATATAAAAAAGTGAGACCTTTTTAAATAAAGGTCTCACTTTTTTAAGCTTATGCTAAGTCATTAACGTTTTAATAGAATGGCATTCAATATCCAGCTGATGATGCTGATAATAAGGGCGCCCAAAAAGGCAGTGCCAAAGGAGGATATGATAAACCCTGGAACCAGCAATGAGGTAAGCTTCAGAAGAATTGTATTGATAATCAGAGTGAATAGTCCCATGGTAAGAAGGATAAGAGGGAAGCTTAAAAGTGTAAATATGGGTCTGATTAACATATTGATGAGTCCTAAAATAACTGCTGCTAGAATGGTAGCACTGGCACTGGTAAAGTATAGACCTGATAATAGATAATCTGCTACCAGCAGGGCAGCTGCGTTGATAGCAAAGGTTAGAATCCATTTCATAGCAAACAACTCCTTTCCATCAAAATAGATTTTTCTCAATTAATCTGGCTTAAAAGATTCGGTGAAAGAGAGAAAATTCCTTTAAATCGTTATATATGTCAAACATGGTTTCAATGTGACCCGTAGGAGAAATGGATAAGAATAAAAAAAATCCGCATCGAGCTGCGGATGAGAAAAATATTGTAAGTTTTTTTATGCATGATGGAAAACGTTGTTTGAGAATTTAAATGTATTTTGATCTTCTGCTGGCAATCAGGCCGTAAACAATGACCATGGTTGCAATACATAGGGGAATGGCTGTGCTTAAAAAATCAAATGGACCTGTCCATATATTTTGAATCATAGTGCCAATTTTGGGGTCTTGTATTAACATTTGACCAGCAGTCCAGCCAAGAATACCAGCGCCAATATACAAAATAAAGGGAAATTTTTTCATCATAAAAAGGATTAAATTGCTGCAAAAAATAATAATCGGAATGGTGGTGGCTAAACCTAAGATCAATAAAAACCAATTCCCCCGGGCAAGGGCAGCAAGGGCCAAAGTGTTGTCTAAGCTCATGATTAAATCTGCTGCTAAAATAACTTTAATGGCTTCTCCTAAACTACCAGCGCTTTGTATTTGTTTTCCTTCTTCTTCAGGATGGAGCAATTGAAAAGAAATGTAAAGCAGCAAGATGCCTCCAATGGCATGAAGATAAGGAATGGTTAAAATGATCGCAATCAATGCGGTGAGGATAACCCGTAAGCCTATGGCCCCAACGCTTCCTAAAACAATGGCCTTCTTTTGCAAGGGAGGAGGTAAGCTACGGCTGGCCATGGCAATGACCATGGCATTGTCCCCGCTCAAGACAAAATTGATAATCACAATGCTGATAAAAATCGACAGTTGTTCCATTTGCAATCCATCCTTGTTGTTTGATAGAATCATTGTCCCTTATCAAGATGTAAGGAAGGGATGTTCTTTTTGAAATTCCTAGGAGTCTTAAAAATTGTTTATTGATGTATAAAAAGTATGCGTTGTAAAACCCATACAGAACTTGGTTTTAAAATAATGGAAAAAGAAAAATATAATGTAAGAATTGGCATAATGATTATGGTTAAGGTGTTATTGG
>CATZDY010000054.1 GCA_958417755.1 uncultured Peptococcaceae bacterium
AAGCGAGAAAAAAAGCGGCTGTCCAGATTGCCTTGGGTACCCTTTCTTATTCAGAATTGGATGCAGTGCATCACATTTTTAAACAACTGGATGGAGATGAAGGGTTGCTGGTGGCCAGTAAAATAGCCGATAGGGTGGGGATTACCCGCTCTGTGATTGTCAATGCCTTGCGAAAATTTGAAAGCGCCGGGGTGATAGAATCTAAATCCCTGGGCATGAAGGGCACATATATACGGGTGCTGAACGACCGGTTATTGGAAGAATTGGATAAAATGAAACAACATTAACCACAGTGTGAACTGTGGTTTTTTTATATGTAGGGGTATGTTCGAAGGTTTCCAAGGATTTTGAAGAAGAAAGAAGGAAAATGCCTGTTTCAAATCTTGCGCATTGGTGTTTATTTATGGTAAAATACCACCTAGTGTACTATGTACTACACACGTCACATGATTTTTGCAAAGGGTGTTTCTGGAAAAGAAAAGTTGCGGGAGATGAATGTGGCGGAGGAAAAACCGAGGAGGTATAAAAATGGCAGTTATATCCATGAAGCAATTGTTAGAAGCAGGGGTGCATTTCGGACACCAGACCCGTAGGTGGAATCCAAAAATGGATCCGTATATTTTTACGGACAGAAACGGTATTTATATCATTGATTTACAAAAAACCGTTCGCAAAGTGGATGAAGCATACAATTTTATCCGGGATTTATCCTTGGCAGGAGAAAGTGTATTGTTTGTGGGTACCAAAAAACAAGCTCAGGAATCCGTGCGAGAAGAGGCCAATCGTTGCGGCATGTTTTTTGTAAATCAGCGTTGGTTGGGCGGCATGCTAACCAATTTCCAAACCATTCGTCGTCGTATCGATCGGTTGCATGAGTTGGAGAAAATGGAAGAAGATGGCCGCATGAATTTGTTGCCCAAAAAAGAAATTGCCCAATTGATGCATGAAAAAGAGCGTCTTGATAAATTTTTAGGTGGCATCAAGGATATGCGTAAGCTTCCAGGGGCCCTTTTTGTCATTGATCCCAGAAAAGAACGCATTGCTGTGGCAGAAGCGAGAAAATTAGGGATTCCTATTGTGGCCATTGTGGATACAAACTGTGATCCTGATGAAATTGACTATGTTATCCCTGGAAATGATGATGCCATTCGTGCTGTGCGGCTTTTGACAGGTAAAATGGCAGATGCAGTATTGGAAGGCAAACAGGGTGAGCAAATAGAGGAAGTTGCACAATAGTTGTCAAGATAAGGTAGGGCTCCCTTGTTCAAGGGAAAACCCTGCCTTTTTTGTCTACTTCATGAAGGCAACCCCCAAACTTGAAGAGCTTAGGGTAAAATTAATAAAAATGGAAATAGTAGTAAATATATGAATGCGAAATCATAGCATGAATAAAGGAGGATGTTTGGATGGCTGAAATATCTGCCGCAATGGTGAAAGAATTAAGGGAACGCACTGGTGCTGGAATGATGGATTGCAAAAAAGCTTTGGCTGAAGTACAGGGAGATATAGAAAAAGCAGTGGATTATTTGAGAGAAAAGGGACAAGCTGCAGCGGCTAAAAAAGCAAGCAGGATTGCTGCAGAGGGTTTGGTGGAATCTTATATTCACGGCGGGGGACGCATTGGCGTATTGCTAGAGCTGAACTGTGAAACGGATTTTGTGGCTAAAACCGATGAATTTAAAGCTTTGGCCAGGGATTTGGCCATGCAAGTTGCAGCCTCTAAGCCGGAATTTGTGCGTAAGGAAGAGGTGCCAGCGGATATGATTGCCAAAGAGAAGGAAATCTTAGCTGCCCAGGCTGCCAATGAAGGAAAACCAGAAAAAATCATTGAAAAAATGGTGGAAGGTAGAATTGAGAAATATTATAAAGAAGTTTGTTTAATGGAACAAGCCTTTGTGAAGGATCCGGATAAAACAGTAAAACAGTTGATTACAGAAAAAATCAATAAAATCGGTGAAAATATTAGCATTCGCCGTTTTGTGCGGTTTGAGCTGGGTGAAGGGCTGCAGAAAAAAGAAGATGATTTTGCCTCTGAAGTGGCGCAAATGTCAAAAAAATGCTAATTTGTTGTGTTTAAGGGATAGGATAAAGGATTTTCCCGGTATTTGCAGAAATAGATAGATACATGAACGGGAGGTTGCCCCATGGCGATACCGAAATATCGTAGGGTAATTTTAAAGTTAAGTGGAGAAGCGTTGGCAGGAAGCAAAGCCTATGGCATTGATCCTGAAGTGGTGTCTTCCATTTCCGCCCAAATCAAAGAGGTTGTGAGTCATAATGTGCAAGTGGCGGTGGTGGTAGGCGGCGGTAATATTTGGCGTGGTGTGGCTGGCAGTACCCAGGGAATGGATAGGGCTACAGCGGATTATATGGGCATGTTGGCTACTGTTATCAACTCTTTGGCTTTACAAGACGGATTATCCAAGCAAGGTGTGGACAGCCGGGTACAAACTGCCATTGAGATGCGGGCAGTGGCAGAGCCTTATATTCGGCGCAGGGCCATCAGGCATCTGGAAAAGGGCCGGGTAATTATTTTTGCCGCTGGCACAGGCAATCCATATTTTTCTACGGATACCACTGCTGCCTTGCGCGCTGCGGAAATCGAAGCAGAAGTGATTCTAATGGCAAAAACAGTGAACGGGGTCTATGATGCTGATCCCAAAAAATATGATAATGCACAAAAATTTGACCGTTTGACCTATATTGATTTGATTAACAAAGAATTGGCCGTAATGGATACCACGGCTACATCCCTGTGTATGGATAACCGCATTCCGTTGGTGGTATTTAATCTCAATGAAGAGGGAAATATCATGAGGGCAGTTCTTGGCGAATCTGTTGGGACATATATTGGGGGTAAATTAGATGGTGAAACAAATTGCTTCTGAAACTGAAAGCAACATGCAAAAAACCGTTGAAGTTGTAAAAAAAGAATTATCTTCCCTGCGAGCCGGACGGGCAAATCCAGCTTTGTTGGACAAAATCATGGTGAATTATTATGGTACCCCAACACCTATAAATCAAGTGGCGAATATTTCTGTGCCTGAAGCCAGGTTATTGGTGATTCAACCATGGGAAAAAACGTTGATTCCTGAGATAGAAAAGGCGATTATGAAATCTGATCTGGGCATCAATCCTACCAGTGATGGTACGGTGGTGCGTTTGGCCGTTCCCCAGCTTACCCAGGATAGGCGGACTGAGCTGGTTAAAATGGCTAAGAAAAAAGCAGAAGAAGGCCGGGTGGCAGTGCGTAATTTGCGCAGGGATGCCAATGATGGTTTGAAAAGTAAAGAGAAAAAGTCTGAAATATCAGAAGATGATTTGCGTAAAGGGCAAGATGAAGTGCAAAAATTAACAGATAAATACATCAAAGAAATTGATGCTCTTTTGGCGGCCAAAGAAGAAGAAATTATGACTGTTTAAGATGGAAAGGGAGACATTGGCCCAAAGGGTGCTGGCTTTGGATTTGACAGAAGCAGTGGAAATTTGCCGTGAAGCGGGGATTAAACCGATTTTGCGGTATACCAAACCTCCCCAAAGCAAAATGGAGAATAGTGGAAGGTACATGGTGGTGCGGTTTGTTTGGGTATCGCCGGATGAAGGGGAATTAACGCTTGCATCAGAAACCATGGACAAAGAGATCGCAACACAATAAAAATGATGTAGCTATAGTTTGCTCCAGTGTATATGAATCGTAAAGCATTTTTAGACTCCTATTGGGGGGTATTTTGCATGAGAGACAAGAGAAGCGGTTGTATATATGCTGGGATGGATAGTGGAGTGCAACAGTTTGAATGGAGAAATTGTTTTCACATGCCCCCTCATTGAGGGGGTTGTTGTTTATATTTCATTTTCTTGATAGGATATAAAACAAGAGATGTCAAGAGGCATATTGTGCTGATTTGTCCGTATAGTGTAGAGATGGTTTTCTCAAAAGGGCATTGGATAAAATGTGGGGGTTTACGTTGTGCTCAAGAACGTATTGCAATTTTGGAAAAGGGAAAAGAAAAATGACCTAATACAGTCAGAGGAAGAGCTTTTAGCCAGTTTAGATCCCACCAAAATACCCCGCCATGTGGCGATTATTATGGATGGCAATGGACGATGGGCTTCCCGCCGGGGCATGCCTAGGGTTTATGGACATAGGATGGGCATGAAGTCTTTAAAGGAAGCTGTCAAGGTTTCTGTAGAATTGAAATTGGATGTGTTAACTGTTTATGCATTTTCTACAGAAAATTGGAAACGTCCCCAGACAGAAGTGGATTTTCTGATGAACTTATTGGTGGAATATATGAACAAAGAAATTGATGAGCTTTGCGAGAACAATGTACAGGTAAGCGCCATTGGTAGAATAGAGGCGTTGCCTCTTTCAGCTCAAAAAGCCATTACCTATGCCTTGGAACGGACCAAAAACAACACGGGTTTAATCTTTAATTTAGCCTTGAATTATGGTGGCAGGACAGAATTGGTGGATGCAGTGAAAAACATTGGCGCAATGGCTGCCCAAGGGCAGTTGGATCCCAAAGCCATCAATGAACAAACCATTTCCGGACAATTGTATACTGCCGGACAACCAGATCCGGATTTACTCATACGCCCTTCAGGAGATTATCGGATTAGTAATTTTTTATTATGGCAAATGGCTTATACAGAATTTTGGCATACCAACGTTTTATGGCCTGATTTTAGAAAAATTCATATGTTGCAAGCTGTAGCTGAATACCAAAAGCGGGAACGCAGGTTTGGTGGATTAAAAAAATAGGTTGGTGAACCTTTTGTTAAAAACCAGAATTATAAGTTCTGTGGTGGGCGTGCCTTTGATCCTTCTGGCCGTATGGTTTGGGGGATGGCCTTTATTATTCTTAACAGCTGTGATTATGATCATTGGAACTTTCGAAATGACAGCTATGTTGCGAAAAATGCAATTAAATCCACCTTTGCTATTGTTAGTGGGGTCAATCATTTGGTTGTTGGCTGTCACAGCGGTGTGGGGGGCAAACAGCATTGCTTTTAGCATGGCTGTGATTCTTTTGGCCATGATGATAACCGTGGTGTTTTGGTATCCTCAATATTCCTTTTTGGATGGGGCCATGGGGTTATTGAGTATTTTTTACATCAGCTTTTTTGTATATATGTATCTCATCCGAGATTTACCCCGAGGGTGGATTTGGTTGGTATTTGTACTGCTAGCCACATGGGCCAGCGATACCATTGCCTATGTGGTAGGACGAAAGTTGGGAAAACGTAAATTAGCGCCAGCATTGAGTCCAGGTAAAACAGTGGCCGGCGCCATAGGCGGATTATGTGGCAGTTTGGCAGTTGGGATTATATTTTCCTTGATTTATCCTTTTTTGTCCTTATGGTTTTTATTATCATTGGGTTTATTGGTGGGCCTGGCAGCCCAATTGGGAGATTTGTGGGAATCAGCCATCAAAAGAACAGCAGGGACAAAGGATGCGGGCAAAATCATTCCTGGCCATGGGGGGGTTTTGGATCGATTTGATAGCATGTTTTTCACTGCCCCTGTGGTGTATTACTATCTGATGCTTACAAAGGATATCATGAGGTGAGCGTATGTCTAGGGTCTGGCGGGTTAGTTTGGGCGTTACGTTTTTCTTATTTCTTGTTTATGTAGCATCAAAGTATCTTGTCCCAGAGTTTATGGCTTTGCTTTACAAAGTATTGCTGGTTTTGATTCCCTTCATCATATCCATTGTCATTGCCCTATTTTTAGAACCACTGGTTCGGCTTATGGTACAACGATTTAAAATGAGCCGAACCGTGGCTGCCGGATTGACCATGTTGTTGGTGCTGGGCACTGTGTTGGCTGTTTTCTTTTTATTGATTTTTCGTTTGGGTGTGGAGCTAGTGGAACTTTCGGTATCCTTACCCCAATATACCCAGTCAATGCAAGAATTTTTGGCAAACATTGTGGAGCAGGGAAAACTATATTATTTTAAATATCCTGATGTGGTCAAGCAAATCAATGAGAATTTTGGTTCCATTGCCAAGCAATTGTCCGATTTTATATCCGCCATGGCCCAATCATTGTTGCATCTGGCCACTGGTGTTCCTGGGGTTGTATTAGGAAGTATTGTTGCTTTGATTGCAACTTATTTTTTTATCAAGGATCGTCATTTAATCGTAGCCTTTTGGCTGCGGGTGGTGCCTGAGCCCTGGGGAAGATATGTGTTAACAATCTGTAATGAAGCTGTGGGCGCTTTGTTCAATTACATCCGGGCCCAAGCAGTGTTGGTGACCCTGACCATGTTACAAGCCATCATAGGGTTACATATCATTGGCATTCCCTATGCTGTGACAGTGGGTATATTGGTGGGTGTGGTGGATATCATTCCTGTATTGGGGCCAGCTACAGTTTTTGTTCCGTGGGCTTTATGGGCTTTTATCAGCGGGAATATCGTTTTGGGTATCAAATTAATTGTTTTGTATGCTTTCATTTGGGTGGTTCGCCAACTGTTAGAGGCAAAGGTTGTGGCTGTGAATTTGGGATTACATCCCTTGGCAGTGTTAGCTGCCATGTATCTTGGTTTTCGTCTTTTTGGAATCATTGGATTGGCAGTAGGTCCTATTTTAATTATTGTTGGATTGGCTGTGCTTCGGGCCATTGATCAAGCCAAAACCAAGTATCAGTAAGATACTTGGTTGGCGCTTTACGAATGAGGAAAAAAACAGTAAAATTGTGAATACAAGTTTACTTTAGCATAGGTAGAAATACAAAAAAAGAGAAGAATGACTCATATAATCCTGCATAGAGTGTGGTTTTATATGTTTGGGAGGTCATAAAAATGAAAGGGGTTGCCATATTAGGGTGCACTGGTTCCATAGGATGTCAGGCGTTGGATGTGCTAGCCCAGCAGAAAGAATATTTTGAGGTGGTTGCTTTGGCTGCTGGACATGGTTGGGAGTTATTGCGAAAGCAAATCATGGCCTTTCAACCTAAGTTGGTTTCAGTGGCTGGGGAACAAGAAGCTCGTTTATTGAGGCAAAACCTTCCCAGTGGTTGCAATCTTGAAATCCTTTGGGGCTTGGAAGGGTTAAATGCAGTGGCTACGCATTCTTCAGCCCAAGTGGTGCTTACCGCCATCACAGGTACTTTGGGTTTAGCTCCTACTGTGGCAGCCATTCAGGCTGGCAAGGATATTGCTTTGGCCAACAAAGAAACATTGGTGGCAGCAGGGGCTTATGTGATGCCCTTGGCTGAAAAACAAGGCGTTTCAATTTTACCTGTGGATAGTGAACATTCTGCCATTTGGCAATGCTTGGAGCGCAGAAATCCAAAGACAAGGGGCAAGCAGAATGGAAAGGAAGATTTTTCTAAAGTACCAGGCATGGAATCCCAGGAAGTGGGGCAAATTATCTTAACCGCTTCTGGGGGACCTTTCCGGCAAGAACCCCAGGATTTAAGCGCTGTGACCTTGGATATGGCCTTAGCCCATCCCAATTGGCAAATGGGGCAAAAGATTACCATTGATTCCGCTACATTGATGAACAAAGGCTTGGAAGTCATTGAAGCCCATTGGCTATTTGGAATGGATTATGCAAAGATAAAAGTGGTGGTTCACCCCCAAAGCATCATCCACTCTATGGTGGAATTTGTGGACGGGTCAGTGTTGGCCCAGCTGGGGCTGCCGGACATGCGTTTGCCCATTCAGTTTGCTTTGGGATATCCCGGACGTTTGCCTAATGAGAGGTTGCCGCGGATTGATTGGCAAAGCTTACAGCCTTTAACCTTTGAACCACCAGATAATAAACGCTTTCCTTTGCTTGCTTTGGCCTATGAGGCAGGAAAGGCTGGAGGCACCATGGCTGTGGTGCTCAATGCAGCCAATGAAGTAGCGGTGCAGGCTTTCTTAGCAGAGCAAATTGGTTTTATGGCCATCCCGGACATTGTAAGCCAGGTATTGGCAAAACATCATTCCATTGCCAATCCTTCTTTGGAGGATATATTGGCTGTGGATTTGGAATCCCGAAGAATAGCGGCTTCTTATATTGCCTCCAAGGCATAATAAATCGTTGATAATAGTGTCAGAAAAGGTGGTGAAAGTGTGTTTTTATTTTCCTCCGTATTGTGGGCTTCTATTTTTGTTTTTGGGCTTTTGGTGTTTATCCATGAATTAGGGCATTTTGCAGTGGCTAAATGGGTGGGCATCAAGGTATACGAGTTTTCCCTGGGCTTTGGTCCAAGGTTGGTGGGATTTAAAAAGGGAGATACAGCCTATAACTTAAGGCTCTTTCATTTGGGTGGTTTTGTCCGCATGGCGGGAATGGATCCCCAGGAAGAGGGCTATGAGGCAGAGGAAAATGGATTTAATAAAAAATCCGTGTGGCAACGAATCGGGGTTATTTTGGCTGGTCCCTTGATGAATTTTGTGCTGGCCGTTATTTTACTGGGTATTATTTACGGGGTGCAAGGTTTGCCTATGCCTACCACCCAGGTGGATAATTTGGTGGCAGGCCAGCCGGCGGAAAAAGCAGGTCTAAAACCCGGGGATAAAATCTTGGAAATAGACGGACAAATGGTTGGCACATGGGAAGAAATCAAAAGCAAGATTGACAATAGTCCGGGAAAAGAACTGCAAATCCAAGTGGATAGAAATGGGCAAAAAATGGATATATTGGTGGTCCCTGAGCTCCAGGAGGATGGTACAAGCAAAATCGGAGTATATCCTGGAAGTACTTTGGTCAAAGTAAATCCTTTGGTTGCTCTAAAAGCCGGTGCTCAGCAGACTGTTGCGGTTTCTGTTTTAATCGTGGATTTAATCGGCAAAATGATAACAGGACAGGAAGCCCCGGATTTGGGGGGGCCTGTTAGGATTGTATCGGAGATAGGCAAAGCAGTGGATTTAGGCTTTTTGCCCTTACTTGCCTTGGCTGCCTTGCTTTCCATTAATTTGGGTTTGTTTAATTTATTTCCTATTCCTGCCTTAGATGGCAGCAGAATTTTATTTCTTTTGCTGGAAAAGTTGCGGGGCAAACCAGTGGATCCCCAGAAGGAAAATTTTGTCCATATGATCGGTTTTAGTTTGTTGTTGCTGTTGATTGTGATGATTACTTATAATGATATTATGGTTTTGTTGTAACTTTTGGGGCTAATTGCTTCTGGTAGGGTTGTCCGGAGGAATTTGCCCCATCCTTGCCTAATGGTTTTATGATTCATGATAAGGTATGGAGTGAGGAGAATGTTGCCTAGAAAAAAAACCAAAACCCTGTGGGTGGGCCAAGTGGCTGTGGGCGGGGAAGCCCCTATTTCCGTACAGTCCATGACCAATACCAAAACTACTGAAATACAGGCCACAGTGGAACAAATCAGGCAGCTGGCTGCTGCGGGTTGTGAGATTGTACGGGTGGCTGTGCCAGATAAAGAAGCAGCCTGGGCTTTAAAGGAAATCAAAAAACAAATTACTTTGCCTTTGATTGCAGATATCCACTTTGATTACCGTTTGGCCCTTTTAGCCCTTGAGGCAGGTGTGGACGGCTTGCGCATCAATCCGGGTAACATTGGACAACCAGAGCGGGTGGCTGCTGTGGTGGAGGCAGCACGCCCCAGGGGGATTCCCATTCGCATAGGGGTCAATGGGGGTTCCTTGGAGAAAGAGCTGTTGGATAAATATAAAGAGCCCACAGCAGAAGCATTGGTGGAAAGTGCTTTGGGGCATGTGGCTTTGTTAGAGAAACTGGATTATCAAGAGATTAAGATTTCATTAAAATCTTCTGATGTACCCTTGATGCTCAAAGCCTACGCTTTGTTATCAGAAAAGGTAGCCTATCCCTTGCATGTGGGGGTGACAGAAGCCGGTACCTTGCATACAGGTGCAGTGAAATCTGCAGTGGGGATTGGCGCTTTGTTGGCCATGGGCATAGGGGATACCATTCGGGTTTCCCTTACCGGGAATCCAGTGCATGAGGTGAGGGTTGGCTATGATATTTTAAAGGCATTGGGTTTGCGTCAGCGGGGCGTGGAGCTTATTTCATGTCCTACCTGTGGACGAACTGAGATTGACATCATTGCCTTAGCCCAGCAGGTGGAAGAGCGTTTGGCCGGTATAACCATGCCTTTGAAAGTGGCTGTCATGGGCTGTGTGGTGAATGGTCCTGGAGAAGCTGCCCATGCAGATGTGGGTATTGCCGGGGGCAAAGGCGTTGGTTTGCTCTTCCGCAAGGGGAAAGTAATCAAAACAATACCAGAAGCGCAACTGTTAGATGCTTTATGTCGAGAAGTGGATTGTATTGTGGCGGAAAGCAAAGACATTGAGATGTTTTGAGATGATTTAATTTTTGCTGCAGGGAAAAAAGGAGGGTTTGGATTTGCGAGTTTCACAGTTGTTAATCCCCACTTTGCGGGAGACTCCCGCTGAGGCGGAGGTGGTAAGCCATCAGCTGTTGCTACGGGCTGGATTGATTCGGAAAGCTGCGGCAGGGGTATATACCCTTTTGCCACTGGCCTGGCGGGTGATTCAAAAGATAGAACAAATTGTGCGGGAAGAAATGGATGCCCAGGGAAGTCAGGAAATTATGATGCCCATCATCCAGCCAGCGGAATTATGGAAAGAATCCGGTCGCTGGGATGTGTATGGGGCAGAACTATTTCGTTTCAAGGATAGGCATGGCAGGGATTTTTGTTTAAGTCCTACCCATGAAGAAATGATCACCGCTTTGGTTCGGGGGGAAGTGTATTCCTATAAGCAGCTGCCATTGCTTTTGTATCAGATTCAAAACAAATATCGGGATGAACGCAGGCCTCGTTTTGGTTTGATGAGGGGTAGGGAGTTTATTATGAAGGATCTCTATTCCTTTGATCAGGATGAAAAGGGTTTGGATGCAAGTTATGAAAAAATGTATCAAGCTTATACCAATGTATTTAAGCGGTGTGGTTTGGTGTTTCGGCCTGTGGAAGCGGATTCTGGCGCCATTGGAGGGAGCAATACCCATGAGTTTATGGTGTTGGCGGAATCCGGTGAAGCAGTGATTGTTTATTGTTCTGGAGAGAGTTGTCAGTATGCTGCAAACAACGAAAAAGCCGAAAGTCCTGCGGATATCCCTTTAAAAGGGGAGGGTCCCAAAGAGCTACAGCTTATACCCACCCCTGGCCAACATACTGTGGAAGAAGTTGCTTCTTTTCTGCAGGTACAACCAGAACAAATCATCAAAACCCTTTTGTTTGAAACAGAAAAAGGGATGGTTGCGGCTTTGGTCCGGGGAGACCGAGAAGTCAATGAAGTGAAATTGCAAAGGGCTGTGGATGTGCTGCGTTTGGATATTGCTGGCAAAGAGGTGGTACAAGAAATCACAGGGGCAGAAGTGGGATTTGCCGGTCCCGTGGGGCTGACCGATGTATTGGTCATAGCGGATACAGAAGTAAAGGATATGGTGAATGCTGTTTGTGGAGCGAATCAAACGGATGCCCATTATATACAGGTCAATCCAGGCCGGGATTTTCAATGGGCCCAATGTGTTGACATTCGTTTGGTGAGAAAAGGAGATCCTTGCCCCCATTGCGGGCTAAGTTTGGAAGAGGCCCGGGGCATTGAAGTAGGTCAAGTCTTTAAATTAGGTACCAAATATAGTGAAGCGCTGCAAGCCACTTTTTTAAATGAAAAAGGGGAAAAGAAACCCATTGTCATGGGGTGCTACGGCATAGGGGTGACCCGAACCATGGCAGCAGCCATTGAGCAAAATCATGATGAACATGGTATTATTTGGCCCCTGGCCATTGCCCCTTTTCATGTGGTGGTGATTCCGGTAAGCAATCGGGAAGCCCAGCAAGTGGAAGTAGCGGAAAAAATCTATACAGATTTATTAGCAGCTGGAGTGGAAGTTGTTTTGGATGACCGCAATGAAAGGCCAGGGGTAAAGTTCAAAGATGCAGATTTGATTGGTTATCCCTTGCGGGTTGTGGTGGGAGCCAAAGCTTTGGCTGAGGGCAATGTGGAACTGAAACACCGGCGCAGTGGAGAAGTGGAGACAGTGAAACAGGAAGAAATTATTGAAAAAGTTTTGGCAATGCTATCATATTGTTTGTAAAAGGGGTTTTTCTATGGCTAAGCTGGAGAGGATTGTTATCTTATCGGTTACTGCCGGTACAGGCCATATGAGAGCAGCTTTGGCCATTGAATCCG
Source organism: uncultured Peptococcaceae bacterium (assembly GCA_958417755.1). Taxonomy (GTDB): domain Bacteria; phylum Bacillota; class Desulfotomaculia; order Desulfotomaculales; family Desulfocucumaceae; genus CATZDY01. Next base: position 12,138 of record CATZDY010000054.1, read on the forward strand.
CAATTTTGGAAAATCATCCCCAAGCAGAGGTTACGGTGCTGGATACCTTTCGGTTTACCAGCCCGTTGTTGGAAAAAGCTGTGTTGGGTTCTTATATGGAAATGCTTAAATTGGTCCCAGTGTTTTATGGGTATTTGTATCGGCAAGCAGAAAGGGGACAACCTTTATCCGGGTTTGTCAAAAACGAGTTCAATCGACTGATACATAAATTCAGCGCCAATAAGCTGATGCAATTTTTAAAAGAAAAGGATCCCCAAGTCATCATTTGTACCCATCCTTTTCCTTTGGGTTTGTTGTCATTTCAAAGACGTCAAGGACGATTGCCGGCCCTGTCCATTGGGGTATTAACTGATTTTACAGTGCATGCATATTGGGTTTTTCCAGAAGTAGATGGCTATATGGTTGCCAGTGAATCCCTGGTGGATGACTTTTCCTATTATGGCATACCTGCCTCAAAGGTTTTTGCCACTGGGATTCCCATTGACGTGCGTTTTTCTCAATCCATGGATAAGAAAAAAACTCGTTTAGCCCTGGGTTTGGCACCTACCTTACCCACTGTGTTGCTCATGGGCGGTGGATTGGGTATGGGACCATTGGCTAAGGCAGTGGAGATTTTGGGGAATGGTTCTAATCCGTGCCAATTGTTGGTGGTAGCAGGAAAAAACCAACAATTGTATCAAAAAATAGAGCGCTTATCCCAGGGACTGCGTAATCCTGTGCTACAATACGGGTTTGTAGATAATGTAGATGAATTAATGACAGCAGCGGATTTGTTGGTGGGCAAAGCAGGGGGGCTAACCTGTGCAGAAGCTTTGGCCCAAGGCTTGCCTTTATGTGTTTATGATCCTTTGCCAGGGCAGGAAGAGAGAAATGCGGAGTTTTTATCCCAGGCCGGGGTTGCTGTACAAGTGGATACAGAGAAAGATTTGGTAGCGCAAGTAAACCGGATGCTCCAGGATCCAGGGTATTTGGCTACGGCCTCTGCTGCTGCCAAAAAATTGGCCAAACCCAATGCTGCCCGGGATATTGCCAATTTACTCGAAACACTCCTTTTGAATTTTTCCTGTCAGAGCCTGGGTCATATAGGGGTTTAAAGTCTGGCTAGGTGGAAACACTACTATAAGGGATTTGATGGACGGTCTTGTCTGCTAGAAGTGGTTTTTCTTGTCAGTCCGTGGTTTTTATGCTATACTATACTTGTTTATTGCATTGCGAGAGAAAGTCTATTGTTAGAGTGGGTGTTACCCACTCTTTCATATTGTGTTGGGGAAAATTATAGCCTGTTGATGAGATATGCTGGATAAGGTTTCTTGATACGGGGAAATGTATGGACAAGAATCAAAGGAAGTATTTAGGTGAGAATGCATTGATGTCTTGCGAGAACATCCCATCTTAGCAAGGAAGAGATGGGATGTTCCCATTCACGGTTTTTTGTTGTTGCTGCCCGCTTATGCGGGCAGCATCCCTTTGGTTTCTCTTTTAGGAGATATGCTGCTTTCAAAGGCCCACGATGCTAGGTGATGTCAAAACAAGTGTGCTGCAGGGAAGCTGAAAAAAGCAAAAAGCCCAGAGGTGGAAATATTGTATCAAGAAGGGAGCAAGGGAATGGTCCGCAAAAATGTGGCCACAACGGTGGAAGAGATGGTTGAACCCCTTTTGGAACATACTGAACTTGAATTGGTGGATGTGGAATTCTTGAAAGAAGGTAGTGGGTATTTTCTGAGGGTATTTATTGATAAGCCCGGGGGCGTTACCTTGGATGATTGTGAAGCTTTATCCCGCAAGCTGGATATTGTTTTAGAAGAAAAAGACCCCATTCCCCATGCTTATACCTTGGAAGTATCATCCCCAGGGATAGAGCGTACCTTAAAAAAAAGAAAAGATTTTGAGCACTTTTTAGGACACAAAATCAATGTGACCACATTTGCCCCCATAGATGGCAGTAAGAAGTTTTGCGGAATCATTGCTGGGGTGGATGATTTTGGCATAACATTGGAACAAGATGGGGTTTTGGTATTGATAGCCATGGAACAATTGGCAAAAGCAAAGTTAGCTGTAGAATTTTAAACCTTTGGGAGGCTGTGCGCAATGAATATGGAGTTTTTGGAAGCGCTCAGGGATTTGGAAAAGGAAAAGGGTGTGGCTGTAGATGTTTTGATTGAGGCCATTGAATCTGCCCTTTTTTCCGCTTATAAAAGAAATTTTGGTTCATTGCAAAATGTTCGGGTGCATGTGGATCGAGAAACAGGGGATTTTAAAGTGTATGCCCAATTGGTTGTCACAGAAACCGTGGAGGATGAACGCACAGAAATATCCTTGGAAAATGCCCGGGCCATAAACCCCAGCTATGAAGTAGGGGATATTGTGGAATCCGAAGTGACGCCGCGTAATTTTGGGCGTATTGCTGCCCAAACGGCTAAACAAGTGGTGGTACAACGCATTCGTGAGGCAGAGAGAAATATCATTTATGAAGAGTTTGCCAACCGCGAAGGGGATATTATCAATGGCATTGTGCAACGCATTGAGCAGAAAAACGTTTTCATTGAATTGGGAAAAACAGAAGCTGTGTTAACGGTTTCTGAGCAGATGTTAGGGGAAGAATATTATCAAGGAATGCGTCTAAAGGCCTATATCTTAGAGGTAAAACGCACCACCAAAGGTCCCCAAATCATGGTTTCCAGAACCCACCCAGGGCTATTAAAACGATTGTTTGAAATGGAAGTGCCAGAATTACATGAAGGTGTGGTAGAACTAAAGTCCGTAGCCCGAGAGGCAGGATATCGTTCAAAGATCGCGGTATATTCTAGAGATGAAAATGTGGATCCCGTGGGTGCTTGCGTGGGGCCTAAGGGCATGCGGGTGCAAACCATTGTTAACGAGTTAAACGGGGAAAAGATTGATATCATCAAATGGGATATGGATCCTTCTAAATTTGTAGCTGCTTCTTTAAGTCCTGCCAAAGTGGTAGCAGTGGAAGTATGGGAAGATGAAAAGGTTGCCCGGGTGATTGTTCCTGATTATCAATTGTCCTTGGCCATTGGAAAAGAGGGGCAAAATGCTAGATTAGCGGCCAAATTGACCAATTGGAAAATTGATATTAAGAGCGAGTCCCAGATGGAAGAAATATATAAACAGGAAGGGTACACAGAATATTACCAAGAAGATTATGTTGAATAGGAGGGAGTACCGTGCCGAAGGTAAAGAAAATTCCGCTTAGAATGTGCGTGGGATGTCGGGAAATGAAGCCCAAAAAAGAATTAATCCGATTGGTACGGACTGCCCAAGATGATATTGAAATTGATCCCACGGGCAAACGTTCCGGTAGAGGGGCTTATGTATGTCCCCAGGAGGAATGTTTGCAACAAGCGGTAAAAGCCAAACGTTTAGAAAAGGCTTTGCAAAGGCCGATTTCAGAAGATATTATCCAGGTGTTGTTGCAAGGATTGAAACAATGAGAGAAAATACAATGTATTTTATGCTTGGTTTGGCGCGGCGAGCCGGCCATCTGCATTCTGGTGATGCTGCAGTGCGTACGGCGGTGGCGCGAAAAAAGGCCTGTTTGCTGTTGGTAACCGAGGATGCTGCCCAGCGAACTGTGAAAATATTTGAAGAATTATCCCTTAGCACTGGCATACCATTGATTCGCTATGGTTCAAAAGTTGCGGTAGGCAAAGCCATTGGTAAGCCCCAACGTGCGGTGGTGGCTGTTACGGATAAAAATATGGCCCAAGGATTGTTGCGGGCTTGGGAAAGGGGAGAGGCTTAGCCGTTGTTGATGGAGGTCGTGGGTTTGTCATCAATTTGAAGAGCATTTCGAAAAGATTGTCAAATTGAACCATATCTTCGACCATTTTTGGAGGTGATTGTGTATGGGCAAAAAACGTATATATGAATTGGCGAAAGAGCTTCATATAGAAAGCAAGGATATTATCAAACAATTGGAAAAAATGGGTTTAACAGATAAAAAACCAGCCAGTGCTTTGGAAGAAGAGCAAATTGCACAAATGATGAAAGTGTTTGGCAGCCCCAAGGAGGAACAGCAGGATAAAGTCAGGGGAAAACAAGGGCAACCAAGGGGGCAAGAGAGAGGAAAAGAAGCCAAACAGCAAGGAGCTTTCAATACCCCAGGAGGAGAAAGCAAAGGGGATTTTGACAAAGGACCAGGCTTAGTGGATAGGGTACCCTCCCGTCCGCCGGATAGGCGTTTTGAGGATCGTCCCAATCGACCTGGGACAGGGGGCAAGCGGCCAGCAAATAAAGGAGGCAGAGAAACCATTCAGCAGGAAACGAATATGGCCAAGGAGGGGCAAGGTGGAGAACAAAGTAACAAACCTTCCCAGCCTGTTGGAACAAAACAAAAGGAACGGACTACCAATACTTTGAGACCACAAAATACCAACCACTCTCCAGGGCAACCTTCCCGGGAAGGGGAACGCCGAGAAAACCCTGGCCAAAATCATGGACAGGGGCAGCGGAATTCCAAGAATCGTCCCCCTGGGGGACAGTCACCCCATAGAAAACCCCAAGGAGGGGATAGAGGTCCTGGGACAAATGGCTTTGGCCCTCGTTCAGATTCCCGCACCCCAGGGGGAAGTTCAAGACCTTCTGGGACCCAAAATGGTACCCCAAAGGTTTCTTCCAGCCCAATCAAAGTGCCTAAAGTTCCAGAGCAAGCCAATGCCCAAGACAAAGCAAAGGCTTCAGAAAAATTACGGAATAAAGTACAACAAAATCAAAACAGAAATGCGCCACCCAAAAATAAAGATAGATTTCGCAACCAGAATTTTGGCAATGATGATAGACTGCCTCATAAAAAGAAAAGGCCTACAAGACCAGTGGCCAAAGAGCCTGTGGTAGCGCCTGTGGTGGAGAAGAAGCCAGTGGTGATTGGAGAAACAGCCACTGTGCAAGAATTGGCTGAAAAAATGAAAAAAAGCCCGGCAGAATTGATTAAAAAATTGATGCAATTGGGCGTTTTGGCTACCATTAATCAGGAGGTTGATATTGACACAGCCACCATTTTGTGTGAAGAATTTGGCTATGAAGTTG
>CATZDY010000055.1 GCA_958417755.1 uncultured Peptococcaceae bacterium
TACTTTATGGAAATAAAGGCATATCTTTGGATTTTATCTGTCTTTTTAGCATTTTATTTTTTCAGTATAAGATGGGTAGATAATGATAAAAAAATGGTAAACCAAATATTATCTTTCTGTCCGGGCGAACTATTAGGTTCGCCCTTTGTTGTGTCATAGAAACAATGATTTGCAAGGCGTGCGTTATAAGAAACCTGCTTTCATATACTCATGTGAATTGCCATTGTAGCGAACTTATAAAAAATAGTTGACAAAACATTTCATATGTAATAAATTTATTACACATGAAATGTTTATATTGCAAAGGAGGTGACTCTATGTTCACTGAGGATACAATTTTTGGCCTTGCTGGAATGGTCTTTGTCTTGGTTCTATGTAGTTTGAGTGTCATTATCATTGTTAGTGCCATGCGTTCTTATGCTGATAAAAAATATAGGGAACAAGCAGAACAATATGAAAGGCTGGCCACAGATTTTTTAAATTTAGGCACAGAATTGAAACAAGATTTTGCAGCAATAAAAGCAAAGGTCTCTGTGATTGAAAGAATACTAAAGGAAGTGGAGTGATGAAAGAAAAATTTCCTACAACAAAGAAGCTGACCATTGCCTCAGGAGAACATTTGGTAAAAATTGCCGAAGCATTGGCCAATCCCTTGCGGGTTAAAATTCTTGGTGTTTTATTGAACCAGCGTTTGTATGTAAGCCAGTTGGCCAGACTATTACAAATCAGTCGTCCTCTTTTATATATGCACTTACAAAAGCTAGAGACTGCTGGATTGGTTCAAGGACAAATGGAAATCTCAACAGAAGGAAAGGCAACGAAATATTATGTTATCAATTCCTTTGTGTTGCACATTACCCCTGAAATAATTGCGCAATGGGCTGAGGAGATTCCTATAAAAAAATCAAAATCATGAGGACAGGAATGAAGAAATTGAAGAAGCTTCCGCGAACTGGACAGAAATGGTTAAAATTGGTTCATATCTTGCTTATCAGCGGATGGTTTGGTGCTGGCCTGGCCATGAATATGCTCGTTGTTTTGGATGACCAGGCCAGCTCAAAAGATAGTTTATTATTTTTATATCAAATCATTCTGTTTATTGATATGAAAATCGTAGTACCTTGTGCCACAGGCACTGTGCTGCTAGGATTGCTGTATGGATTTTTTACGCCTTGGGGATTCAAAAAGTACAGATGGATACTTTGTAAATGGGGTATTGCTTTGATAGTCATTTTTACTGGCTCCAACCTTACAGCAACTTGGCTCAAAAATCTCCAGCAATTGGTTGAACAACAAGGCCTTGCTGCATTATCAGATCCTACTTATTTAAATTTAGTACAAAATAATTTGTATTTAGGTATTGCCCAAATGATTTTACTGGCAGTAGCCACAGGCTTATCAATCTTTAAAAATAAATAGGGCAGGAGACAATGGCTTATACCATGCTCCTGCCTAACTCCTTTAAGCAATGGTGATGATATGCTCTGGATTCCCTTGATGAGGTTCTTTCCCTTTGGCAGCATGGCCAATGGAAATACCAATACCATATTCAAAACCATCAGGAAAGCCTAATTTTTTCTTTAAATCAGCTCCTTTTGCCCCTTGAAAAGCCATGCCAGGAAAACCAAGAATCACTGAATCAAGACCCATGGACTTGGCAGCTAAAGCCAGATTTTGTACTGCAATGCCAGCATCAACTTTGCCATAAGGGTTGTTAGTATCAATGGCAATGGCCACATATAGAGGGGCATCATAAAGGACTTTATTGTTTCTGGAAGCCAATAAGTCCACCACAGCTTGGTCCCCTTTGGCTACAAAATAATCCACCACAGCCTTATCAATTTCATCTTTTAGGGCTGGAGAAGTAATAAAGTAAAACCTTTGGTTTTGTTCATTTCTTGCTGTGGGCGCCGCCAGGGCAGCCTGTTTCAAAGCGGAAATCTCATCAGCAGTAAGAGGCTCTGGGGTATAATCACGAATGCTGGAACGAGAGGCAATGACATCAAGTACAGGATTGTTCATAAAAAATTCCTCCTTTTTCCTTAGTAGGGACTGTAAAGTTCAATGAAATTCAGGAAGTGTCAGCTTTTCTAGTACATTGATTTCATTAAAAATCTATGTACCTCCTTATAAAATACCAATCTGTGTTAACGCTTGCTCTTCTTTTCACTTCTATCTTTCATGTTTACTTTACAGAGCCTCTTGATAAGCCTATTATATACCTTTTGGTAAAAATTTTAAAATCATACCAAGAAAATCATTTGCCCCATTGTTATTTCACTAAACTCTATACAATATCATTGCGAATAATTCTTTAGCACTTTATCTCTACATATAAGAGGTTAAAGAACCTGTCAACTAAGGTCCTTTAACCTCCTTTTATTTGAAATCGCAAGTTCAATGAAACATGGCCTAAAGGTTTCATTTAGCTTTATCTAATTTTATAGTAAGTACATAAATTCCATTGAACTTACGTTATGGTAGTAATTGTTTGTCCTATGCTGCCGGTTCAGGTGGTTGTGCCTGTTCTCCAGGACCTTGTTCAGGGGGAAATCCTCCGGAACCTTTGTTCTGATTGATGGTGGTATTTCCTGTGGTAGGCAATTTCCCAGAAAGCTGTTGGCGAATATTTTCTGCCCGGTCTTTGGCATAAGTAACAATAGATATGTTACTGGTCATCGTCACACCACCACCAGGACCTCGTCTTTCGTCGCCATTTCTTTGTCCCATGGACTGTTCCGGTCTGTTCCCCTGGGAATTATCAGTAGGAGGTGCTGGGACATTGGCATGTTCTACTTCAGCGCCAGAAGGTGGGGGACTTTCCTGGGTAGAGTTTTCTTGCGCTTGGGAAGACGAAGCCTTGGCATATACAATGGCACTTTCAAATTGTTCCATAGTACAGAATTTTGTAGGATCTGCCTCAACATAAGGCCGTATGGTATTGGCCAGTTCATTGACCCTGGATTCCATTTTATCCAAATTATCTGTCAGGGTTTCTATATAACCATGATATGTTTCCAAATATTCAGGCACTGCCAGTAAATTTTTAATCAAAGGGAGTGATTCTAAGGGATCTCCTAATACTGGCTCATCGATGGGAATGGTTGTTTGATCGCCTCCGCCAAAACCGCCAAAGGACATATTGTAATCCCAAGGAATGACTGTAAACTTACCATTGTCTTCATACAAATAATAATTATGATGCATATTGCCATTATAACTATCATAGTTCCCCAATACAGTATTAGCAGCAATATACATCAGAGCACTATTGACATCTAAAATTGATTCGATATCACCTTTTTCTCCAGCAGGCATATTATTTAAACGCTCAATCAATGTTTTCAAGCCATCTTTGGCATCATCATCACCCTTTTGAAGCTCCAAGGTATCATATTGTGAACCTTCTTCATAAACAAGGGTACTTCTTTCATTTGCTTTATACAGATTACCATTGGTATTGCCAAAGTTGGTCTCTAAAAAACTTTTGTCAATTGCTTCCACACAAAGATAGAAACCAAATAACTCGTCATTGATATATACATTGGCAAAGGAAGCCAGGGGTACCTTTGCTCCCAATTCTCTTAAAGCTTCATAACTCAGATACTCCCGCATATAGGATGGGTCAGAATACATATTGTTTAACACCAATTCATCCAGACCTGACAAGGTTTGATTTTTTTCATATTTTCCTAAGTTCAAACGAAAACTATAGCGATCTGAATCACTATCCGCAACAGCTCGTAGGGTCGTATTGCCTTTGGTCCGAATGGCGATGTTATGTAAAGTTGTATCACCAATGGTAAGATTGGCACTATGATATTCTTCAGCAGTGGGATTATCCAACATATTTTGCCAATCTGCATCATCAATTTCAAGATAAATATCTAATACTGAATCTTTTTCAAATAGGGATGCATAGGTAGCTGTGGATGCGGTTTTAGCATCAGAATCAGTCCCTGAACCACAACCAGCAGCAGTTCCAACAAACAATGTACAACATAGAAAGATGGCCAATACTTTTTTGGATAAAAACCTTTTCATGAAACGTTCTCCCTTCTTGCTAAAACAAGTTTTTACATAAGCCCGAAAAAATAACTGGCATAATGTTTCAAAACATTTGTGATACAATTGATACAGTTTCTTTCATCAATTTTCATGCATCATTGATGTTTTATTGCTATTTTCTCGGACTCATGTGCTGCAAAAAAATCTATATAAAAAGTCTTTTTCTAAAAGTCCGCCTCAGGACTCATAGAAAGGGTGACATTGAGATTTCCATTACGGCAACGAATGGCGTCCATAAATTCCTTTTGATTGATCTGGTTGGGCAATACCACAGTATAAACAAGCTCAAAAAGACTACCCAAATCCGTTGTACGTACTTTTTTCAAACAAAAGTCAGTGGTATATTGGGCAAATACTTCATCAAAAACATTGGGATAATCCAAATCTTCGGGAATGACAATTTTCAATAGCCTTTCTGATGATTGGGTAGCCCCAAACTTTGTTAAACTTAACACCACCATAAGAGCACATAAAATGATGGTAAACAAAGCAGCATACCCATAACTTCCAGCCCCGCAGGCTAAACCAGCCGCTGTACCAAATAGCAAGTAAGCAATATCCTTGGGATCCGCTGCTGCACTGCGAAAACGGATAATGGAAAATACACCGGCTAAACTAAAAGCCCAAGCAATATTGTTTCCCACCAATAAAATAATGACTGATATCACCGAAGGGACCAAAACCAAGGTCAGGGCGTAACTTTGCGAATATCTGCCCCATTTTTTTGATGTTTTCATGTAAATAAAACTGATCAATAATCCTAAAACAATGGTTACTCCTATGGTTAAAATTGCATTGCTAAGGGGTATTGTTGAGGCTGAACTGCTGGATATGGACGTAAAGAATTCTGACATGGACTATTGGCTCCTTTCCATTTTCGTTGTTCTTGTAACATCAAACGATACTCAGTTCCGTACTTGGAAAAGCTTGTGGAATAAGTTTTATATTTGGCTAATAGTTTGGAAAGCCAAAGGGGAATTCTTCGGGGCGTCTTAACCTCCATCAACCACTGATTTTGCTCCAGCAGCTGTCTTCCATATCCGCCACTTTCTAGACGCAAATCATATCTTCTGCTGCGAATATTGGTATCAAAGGTAATGCGCAAATCTTTATTATTAACCCCAAAGAATGCTTCTCTATCATAAGCCAGGTAAAGCTTTGGTGATAACGCATAATGATTGAGCATATAGGTTATTTCATTTAAGACTTGCCTATTTATTTTTTGATTTACCAAGGGTTTTTGTTTGGTTTGTAAAAAATGATAAGCATCTTTTAATGACATTGATGTTCGGCGTTTATTCACCAAACCACAAACCTTCTTTTTGATTTCTACATAAACAGTATCATCTATTTTTGGTGTACCATATGCCCTCAGACGTAGTTTTTCCTTATAACGTGGTTTACTCAAGGAAGTACGAATCAAATGATTATCAAATGTATCATAATATAAATTGCTAATGGTATAAAAACCGTATTTTTGATTGTAACTATCTGATTCCATATATTGCAACAATTCTTCTCTAATTTGATGATAAATAGAAGTATCGAATAAAAATTTGTCTTCAAATCTATTGAATATCTCTTTTGCCATTTTGATTCTCCTTTCTGTTATTATGTCTTGCCCTGCAATTACTTTACAAAATAAACCTTAAAGAAATCTTAAGTAATGAGGGTGGACAAGAATTTTAAAATATATTTTTATTTTTAATTTTCATTCAATCAAAATATGTTACAGTAATAAAACAGAAATAGATTGAATAGAGGTGGAGATTATGCGCATTCTTGTGGTTGAAGATGAACTATATCTGGCTGAGGCATTGACCCAAATACTTAAAAAACAGAATTATACTGTTGATGCGGTTTATGACGGAATGAAAGGTTTGGATTGCGCCTTAAGCGGCATCTATGACCTCATTGTTTTGGATATCATGCTGCCCCAAATGGATGGGTTACGTGTATTGAGCAATTTACGGCAAGAGGATAAGACAACCCCTGTTATTTTATTGACTGCCAAAAGTGATATCACCGATAAAGTGACAGGACTTGACGCCGGGGCAGATGATTATCTTCCCAAACCCTTTGCCACAGAAGAGCTATTGGCTCGAATTCGTGCCATGACCAGACGCCGGGGCGTCATTATGCCAGAGGGGGAACTTGCTATAGGGGATATTATCTTGCAAACCAACCAATTAAAGTTACTATGCAAAGATAAATTCGTAAAGCTTACTTTAAAAGAGAGTGAACTTTTGGAACTGCTAATTCGCAGACAAGGCATGGTATCTCCAAAAGAATTGATCATTGAAAAGCTGTGGGGCTATGATTCTGATGCTGAATACAACAATGTGGAAGTATATATTTCCTTTTTACGCAAAAAGCTGGGGTATTTGGCTTCCAGTGTATGCATCCATACCATACGGGGCATAGGATATATGTTGGAGGAACAAAGCAATGTTTAAACAACTGCGCAACCGCTTTTTAATGCTTCATATGGTTATCATCACCATTACCATGTTACTGGCTTTTATTGTGATTTATTTGATTACATTCCAGAATATTCGTTGGGATATTTACCGGGAAATTGACCGGGTATCCGACTTTCACGGCCCCTTAGACAAAACGCCCCCTGATTTTTTGCATTCCTTAAAAGATTTTCCCCAAAATCCCCCGGAACGTTCTGTTACCTTTTTTATTTTATTGGATAAAGAAGAGAACATCATTGCCATTCACTCCAGATTTAATTTAGAATCTGCTTTCTATACCCAAGCAACCAAAAAGGCCATGGCCCATGATAAAGCAAGGGGAGATTTTAAACTGGATGGAGCCAATTGGATTTATCTGAAAAAACCGATTCCTGAGGGCACCTTTCTTGTGGTTATGGACATCACAGCCCAGCAAGCGATTCTAAACAATTTAATTTATACCTTTATGACAGTAGCAGGATGCATGCTCATTGCCATTTTTTTTATCAGCCGTTTTTTTGCCAATCGTTCCATCGCACCCATTCAGGATTCTTATGAAAAACAAAAACAGTTTGTTTCTGATGCATCCCATGAACTGAAAACCCCTTTGACTGTTATCAATGCCAATCTTGACGTCATTTTAGCCAATCAGGAAAGCAAGGTGCAAGACCAAATTAAGTGGCTTAGATACATTCAATCAGAAACCCAAAGAATGGCTAAGCTGACCAATGATCTATTATACTTAACCCGTATGGATGATAAGGCCATTCAAATGGCTTCTTCAGAGTTTAATCTTAGTGATCTGACCTGGAATATTGTTCTCACCATGGAGGCCCTTATCTATGAACAAGGGCTTACTTTAGAAACAAATATCAAACCCCAGGTTTTAGCCTATGGCAATCCTGAGCAAATAGGACAAGTTCTATTGATCCTTTTGGATAATGCAGTGAAATATACAAACCCCCAGGGAACCATTGAAATTACTTTACAAGAGCATGATAAACAGGCCCTGTTACAAGTCAAAAATACTGGACAGGGTATTGCACCTGCTCATTTGCATCGCATCTTTGACCGCTTTTATCGCACCGATGCGTCCAGGGAAAGAACAACAGGTGGTTATGGATTAGGTTTGGCCATTGCCCAGGCTACAATAGAAAAAAATAGCGGTCATATTCAAGTGCATAGCAAGGAAGGGAAATTCACTGTATTCACCATTACCTTGCCAAAACATCATAAAGATAAACGTTTTGCTCAGATTAAAAAGAAATGAGCCAAGCAAGGAAACTGTTCTTCTTGACAAATGTGCATATGCATAATATAATCATATCATGCATATGCACATTTTAATTGGAGGAAATCCTCATGCCACGAAGGCCTAAATGTCGCAGGGTGGGATTCATGCCCAACCACCGTTGTTTTTCTCCCATGGATGGATCTACAACAGTGGAATTGGAAAAGACCATGTTAACATTGGATGAATTGGAAGCACTAAGGTTATCCGATTATTTGCTATTTGATCAACAAAAAGCAGCGGAACAAATGGAAGTATCAAGGGGAACATATCAGCGCATCTTAAATAGTGCCCGCTACAAAACAGCAGAAGCATTGCTCACAGGCAAAACCTTGCAAATCGGTGGAGGCCATTATGCCCTAGCAGAAGACATTGCCTGTTGTAAGGATGCAAAAAAAATCTGCCAATCCTCCCAATGCTGTTGTTGTGATAACTGTCCCCGGCAGAACAAGGCCCGTAGCAAGGAAAAAGCGTCTTGTGATTTAAAAAAATAACCATACTCACACTGAAAAGGAGATACAATACCATGAAAATTGCCATACCGTACAAAGATGGGGTAGTATTTGGTCATTTTGGACAAACTGAAACTTTTGCTGTATTTGAAACAGATGACAACAAGCAAATCATTCACCAAGTGCTCTTATCTACCCAAGAAAAAGGACATGGCGCACTACCCATTTTGTTGCGCGATCAAGGGGTAGATGTTCTTCTGGCAGGCGGAATGGGCCAAGGAGCCAAAGACGCTTTGGCGAAACAGGGCATTACTGCTTTTACCGGTGCCTCAGGAAAGGTAGAAGATGTGGTACAAAGCTATTTGGCAGGTACTTTTCAGCCCAGTAATACCCTATGTCAACATCATCATGGGCACGGCCATACTTGTCACGGCAGTGACGGCGGACAGTGCCATCATTAAATATAGCTAACTTTTTTGATTAGAAAGTTCCTTGTTTCTGATGTCGGAAATGTTCTTCCGACATTTCTTTTTCTTTTAGAGGTTTTGTTCTTCTTTACACTGCAATCAATGAATGATATACTAAATAAAAAGCTAGGGGTGCCCTTTGGCTGAGAAGGCATAGCCTAACCCTTTGAACCTGAAGCGGTTAATACCGTCGTAGGAAAGCATGCAAAGTGGAAAATCATTTGCCTGTCTTTTTGCGACAGGCTTTTTTGTTTCTAGGGGGTGATACAACATGCAGGTAGTAATCAACGGAAATGAACAAGAAATTTCCTCTCCCATGACCTTAGGCCTGCTTTTGGAAACTTGTAAGATACCTCGGGAAAATGTGGTGCTAGAATTAAACAAAGAAATCATTGCTGAGGAACACTGGGATACCATTGTACTCAAGGAACAGGATAGCATTGAAATTTTACGCTTTGTAGGGGGAGGTTGATTGGCATATTGTAAGCCTTTCACTAAACCCGAGGAATGCATAAGGAGATTTTCATATGACTGATACACTCAAAATAGGAGATATTGATTTAACCAGTCGGCTATTTCTGGGCACAGGGAAATATGCTGATGACACAATGATTCCTTCTATCATAAAGGCTTCAGGAGTACAAGTGGTAACCGTGGCTTTACGTAGAGTGGAGTTTGATCGTCCAGAACATAATATGCTGCAATATATCCCCAAAGATTGTGTATTAATGCCCAATACCTCTGGGGCTAGAAATGCAGAAGAAGCTGTCCGCATTGCAAGACTAGCCCGGGCTGCTGGATGTGGCAATTGGATTAAAATAGAAGTGATTCATGATAATCAATACTTGCTGCCAGATAACTTTGAAACCATCAAGGCCACTCAAATCTTAGCTGAAGAAGGTTTTGTTGTTTTACCTTATATGAGCCCGGACCTGACGGCAGCCCAAAAATTAAAGGAAGCAGGAGCAGCAGCAATCATGCCTTTAGGTGCTCCCATTGGAAGCAATCGAGGGCTAAAAACCAAGGAATTGGTCAGAATTTTAATCGATCAAATTGATTTGCCCATCATTGTGGACGCAGGCATTGGCAAACCTTCAGAAGCAGCAGAAGCCATGGAACTAGGGGCAGCAGCTGTTTTGGTCAATACTGCAGTGGCCACAGCCAAAAATCCTGTCACAATGGCCCAGGCCTTTGCTTTGGCTGTACAGGCAGGCCGTTATGCCCATTTGGCTGGTCCAGGAAGTGTTTCTGACCATGGCCAAGCGTCTTCTCCATTAACAGGATTTTTGAGGTGAGCATATGAGTTTTTATTCTATCATCCAGCAGTATGAACATTTTGATTTTGAACATTATGTATCCCAAGTCACTGAATATGATGTGCAAAGAGCCATATATGCCGACCATTTATCACCTTTAGACTATCTTAGCCTTTTGTCGCCCCAAGCAGATCATTATTTAGAAGAAATGGCCCAAAGAGCCCATCAGTTAACCCAACAATTCTTTGGCAAAACAATGCTTCTATTTACACCTCTTTATATATCCAATTATTGTGTCAATGGTTGTGTTTACTGTGGATTTAATGCCACCCAAAAAATCAAACGCAGAAAACTAACCCCAGATGAAATTCATCAAGAAGCCCAAGCCATTGCAGCCCAAGGGTTTCAACATATTATTTTTTTAACAGGTGAATCTAGGGTTCATACACCTCTTACGTACATTGAAGAAGCATTGCTTATTTTAAAACAATATTTTCATTCACTAACCATTGAGATCTATCCTTTAACCAGGGAAGAATATATTCCCTTGGTGGAACAAGGTTTGGATGGCCTAACCATATTCCAGGAGACCTACAATCCCAATCGCTATCAAGAGCTCCATCCCTTTGGCCCCAAAAGCAATTATCATTTTCGCCTGGATGCTCCAGAAAAGGGATGCCGGGCGGGCATACGAACCGTGAACATCGGCGCTTTATTAGGGCTTGATACATGGATAAAGGAAACATTTTTCACAACCATGCATGCTCATTATTTGGAAAGAAACTATCCTGATACAGAAATCAGTGTATCCTTTCCCCGTATGAGACCCTATGGTGGATGCTATCAGCCCCAGGATATTGTCACGGATAAAGATTTGGTCAAAATGATTTTGGCTTTTCGCATTTTCATGCCCAGGGGAGGCATTACCATATCATCCCGGGAATGCGCTGATTTTCGTGATAATCTTGTTCCCTTGGGGGTAACCAAAATGTCCGCCAGTTCTATCACTGAAGTGGGCGGTCATGCAGAAGCTTCGGAAACAAAGGGACAGTTTGACATCAGTGATGGCAGAAGTGCTGAAGAAATGGCTGTTATGCTGAAACACAAAGGTTACCAACCTGTTTTCAAAGACTGGCAATGTTTAGGAGCTTAGCATGTTTGTACAAAGCTTAACTCAATTTATGACATTCCCTCAGTTGCAAAAAATCAGAGAAAAGAACATTGGCATCATTGGTGCAGGGGGTTTAGGCTCTAACTGCGCCAATCATTTGGTCAGAAGCGGATTTATGCACTTTATCATTGCAGATGATGATGTGGTGGAGCCTTCCAACTTAAACAGACAGTTTTATTTTCTGGATCAGGTGGGACAAAAAAAAGTCCTTGCTTTGCAAGCAAATTTACAACGGATCAATCCAGAGGTTTCCATCACCCCATTGATACAAAAAATTACCAAAGAAAACTGTCTTTCTCTCTTTCAAACCTGTGATATTGTGATTGAGGCAGTGGATCATGCTGCTTTAAAAGTGGAATTAGCCAAAATATTTCATCAGCAATCCCTTTTGTATATAACAGCTTCAGGAATGGCTGGTACAGGGGATACGGATAAAATCCAGACCAGAAAAATATCAAACAAATTTTATATCATTGGAGATATGGGCAAAGATGTATCTTTGGAAAACCCGCCCTTTTCTCCTAAAGTAGGAATCGTAGCGGCCAAAGAAGCAGATGTGGTGTTGCATTACGTGTTGGAGGAATCGGACGAATGGGTGTATTAAAAATACTGGATGCCAATTTAAACAGAGCATCCGAAGGGCTTCGGGTCATTGAGGATATAGGTCGTTTTTTATTGCAAAACCAAGTATTGTCTAGCCGGACCAAAACATTACGCCATGGTATTAGAAAATCCGCATCGACTTTCGCCCTGGAAGCCCTATGGGAACGGGATGTCACCCAAGATCCTGGGGTTAAAGTTTCCCAAAAAACCACTTTAGACCAAAAAAATAACCTAGCAGACTTGTTGACAGCCAACTTTAAACGAAGTGAAGAGGCCCTTCGTTGCCTTGAAGAGTGCTTAAAGATGATGCATCAGGATAGCCTTTCTAAAACTTATGAAACATTCCGTTTTTCTCTCTATGCGCTAGAACAGGATTACGGCAAAGTAGTTTATCAAGCCAAGGGTAAAACCTTTCAGCCCCAAGGACTATATTGTATCACTGCCTCTGAGCATTCCAATGGCAGGGATAATCTGGATGTTGTGGTCCAAATGATCAGCGCTGGGGTCACAACCATTCAATACAGAGAAAAAGAATTGGAAATGGGCGAAAAATATGCTCAATGCTTAAAAATCCGAGCTTTAACCCAAGAAGCAGGGGTCACATTCATTGTCAATGACCATGTGGATTTGGCCTTGGCCGTACAAGCAGATGGTATCCATATTGGACAAGATGATATGCCCGTTGCAGTGGTGCGAAAATTGGTAGGAAACAATATGCTCATAGGAGTATCCACCCATTCTCCGGAACAAGCCCAAAAAGCAGTACAATCTGGGGCTGATTATATTGGAGTGGGTCCTATTTTTGAAACCAAAACGAAAAAAAATGTGTGTGCCCCAGTGGGCCTATCTTATCTTGCCTATGCTGTGGCCCATGTACCCATTCCTTTTGTGGCCATAGGTGGAATCAAAGAACATAATGTACAACAAGTATTGGATGCAGGAGCCTCCTGGGTGGCCATGGTGACTGAAATAACAAAAGCAGACAATATCCCCCAAAAAATTGCTAATATTAAAAGAAAATTTGCGGAGGTTAAGCGGAATGGATGATACACAAACATATAAAACCCAAATGGAAGCTGCCAAAAAACATATCATCACCAATGAAATGCGCATTGTGGCAGAAAAAGAATCCATGGATATCAAACGTTTACAAGAAAAAATTGCTGCAGGTAAAATTATTATTCCAGCCAATGCAAAGCACAAAGCCTTATCCCCAGAGGGTATTGGCGAAGGCTTAAAAACAAAAATCAATGTTAATTTAGGTATTTCCAGAGATTGTGCGGATATTGAACAGGAAAAGGCCAAGGTGTTACAATCCATAGCCATGAAGGCAGAAGCCATTATGGACTTAAGTTCTTATGGTAAGACCTATGCGTTTCGAGATTGGCTCATTCAAAATTCTTCCGCTATGATCGGTACTGTACCTATCTATGATGCTGTGGGCTATTTTGATAGAGATTTAAAAGAACTCACCAAAGATGACTTTTTTGAAGTTGTCAAAAAACATGCTGAACAAGGCGTGGATTTCATGACCATTCACGCAGGAATCAACCGCGCTACCATGGAAAAATTCAAGCAAAACCCCCGTTTGACCAATATTGTGTCCAGGGGTGGTTCATTGCTTTATGTTTGGATGGAATTAACGGGACATGAAAATCCTTTTTTCCAATACTATGACGAGCTTTTAGATATCCTGTACGCCCATGATGTGACCATTAGTTTAGGAGATGCTTGCCGACCGGGCAGTATTCAAGATGCCAGCGATGCTGCCCAAATCCAAGAGCTGATTGTACTGGGTGAACTCACCCAAAGGGCTTGGGACAAACATGTTCAAGTTATGGTGGAAGGTCCCGGCCATATGGCATTGAATGAAATACAAGCCAATGTGGTCATGGAAAAGCGCCTTTGCCATGGAGCGCCCTTTTACGTGCTGGGACCCATTGTTACGGATGTGGCCCCGGGATATGACCATATTACCAGTGCCATTGGGGGAGCAATGGCAGCAGCAGCAGGGGCTGACTTTTTATGTTATGTAACTCCAGCTGAACATCTACGGCTTCCAGA
This sequence comes from uncultured Peptococcaceae bacterium, assembly GCA_958417755.1. Classification (GTDB taxonomy): domain Bacteria; phylum Bacillota; class Desulfotomaculia; order Desulfotomaculales; family Desulfocucumaceae; genus CATZDY01. The sequence goes on from CATZDY010000055.1 coordinate 13,832, forward strand.
TTTGGAAGATATCAAAGAAGGGATTGTAGCTGCTAAAATCGCTGCCCATGCTGCGGACATTGCCAAAGGCATTCCTGGTGCCAAAGATTGGGATTTTAAAATGAGTACTGCCAGAGCTGAGTTGGATTGGGAAGCCATGTTTGCCTTGGCCATTGATCAGGAAAAGCCCAAGGCTTACCGCCAAAGTTCTCCCCCCCAGGAAAAGGATACTTGTACCATGTGCGGAAAAATGTGCGCTGTAAAGAATATGAATCGAATTTTAAATAAAGATGATGTAAGTCTTTTATAATCAATGCATATGAACATTTATTTTCATCAGTTTTTCATGAAATAAAGGGATTTGAAACAATTGAGAGGGAAAACAAACGGTTGAACCCGTTTGTTTTTTTCTATGCATCTAAATTTTGAAATAATACTGTTTGCCCTAGTTTTATAAAGAAATATACTAATAATCCGATTTTTATTCCAAATAGGAAAAATAAGGAAACTTTTTTTTTAACAAGGGAACTGATATAATGAAGGACAAATAGCAACTGCGGGGAGAGAACAATATTGGTAATGGAATTAACAGAAAATGGTCAAAAAGTGTTTGACGCTCGCTACGCCCAGCGGAATATGCATGGTGAAGTGGTAGAAACTTTTGCCGAAGCGGTGCTCAGGTTGGCCCAAACGGCAGCAAAAGCAGAAACGGAGAAAGTGGACGTTTGGCAAGATGAATTTACCAAAGTGATTGGGGAATTGTTGTTTATTCCTTCCACCCCTATTTGGGCTAATATGGGTAAAAAAGACCGTCCCTGGCAACCAGGAGCATGTTTTGTACTATCTGTAGAAGATAGCCTGGATTCTATGTATGAAACATTAAAACAAACAGCCATGGTATTCAAATCCGGAGGTGGGGTAGGGTATAATTTTAGTTCCATTCGCCCCAAAGGTTCTTTGGTCCAATCCACCAAGGGGAAAGCTTCCGGGGTAGTTGAATTAATTAAGTTATATGATGCTTCTTCTAATATGGTCATGCAAGGAGGCGTACGCCGGGGCGCTTCCATGGGCATTTTAAATATTGATCACCCAGAAATTATAGATTTTATTCAGGCCAAACGAGATGGCAGCATGGTGAACTTCAATTTATCCGTAGGCGTTACAGATGCTTTTATGGAAGCATTGCGCAACGATGAAGATTGGGATCTATGTTTCCAGGATAAAGTACATGCTACGTACAAAGCCAAAGAAATCTGGCGCATGATTGCTGATGCTGCCTATGCTTGCGGTGATCCTGGCATTGTTTTTGTCGATCGCTTACAACAGCATAATCCTGTGCCAGGTAATCTATTAAATAGCACCAATCCCTGTGGAGAACAACCTTTGAGCCCAGGAGAATCTTGTCTTTTGGGCAGCATCAATTTAGCGAAAATGATTACTACAGAGGGAAAACTAAACCAAGATTTATTGAGGGAAACTGTGCGCATTGCTGTACGTTTTTTGGATAATTTAATCGATGTGGCTGTATATCCCTTGCCATTGATTGAATCCGCAACCAAGGCCACTCGAAAAATCGGTCTAGGCTATACAGGATTGCATGATGCTTTGATTATGGCAGGACTGCCCTATGACGCACCTGAGGGACGGGCTTTTGCCGGTGAAATCACGGCTCTCATTCAACAAACAGCCCACCAAGCTTCCAAAGATTTGGCCTTGGAAAAGGGCTGTTTTCCCGCCTGGGAAAACAGTATCTATTATCCTGAGGAACAAAGGCGTAATGCTGCTTGTATCACCATTGCTCCCACAGGCAGTGTAACGGCAATGGCTGGATGCGAAGGATATGGTATAGAACCCATATTTGCAGTGGCTTACACAAAAAAAACCAATGTAGCAGGGGACTTTGAAGTATTTTCTCCTTTGTTTGTACAAGCCTGTGAACAGTATCAAGTGCCCAAAGAAGTATTATCCGAAGTGGCCCAAAAAGGGAGCTGTCAGCATGTAGAGGGAATTCCAGAAGAAATTGCAGCTATTTTTAAAGGAGCCCAGGACATTGCCTTTCAAGATCATATTTTAATGCAAGCAGAAGTACAAAAATATGTAGAAAATGCTGTGAGTAAAACCATCAACATGACTGGCGAAGCCACAGTGGAAGACATTGAAAATTCGTATCTTTTAGCCTATCAATTGAATTTAAAGGGCATCACCGTATTTCGTGATGGGTGTAAAGCAGGAACTGTGGTGGTGGGCAAAGATGGAAACAACCCTTCCAGAGAACTAAAACGAGGAGACATATTGCCAAGACCCACCAGCGCCCATGGCATTACCCACCGTTTGGATTCTGGATGTGGAAAAATATATTTGACCGTTAATTATCAAACTGATAATGGAGAAATTTTAGAAACTTTTATTACCACAGGTTCTGATGGAGGCTGTCTTGTTTATACAGAGGCCACTTCCCGTTTAATCAGTTTAGCCATCCGGGGCGGTATTCCAGTGGATCAGATTATTGAGCAGCTCATGGGAACCCATGCCTGTCCATCTTACATGATGAGCCGCGGTTCTGGAAAAGATTTATCCCCAGGAAAGTCCTGTGCTTCAGCCATTGCTAAAAAACTACAAGAAATCAAAAGGGAATTAAACATTCGTTGCAATGGTCATGATAAGGAAAAGCAGCAACCATTGGATTCCCGTATGACATGCGAAATGTGCGGCAATACCCTTAGCATTGCCGAAGGTTGCTATGTATGTATCCATTGTGGATATTCTAAATGTTAATAATATTAATATAAGTATATATAAATATTAATATTAAAATCCAATTTAAATATCTTGTTAAAAAATGTTTCGTTACAATGGCGAAACATTTTTTTATTAAATCTAAATAAATGAAATACAAGGCAAATGATTTAAAACAAAGGGGAAGAAGAGGACTATAAATCATAAATTAGTTTACATAATATTTATTATAGGAAGTTAAAATAATAAAATATATCTGGATAAATCCACATAGATTTTTAGGATTTTAGTAAATCTATAAGTTTGAAATCATATAGCAAAGCTCTATAAAAAAAAGTT